>NZ_WJBJ01000027.1:0-92678 GCF_020804205.1 Methanosarcina sp. DH1 | reverse complement strand
TGTTCAATTGTTGTATTTTTTGGGAAATCACTAACAATAAGCTTGTTTAAGTGCATYAAACAATATTGATGGACTAACTTATCCCCAAAAATTTCCTTTAATATATCAGGGTATCTCTTATCAAAGTCCGTAACGATAAACACAGGCTCTGATGCATCCAGATTTTTCTGTAAAAATCCCTTGATGGTTTCTGAACTCTTATCTTCAAAAAGTTCATCTGCTATCGTTCTTTGAGTTTTTGCATCCAGTAAAGTTAAACGGTATTTCTGACATCTTCCTTCTTTTGGATGTTGTTCGTCATAGTGYACCATATGTATATTTTCTGAAAATGGAACAGTTTTCTGTTCCATTTCTTCGTAGAATGCTCTTAAAATAGTGCTTTTTGATCTYGGATAGATGAAGTCCATTATATCAGAAATTCCATCGTATGAAACGTTATGGTATCTGAGTAACTGGAAGAAATCATTGAATGAATTAAAAAGTAAAGTCTTCAGATCTTCCCAAAAACTATGATCTTCTTCGTGTGTATTACCACAATTTGAGCATTTATATCGACCAATGTTGATTTCTCCAAGACCTTCTTTAGTATGAGGATTATAGCCATTATGAACCATTGGAGTACTACAAATTGAACAGACTGGAGGAATTTTTCTACGAAAAATTCCTCGTGTGGTATATTCATAATCGTTTCCAAAACAACCAAAAACGTCTAAGAGAGCAGGGAGCTCCGAAAAGTTATTAAGAGTAAGGTTTATAGTTACCATTGTTTTTGCCGTAACATCATTACATAATTATAGAATTATAATTTTGTGTAGTGATGTTACACTTACTTTTATCACTAGATTTTGGGACTGAGTCCTTTGCATATGTCAAGAATTTTTCTCGCAACTCCGTCCCAGCTGTGATTCTCAACGACATATCTTCGGCCTTTCTCTCCCATAAGAGCTCGGGTATTTTCATCGAGAAGTAATTTAACTACAGCAATCGCAAGTTGTTCAGGATCTTCAGGAGTTACGGAAATTCCGCCATCTGAAGCTTCAATTAAATCTTTGACTCCCGAAATACCGCTTGCCACAATAGGCTTTCCACAGGCAAGGTACTCATAAGTTTTCAATGCTGAAAGTCCTATTTTTGAGTTTCTTTCCTTGATGAAAGGAGCAACGCAAACATCAGCCGCGTTGATGTAGAGAGGAACCTGTTCGTATGGAATTCTTCCGGTGAAAGTAAATTTACCCGAAAGCCCTAACCTAGAAGCTATTTCCATCAGTTTCTCCTTCATAACTCCGTCTCCTACAACAAGGAAATGAGCATCAGGACATTTCTCCAGAATCAAAGGAGAGGCATGAATTAGATATTCAACTCCCTGCCAGGCTGCAAGGTTCCCGACAAAGCATATGTACTTTTTTGAGTTTTCAAGCTGCAGCTTTTCTCTGGTCTGTTTGGAATCTAGAGGCTTAAATACATCAGTATTTGCCCCATTGTTAATAACATAGATTTTGCTCTCAGGAACTGAGTATAATCTCACAAGTTCGTCCCTGAGTTTATCCGTGACTGAAACAATTCTGTCGCAGTGCCTGTAATTAAAGTTTTCAGACCTGAGTGCCAGATGAGAGAAAACTCTATACGCAAAAGACTGTGAATTTGGATCGACCTTTAACTCATCCAGAACTATCCCATTAACTTCTACTATGGAAGGAATTTTTAGAATTTTACATAGAAGTATAGGAAAGAACGGAAAAGAATTCTGGCGAAGATAGAGCACATCAGGCCTATTTTTTATGCAAGAATAAAGAAGGTAAAAAGAAAGCATGAATTCGTAAGAGGGCTGTACAAGATATTTATTGTCTATTACAGGCACGCATTTTATCCCTGGAAGAGTACGGTCTACGCTCTTCTGTCCGGGTGCAAACAGGACTATATCAGTATATTTTTTTAAGTTTTTCAGAAGTTCTAGAATATGGATATTCGAACCTGATTTAGCATTGAAAGAACCGTAATAAACCAGGAAAATATTATTTACTTTTTTAAACATAGTAGCCGGTTACCAGAATAGTAAAAGTAGTTAATTAGTTTATCCCATGGCTTTATTTATTATTTTTTTCAGTTCAAGGACGAGGGTTTAGTATAAAATCCATGGACAAGAATTTAATGCATTTTGCAGAGAAGTATTTATAGGATTACTTCTCTCCTCTGTCTGCTTTTGATGCATCCGAATCGAAAACGAGCAAAAGATTATGAAAGTACTGGAAGCATGTCAGGAATTTCCTAACAGGTATTACCCTCAACTTGGGACATTCATAAAACAGAGTATAGACTCAATTGCAAACCAGGGCGTAGATGTTACTGTCATCTCGCCAAAACCCTTTGTCCTTCCCTTTTCCGTATTTCCATATTATAACTTTTTTAAACTGCCTCGGATTGAGCATACCGAAAAATATGACCTTCATTATCCACGTTATATATATGCTGTCCCCAAAAAATATTTTTATCCCATAACAGGGTTTTCGTACTCTCACTTCATTTTCGAATACGCAATCAAAAATATAAATCCAGAGCCAGACCTGATCCACGCACACTTCTCATATCCTGACGGGTATGGGATGATGAAACTTGCAAAGAAATGGAAAGTCCCTCTTGTAATAAGTGCACTCGGGACAATAGAAAGAAAAGTTGCTTATGAAGGTTCCTATACATCAAAGCAGATTATAGAGGCAATGAATTTTGCAGATAAGATTCTTTCTGTCAGCGAGGATCTCAAGCTCCACATAGTAAATCTGGGAATAAACGAAGAAAAGGTCCATGTGGTTCCAAACGGTGTTGATACCGTAAAGTTCAAACCTGCAGGAAAAGCACATGCAAGGAATCTGTTAAACCTGCCACAAGATAAGAATATCGTCCTATTTGTTGGAGCCCTTAGAAAAATAAAAGGTGTGGACTACCTTATTGAAGCTGCAAAGGATTTTGTGAACATAAACACCAATCTTTTTATGGTAGGCAGGGACGATGGCCTGAAAAAAAGTCTGGAAAAAAGAGCACAAGAGCTCAAAATTGCAGATCACATTAAATTCACTGGGCCTGTAAACCATGAGAACATCCCACTCTGGATCTCAGCTTCGGATATCCTCGTATTGCCTTCCCTTTCTGAAGGAAGACCAAATGTAGTACTCGAAGCCCTTGCCTGTGAGGTTCCAGTTGTAGCAACCGATGTCGGCGGGATACCTGAACTTATGGTCGATGGGGAAACAGGGTATTTGGTACCTGCAAAAAACCCTGAAGAATTATCCAGAAAAATTAATAAACTGCTTGAAAATAAAAACCAGAGAGAAAACATGGGGAAGCTCGGGCGTAAAAGCATAATTCAGAGAGAACTGACCTGGGAAGCCCATGCAAAAAAGACTGTGGATATATACTCAGAGCTTTTGGAGAAGACTTTGAAATAAGTCCCAATCCCTCCAGCCTACTTTTTTAATTCCTTAGTCTGCTGTAAGACTCTGGTCCAAAATCTAGTGATTTTTGTATTTTTCGATTGAAATCATGAACTTGCAGGAAGAATTCGTTCTTCAATCAAACTCAATATTTGATATCGAAAGACTTCCATCGAGAGGACGTATTTAATGGATTATAACCAATTACAAAATCTAGTGATTTTCAATTTCACGTTTATCACTGGATTTTGGTACTGAGTCTGCTGTAAATCACAGACCCTAAAAT
Organism: Methanosarcina sp. DH1; assembly: GCF_020804205.1. Classification (NCBI taxonomy): domain Archaea; kingdom Methanobacteriati; phylum Methanobacteriota; class Methanomicrobia; order Methanosarcinales; family Methanosarcinaceae; genus Methanosarcina; species Methanosarcina sp. DH1. The sequence continues at coordinate 88,967 of NZ_WJBJ01000027.1, read as the reverse complement.
CCACAAAATCGAAAATAAAAATTCGTAAAAGCTTATACTCACATACAAATGCTGTACCATTTCACCCTATGTCGAGCCAATCATCAAGGATTCAATAATTCCGAATAATTGCAATCGATTTTATACGACATTTTGCTGTTGACTCGACACTAGAAGTAAAATGGGCACCTGGAAAAAAAGCATCTTTAAATGCACATTCTGAACCCCTGCCAATTTGAGACAATGATCATTTGATATTGGCCAGTTTGTTAATCTATAACCATTATGATTATACTTTTGTGATTTGAAATTATACAAAAGTGTTAGAAATTGGAATGTGAGTTTAAATAATAAATTTAAGGGGTTATTAAATCCCCTTATGCGGAATGTAAATGTCTGTCGATGGATTTGAATAGATTTTGTCAAGGCCTTTGAGGTTGTTTTCCAGCTCAAGCTCATTTTTGGGTAACCCCTGATAGAAATAGTTGGCAGTATCTTTCAGGGTGCTTTCCTCACTGCCAAAGTATAATCCGCTCCTGAAAAACTCTCTGGTTCTGAGAACGATATAACCTTTGTATTCCGGGAGTTTATTTACATCACCGATTCTGTAATTATCGTAAGATGAGATATTCAATTCCGCAGATTTCGAAGGAATCAGCGGGACATAAAAGAACCTTGAAGCGTAATAATCGGTGTAAACCGACTTAGTTGGAGAATTGACAGGAACATACTTAAAAATATGATTAAAGCCGCTCAACTCTTCGGAAGTAAAGTATTCGTGTTTTGCTTCTTGACCAAGAAAACCCGAATCTGAAATACTGTAGACCGAAGAGACTAAAACAAAAATCGAAAACAATAAGATCACTAAGAAAGCAGAGTTCGATTTCTTAGAAGAATACTTAGTCATATAATTCCAGAATATATACAATCCGTACCCCATTATGAAAGCCATAAAGGGACTAACGAAAAGCATAAACCGGTCAACTCTGAAGAGGACTTTGAACTGCCAGATCGTATTGAGGGGATTGGGAATATAAAATATAAGAGTCAACAGAGCAAATAACCCTAATACAGAAGCATAATTTTTCTTGTAATTTTTCAGGAGAAAACCTATTCCTATCAATGCAAAAAATAAAAATACCGATTTATCCAGAAGCCCTGCTAAATCAGTAAAACTTTCCTGAAGAACTTCTGAACCTCCAGCAGTTAGAACTATAGAATCCAAAAATTGGCTCTGCAAACGGGGAGCCAGGCTCCTCTGTACAAACATGTATGCTACAAAGAACCAGTAAGTGGAAAAAATGACATTAAGCAGTATAAAGAAGGGTTTGCTGATATAGTTGTTATTCCCTATCACATATTCCGATGCAAGAAGAATGATCAGCAATATAACAAGCTGTGGAAGGGAGACATTGTGAACTAAAGTTAAAAAAACTGCAACAATTACTGAAAGGGTTTTTAAGGAAAGTTTATCCTTTTTGAAATTGACACTATAAATCAGGTATAATAATACAATAAACATTATGAATGCCATTGTGCGAGTGATTACATTTGTACCATAATAGAGTACGGTAGAACTTGCGGAGAAGAGTACACATGAAAGAAGTGAGATCTGCCTGTTGTTTGTTATGTAATTAAAAAGGTAATAAAGGAAAACTATGGTTATTGCATAGACAGGTGCAGTTACCACAAAAAGTGAGTTCTTTATGCTTATTTTCAAGATTTCAGAAGCTTCTGCAATAAACACATGATAAAGAGGAAAGTAAGCGTAATCACTTAAGGAAGTCGGAATTATTTTCCCGGTCAGTGCAGTAACTTCCGAAATAAAGATGTGAGGAAGGATGTCTGTGGTACCGACATAGAAATCATAATTTAAAGTCACACTGAAAATTAAATTTCCCGCGATTAAGATAGATTCCGCCAGAATAAGAGAAGGATTTATATTTTTAGAGAAAATTTGGAAGAATACCGACAGATAAAGTCCTAAAATAAAAAGGAAATAGCATAGAGGCCTGCTTCCCGGAGACAGCAAAAGTACAACTAGGGAACCAATATAAAATATCCCGAAAAGGTACGCAAGGGACTTTGTACTCAATGATGGAAAGATATCGATATCGTGCAAACTTACATCTTTTTTGTAAATGAAAAATATGAAAAGACAGGAAAGTATTGCAGGTATTCCTGTAAATATCCCCCGAAGTGCATAACCGAACTTTCCGGTTGCAAACATCCATAAGAACGCGAATATTACTGCGAAGATTATAGCTAACGGAAACAGAAAAGAAATTAACCTCATTAGACGGTCATTATCTAATCCGAGTCCTGTTTCTTTACTTAATCCGAACATACTATCTCCATGACCTTAAATAATCATATAATAAATTTAACAAACCTGGCATCCAAACTTCTGTGTTTGAAAATCAGCAAGAGTTCATCAGGGCTTTATTGATTAAGAAGATTTTGCCCTGAAAAGCTTCACATATATTCAAGTGTTTCGGTTTCTATTTAAATAAATGACATCGTTCGTGATTGTTAAATATCTGAACAGGAACTCTCTTTTGAGATCAAAGGGGAATTTGTAAAGCTGTACAAAAACCCCAGCCCATAAGCAACGTGTTGCACAGGAATAATAAAAAGGGTAAAAAGACCGTATTTTGATTTCATTTTATAGGTAACCTGGATTGAGGTAATAAAGACAAGAATAAAGTACACAGTCATGAGTGCAAGAAGAAGAAGCAAGCTTGGAATAAAAAATTTAATAGAAGTAATAAGCAAAATGACTGCAAATAAGATGGCAATCGAAGGCAAAAAAGCATACCAACGGACAAATTCTCCATGCTTCTTGAAAAGTTCTGCCATCCACACACCATACTTAAACATCCTTACGGAAAAGGACTTGAAAGTTCCTCTTCTATGGTGCAGGACCTTTGCATTCGGGATATACAAAAACTTGTTACCCTTCTTACTGATTCTGTAGTTCAGGTCTCCGTCCTGACCCACCACAAACCGCTCATCAAAACCTCCAACTTCCTTAATTGCCGCTTTTTTGTACATTGCATTACAGTTAGGAAGAGAGCTGACATAATGCTTTTTTGTGGAGTTTTTAGACTGAGCCGAACCTCCAGACCCCAGGAAAGATTCCTGGGCATATCCCACAACTCTGCCAAATACAGGATCAGTGTCAAAAATCAGGTTAGGCCCTCCAAAACACACAACATCATCTGGAGAAGCTTGCATTTCATGGACAAGGGTTTTCAACCACTGAGTATCGGCCTTACAATCTCCGTCGGTAAACGCGACAAGTTCTCCCCTGGCATTTTCCACACCAAGGTTTCTTGCCGCAGCAACATTCTTTTTTTCGTTCAAAAGAAGTTTGACAGGATATTTTTGTACAATATCTCGCGTTTTGTCGGTGGACATCCCATCAACGATAATAATCTCGTAAGAATCTCTCGGGTAATCTAGATTAAGAAGTGACTCAATACATTCTTCAATGAATTTTTCTTCATTACGAATACCTACTACGACTGAAACAAAAGGGTATTTCATACAAATTGGCCCCGTTTTAACATTACTGTTTTCGAATATTCTCGTTTAAAAATATCATTCTTGAGATGGCATGCAGTATTATTCCGGTAAACACCATGAAGGCTCCTATAACCGTCAGCATGACCATCAGAAGTGTTGGCCCAAAGCGCAGGGATCCTCCCATGAGAAAATCCTGTAAAAATATTAATCCCATAAGAAAGCCCGTAGATGTCATAATCAAGCCAGGAACAGAGAAATAGTACAAAGGCCGTCTGTACTCCATATCTTTAAGGATGCGGAACAGGACTCTGGGACCATGTATGAAAGGGTGCTCACTTGAGCAGTCCTCAAGATCATATCTGCAATGGATTTCCACTTCAGTAAACTTTAATTTATAATCCTTGGCCTGAATCAGAATTTCAGAGCCCGCAGACATATCTGTTCCATTCAAATTTATGTTTTCAATAGCTTTTTTTCCATAAGCTCGAAATCCGCTTTGTGAATCCGTTACATTCAGACCGCCTGCAATATAGGTTGCGATATCAAGGACTTTCATCCCGAATTTACGATAAATAGGGACATTTTTACCGTTGCCATTGACAAATCTTGAGCCGATTACCAGATCAAACCCATTTTTCAAGGGCTCAAGGAGCTTGGGAATTTCGGAGGGGTCATGTTGACCGTCAGAGTCAATTATGACCATAGCATTTGCATCGAGCTTACGGGCGGTTTCAAAACAGTTCCTTAGGGCTGCTCCATATCCCTTATTTGTTTCGTGACGAACTACATAGGCGCCAAGAGATTCGGCGATATCGACAGTATTATCGGTGCTTCCGTCATCTACAACTACTACTCTGTCGACGTATTTTTTGCAACCCTTGATAACATCTGCAATGGCATGGGCTTCGTTATAAGCAGGCATGGCTGCAATCGTAATGGCCATATGCAATCATCTACCTCTTTGAAGATAAAGGTAAGAAGTCTCCTTGATAACATAGTTTATTAGGGAAGAATCAGTAAAAAGTCCAAATTCTGCAAATATATTTTTCAGAGTCATCGCTCCATAATTTTTAGAGGGTTTCAAAAGGTCTTTTACGGCTACATTTACAGAGAATCAATTGGGGGACTTGTTCTCCTCTTTTTACCCAAAAGAAGGAACATAAATACTCCGTAAGTGAGTCACAGCATTTAATGCAAGACCTGTATCTGTTTTAATATACGAGCTATATAAGCATTTAGACACGAAAAATAATTAACCAGTAACCCCGATAACGAAAAATAATTAAACCCATGTAAAATGCCTGTTAACCATAATAGTAGCTTAAAAGGTATCAATTATTTACAAAAATAAGAGAATAATAAAAGAAAAACTTATACAGATATAAGAACTCAAAGACTTCCTTGTTAGATGTCAACGTTTGCAACCCTGCGGATTCAACCCCGAAAGTATATTTAAAAAAGTAGAAAGAGGGATACTCAAAAGGCTAAAAGTTCTTTAAGGGATATAGAAAAAAAGGGAAAAGTATTTTAAATACAATTCAGGAAAAGGGAAAGATATTTTATACAACTAAGTTATTGAGTAGATCGGGTTAAAACATTCTTGAAAACGAATATAATTCAGGAAATATATTCTGCTAAATAAGAAAAAAACCGGGATTAAAGCTCGGACAACTTTCACCTTTCCGGCGTAACTCTTCGCAATTGAAGACTAAAAAGCAGCCGGCAAGAGGAAATCGGAAGGTTTCCGAAAAACCTCATAAGGGAACAGAGAAATTGGCAGATTAGCCCGAATAACGAAAAGGCTGGGAAGCCAAAAAACATAAAACCGTTTTATGAGGAGTTATATGGCCGGAAACCAGAAGTTCCCATCTGACCTGTTGTTAGTAGCAGGCCTTGTAATTCTTACAGATATTTTCGTACTAATTCCTGTACTTAGCGGAAGCCTTATTCGCACAGCTCTTGGTCTACCACTGATCCTCTTCCTTCCAGGATACGCCCTCATAGCCATGCTTTTTCCAGAAAAAAGCGGACTTGAAGGAATGGAAAGGATAGCTCTTTCTGTCGCAATGAGTGTCTCAGTTGTGCCTTTGATAGGACTTGCACTCAATTATACCTCCTGGGGAATCAAAGAGATACCCCTCATAACAAGTATCTCCATATTTACCCTGATCATGTTGGCAACAGCATACGTTAGAAGAAACTATCTACCTGCAGACAGTAAATTTGAGGTCCCTTTCAGGAATCTTGCTATCACCCTGCTATCAGGAATAATAGGAAAGCCGGAATCTAAAACAGAGAAAAACCTTAGAATAATTCTAGCTCTTTCTGTCCTTATCTTGATAGGAACTGGAGTTTATGTCGTTCTTGTGCCTCAAGACAAAGAACCATATACGGAGTTCTACGTTCTTGGGGCGAATGGAACGGCTAACGACTACAAAACAGATTATATACAGGGAGAAAGTGGGACCTACTTTATAGGAATAACAAATAATGAACACAGAACAATGGACTATACAATGGAAGTAAGGCTTAAAAATCAATCTCTGCCTCTTCCGGAAAATCTGCAGCATATCAGGCTTGCCAATAATAAGACCCTTGTAGAACCTTTTGAGATTACACCTTCTGTTGAAGGAGATAATATGAAGCTTGAGTTCCTGCTTTTCAATGAAACTGAAAAGAATATACCATACAAAGATCTGCGCCTCTGGATAAATGTTGGAGAGGAGGTGTGAAGATGGGAGCATTTGAGATTTCTAATGTGGAGACTCCGGAAGGCATAAAAACGAAGATGTCTGAGAATCTAAAGGAAAAAACAACCGAGATCGAAAACAAATGGGTTTATATCGGAATCCCGATTGTAGCTATTGCTCTTGCGGAACTGATGATATATTCGGGAAGGAAACTCCCAGGCATGGAAATACATGCATTAGTTCTGCTTGGGCTTTCCTTTTCCATAATATATATAAAAAACAAGGACATTCAGAAAACCTATCAGAGTTTTCTCCTTCTACCGATCCTGCGTCTGGTAGATTTTTCAATGCCTCTCTTCTATGAAGAAAAACTTTACAACCTTATTTTCATATACTGTCTTCTGGCAATCCCTGTAAGTATTGCAGCCATTAATCAGGAGTTTACTCCCGCGCAGCTTGGGATAACTTTCAAAAAAATAGGGATATATATTCCATTATCAATATTCATGGGCCTTTTATTAGGAGCAGGAGAATATATCATAGTAGGAAAAAATCCTCTTATTCAGGATCTTTCAATCCTTAACATCATAAATCTCACCATAATTATGGTATTTCTCGTGAGCCCTATAGAAGAGATGATCTTCCGGTCAGTCCTGCAGACCCGGTTAGAAATAGTATTAGGCGGCCGGGAAGCGTTGATAGTCACAAGTATTTTATTCGGGTTAATGCACTCAGGATATGGGAGCATTTACGAAATATTTTACATAACCTTAGTGGGTGCTGTTATAGGCTACCTATATTACGGAACCCGAAGCCTACCGCTGGTTGCATTAATTCATGGGTTTATGAATGTGTTCTTTTTCGGGATTCTCCCCCTTCTCCTTTAAACTCTCTACGTCCACTAACGTATTCCAAAAAAGAAAGGATTCGATCAAAGGAAATTAAACCAAAGGCAAAATCTTCGATATAGCGGGAACTTCTTTACAGATTTACTCTCGATTATAATCAGGAAAAACTCACTCTGGTTTCTATAATAATGGAGACAGAATAGAGTAATAAATATTAGCAGTTCCCTATGCTTTTCGCGTTTTTTACGTTTTTGAGAATTAACCAGAGAATTCAGGTATAAACTGTATTCTACCAGAAAAAAGTGGCTCTTCGCTATTGTATAGATAAGATTATTTTCAACTCAAGACTGCATTGATTTTCATGAGAATATTATGAGGACATCCACACAAAACAACGAAGAGCCAAAAAAGTAAATGAAACTCATCAACTGCCGAGTATAACCAAAATTACCCCGGCAGCCGAAACCGAGTCAAGTACGACAATCATTCTTAAAAAAGTGTGATTATATCCAGAAATACTTCATGAGACAAGATTACTGTTACTTACCCATAGTTCAGCCCTCATGAGCGAAGAAAAGTGGAGCAGAAAGGGCAGTGAACTGCAGAGCCGCACTCTGCCGAGATGGGAATCGGAGCGAACACCTGACGGAAGCCCTCTGAAAAGCCATTAAAATAGTGCGACAACCTTAAAGAGAATGATTGCACCAAAGGAAAACATCAATGGAATAATTCCCATATTCAAAGAAACCTTTACCGTACTTTCCCAGTGTTTCGATGCAGGGAGGAAGTCCCTGAGCAAAAGCAATAAAAGTAAAACTGCCGCAGCCACAGATGCGCCTTCAGGAATTCCCGGTGTTACGGTAGTTACTGAGAGCATACCTGAAGAAACGGAGTTGGACGTTATTAAACTTGTAAGCGTAGTCAGCACTCCTAGAGTTGATTAGCATATTACAGGAACAAATACGCGATAAGATATAAAAATCCTCCTCATACAATTGATAAACATCAAGAGAAGAGGCATAAAATTCGAATTTTGGAAAACAGGTAGGAAGTGTCCTTAATAGATAAAGAAAATACTATGAGTTTGAGTTTGCAATCAAAAGAATAAAATTAAAAATTATATTGTGAAAATATAAACGCAGAATATAATTGAATAATTCTTAGAAAAGATAGGAAAGAAGAGTAGAAAAATGAACCAAATCATTAAATAATTAAAGAGCCCTTTAAACTAAAAATTTAGAGGTAGTTAGAAAAATCAAAGAAATGAATATAAAAAAAGCAATAACAATATCTTGGGTTTGTCCTGAGAGCTTGAATTAGCCCGATTCTCGGGAATATGAAAAATTATGAAATGAAAGATTATGAAAAACTGCATAAAGTAGGCAGATGTTTTTATGCTCCAACAGAAAGTTTATCTGGCTAAGAAAAACCAGAAGGACGGGGGGAACAATGAACTCTACTGAATTTAAAATTCACAATTCTTCTAAGATATACGGAACCTCTGTAATTGGGAAAGACACAGTAATAATGGAAAATGTGATTCTAGGATACCCTGAACACAGGGTCCTGATGGAAATCCTTAGGCAAAACATCGAAATTGAAAACTTTGATTTTCCAGGGTGTACCATAGGTCCAAACTCAATTGTAAGGGCTGGATCAACGATATTTTCCAATGTAAAAACCGGAAAAAACTTCAAAACCGGGCATAACGTAATGATTAGAGAAAATACAGAAATTGGAAACAATGTTCTTATTGGAACCAATGTCATCATAGATGGGCATGTAAAAATAGGAAATAACGTAAGCATCCAGGGAAATGTCTACATTCCAACCAATGTTGTTATCGAGGACAATGTATTTATTGGGCCCTGTGCTGTTCTGGCCAACGATAAATATCCTATTCGAAAGAAATACGAATTGAAGGGTCCTGTATTGAGAAAAGGTGCGTCTATCGGTGCAAACGCCACCTTACTTCCCGATGTTGAAATAGGGGAAGGAGCAATGGTTGCAGGGGGAGCACTTGTGACAAAAAACGTGCCCGCCTGGAAACTTGCAATTGGAGCGCCTGCCAGAATACAAGAACTCCCCAAAGATTTAAAGGAATTGAATCAGATATAAACTTATAAAAAATCAATCGTAAGTAAGATTCGTTTTATCAAGATTATTAAAAGAGGTTCTAAAATGATCCCAATTGCCAAGCCCCTGATGGGTAAGGAAGAGGTTGATGCAGTAACAGAGGTCCTGAGATCAGGCATGATTGCACAGGGCCCGAAAGTCGAAGAATTTGAACTTGCTTTTTCTGAATACACTGGTTGTGAGCATGGAGTTGCTGTGAACTCTGGCACTGCAGCTTTGCACATTGCGCTTCTTGCCAATGGTATAGAAAAAGGAGATGAAGTGATTACAAGTCCTTTCAGTTTCATTGCAACAGCAAACAGTATCCTGTATACCGGGGCAAAACCTGTTTTTGCAGATATTGAATCAGATACATATAATATAGATCCTGCAAAAATTCAGGAGAAAATAACTCCAAAAACCAGAGCAATTTTACCTGTTCACCTCTATGGGCACCCTGCAGACATGAAAGCGATAATGGAAATTGCAGATGATAATAAGCTTATTGTAATTGAGGATGCCTGCCAGTCCCATGGTGCAGAATGCCTTGGAAAAAAAGTGGGCAGCTTCGGAACAGGAGCATTCAGCTTTTACCCTACTAAAAATATGACAACCAGCGAAGGTGGAATGCTCACTACAGACGATAAGGAAATTGCAGAGAAAGCAAAAATGATTCGGGCCCATGGCTCAAAAGTAAGATATCTGCACGAAATGCTGGGCTTTAACCTGCGCATGACTGACATTGCAGCTGCAATCGGACTTGTACAGCTCGGAAAACTAGATGGTTTTACAGCAACCAGACAAAAGAATGCGGAGATTCTTTCAGCAGGGTTAAAAGGTATATCCGGAATTATGCCACCAGTAATAAGAACCGGCTGCACCCACGTATTCCACCAGTATACGGTAAGAGCAGAAAAGAGAGATCAACTGGCAACTTTCCTGAAAGAAAAAGAAATAGGAACAGGAGTCCACTATCCTATATCTATTCACAAGCAACCTTTCTACATGGAACTTGGATACAAGGACTCACTACCTGTCGCAGAAAAAGCAGCCGACGAGGTTCTTTCTCTCCCTGTGCACCCTGCATTATCCAGAACTGATTTACAGGAAATAATTGACGCGACCAAAGAATTTTATGCAAAGGACTGATTAGTTTTCCAGCCACCGCATTCTCAGAATCAGGAAGTGAAACTTTTGATTAGAGTAGGAGTAATAGGTACAGGTGCTATGGGGCAGAACCACGTAAGGATTTACAATGAAATGAATGACGTGGAGCTTGCCGGAATCTCGGATGTAGACCAGAAACGTGTTGAAGCAATGGCTACGCAGTTCAAGACAAAAGCCTTTACAGATTATAAGGAAATGTTAGCCGAAGGACTTGATGCGGTAAGTGTGGTTGTGCCCACCAAACTGCATAAGCAAGTCGTACTTGATGCTCTTGAGGCAGGCGTACATGTCCTTGTAGAAAAGCCGATTGCAGATACGCCTGAAAACGCGGACCTGATGATAGCAGCTGCACAAAAAGCGGGAAAAATCCTTATGGTTGGGCACATTGAGCGCTTTAACCCCGCAGTTATAAAACTCAAAGAGATCATAAATTCAGGCATTTTGGGAAAGATAGTCTCAATCTCAACCAAAAGAGTAGGACCCTATAACCCGAGAATAAGAGACGTGGGAGTAATCCTGGATATTGGTGTCCATGATATTGATGTGATCTCATATCTTTACGGCAAGAAAATAAATAGTGTTTATGCAATTGCAGGTGCTGACATTCACTCATTTGAAGATCACGCCTCAATTATCCTGCGTATGGACCATAATTTTGCAGGGGTTGTGGAAACAAACTGGCTGACTCCTCACAAGATAAGGCAGCTAACAGCGATTGGAGTTAAGGGAGTTGCCTATCTGGACTATATTAATCAGACAGTACAGCTACACGATAACGAATGGATAAGAAAAGCCAAAGTAGAACATAGCGAACCCCTGAAAAACGAACTCACCTATTTCATAGATTGTGCTACGAAGGGTAAAAATCCCAACCCTTGCGGAGAAGACGGAAAACATGCCCTTGAAGTGGCAATGGCTGCTATAAAATCCTATGAAGAAGGAAGATTAATTGAAGTAGGACAATAAGCCGAAAAAAACTCTGAAAAAGTAAAATCTCGACAACTTTTGAAAATGAGAAAGGTTTGAAAAGATCTGAAAAAAACAATTTAGAAAGTGATATACATGAGTAAATTAGAAAAACTTTTCCAGGAAAGAGGCCCGATAAAAAAAATTGGAGTACTTGGAATGGGCTATGTAGGTATTCCTTCAGCGGTTCTTTTCGCAGATGCTCCATGTTTCAATAAAGTTCTTGGCTTCCAGCGCAATTCAAAAAGTTCAAGTTACAAGATTGGTATGCTCAACCGTGGAGAGAGTCCTCTTAAAGGAGAGGAGCCTGGTCTGGAAGACCTTATTAACAAAGTTGTAAAAGCCGGCAAATTTGAATGCACCCCAGACTTCTCAAGGATATCAGAACTTGATGCCGTAACGCTTGCAATCCAAACTCCTTTTGCAAATCCTAAAGATTTGGAACCTGACTTTTCCGCACTTATTGAAGGTATAAGAAACGTAGGAAAATACCTGAGGCCAGGAATGCTCGTAGTTCTTGAGTCCACAATTACCCCTGGTACAACCGAAGGTATGGCAAAAAAGATTCTTGAGGAAGAATCAGGCCTAAAAGCCGGAGAAGACTTTGCTCTTGCCCATGCCCCTGAAAGAGTAATGGTAGGCAGGCTTTTAAAAAATATCAGGGAACATGATAGAATTGTGGGTGGGATAAACGAAGCAAGTACCAGGAGGGCTATCGAGCTCTATTCTCCTGTATTGACTGTGGGGAAAGTAATTCCTATGAGTGCAACTGCAGCCGAGGTAACGAAAACTGCAGAAAACACTTTCCGCGACCTCCAGATTGCAGCAATCAATCAGCTTGCCCTTTACTGTGAAGCTATGGGAATAAACGTGTACGATGTAAGGACTGGAGTAGACAGTCTAAAAGGAGAAGGCATTACAAGAGCTATACTCTGGCCAGGGGCAGGCGTTGGAGGCCACTGCCTTACAAAAGATACATACCACCTGGAGAGAGGAGTTAAGATAGGTAATGGACAGCTTGACTATCCGGAAGGTGCAGATTCAATCTACGTGCTCGCAAGAAAAGTCAATGATTTTATGCCTGCCCATATGTACAACCTGACTGTTGCAGCTCTTAAAAGGATTGGAAAGGAAATGAAAGGCTCAAAGATTGCAATGCTCGGCTGGGCTTTCATCCGGGACTCGGATGATGCAAGGAACACGCCTTCAGAACCTTACAGGGAACTCTGCCTTGAGGCAGGTGCAATAGTTACTGTGCACGATCCTTATGTTGTGAACTATCCAGGAATTGAGATTTCAGATAATCTTGAAAATGTTATCAGAGACGCGGATGCTGTGGTCATTCTTGCAGGGCACAGTGCATACTCTGATATAAAGGCTGATTGGGTAAAGAAAATTACAGACAAAGAAAACCCAGTTATTATAGATGGAAGAAATGTAATTGAACCGGACGAATTTATTAGTAAAGGGTTTGTCTATAAGGGAATAGGGAGAGGCGATAAAAACGAACATTTATTAATGTAAACTAAAATTTATTTAAAAAACAAGTTAGGGCATTAAAATCTGGAAAAAGGATTAAAGATGATCGAGGAACTGAAACAAAATGAGGAACTCTGGGATCTATTTAGCAAAAAAGAAGAATACAATTTGACCTTTACTGACCAGTACGATAGGTTTCCGTACTATTTAAGCAGCCAGAGGAATATTTTTGATCCCAGTGTTTCCAGGTTTCTGGTAGAAAACGGGTTACACCCTGAGTATCCAGACGGGAAAAAATTCGCAGTCTGCCTTACTCATGATATTGATGTGATATATCCGGAAAAGATCTACACGATCATTGGAACTGCCAAAGCTTTTGCTAAAGGAAATTTAACAGATGCTATAAAGACGCCTTTTTGTAGAATTTGCAAAAAGTTTAACCCTTGCTGGAACTTTAGAGAAATAATGGAGCTGGAGGCAAAATATAATGCAAAATCCAGCTTTTATTTTCTGGCCTTGAGGCCTGGAGAGAAAGATTTCAATTATGAAATTGAGGATCTCAAAGCCGAGTTGAAGTATATATCCACTCATGGTTGGGAAGTAGGGTTGCATGGAGGGCATGAGTCTTACAGAAGCTTGGAAGATATAAAGGAAAAAAAACAGAGACTTGAAAAAGTATTGGGTAAGGAAATTATAGGGTACAGGAATCATTACTTAAGGTTTAAAGTACCGGACACATGGGAATTGTTAAGCAAAGCAAACTTTAAGTATGACACAACATTTGGGTATTCGGATTGTGCAGGCTTTAGAAATGGTATGTGTCATCCTTTCAGGCCATATAATATAAACACTGGAAAACAAATAGATATCATTGAGCTTCCTCTCATAGTTATGGACCGGACGTTATTAAAAAGTTACATGCGGCTTGACGTTAAAACGGCCTGGGAACTCACAAAAAGTCTTGTTGATAAAGTTGAACAGTATAATGGTGTAATCACAATTCTATGGCACAACAATACATCCATTGATGGTGAAGGCCTTAAATACTACGAAAAATTCCTCAAATATGTTTCCGGCAAAAAAGCCTGGCTTGCAAGTGGAGAGGAAATATATAACTGGTGGTCGACCAATATTGAACCACGGTATTGAAAAAACCCAGGTGCGGGATCGGAATTAGTTGATAATCACCAGAGGCACTGAGATAGATTAATTTCTCTATATAAGCAAGATAACACTAATCAAAATTAACACTATCAAATTAACACTATCAGATTAACACTATCAAATTAACACTATCARATTAACACTATCARATTAACACTATCAAATTAACACTATCAAATTAACACTATCAGATTAACACTATCAAATTAACACTATCAAATTAACACTATCAAATTAACACATTGAAAAAAATATAAATCGCCGCCTAAGACAAGCATAATTAATAACTTTTTTCAATTTAGAACGGGCTTGAGGATGGTAAGGCGTCTCCTATCGGTATTGGGGCCGAAATTCTTTAAAAATTAATACTGACGTTGCGTTAAAAATATTCATTATGACTGGAATCCCGCTAGAATTTATAAAAAAATATAATAGAGTGGATTTAAAGATAACGGAGGAGAAAAGGAGGAGTCAGGAGAAAATATATGGTTCCAGTTGTTAATGTTTATATAGACTAAGGAAACTGATAGATTTATTTCAAGGTGTTTATTTATAGGGGGTCTAGAGGGAAAAAAGCCTAATATTCAGCATCAGCTTGAGAATATCATATATTATCATACATCATTACACAATATAACTTAATTTTTAAATTTTTGACGCAGCTTGAAAATGCAGGACTAAATGGATTTCAGCTCTAAAGGAAATTTCTTTAAGGTACCGGAAATGAATGAAATAACAGCAGATGCAGCAGAGAAACAGTCTGATAACAGCAAAAAGGAAAGCTTTGTTTTTGATGTGCTAACACTTGCAGGCGGAACAACCTTTGCCCAAATCCTTACAATTTTAGCTGCTCCTGTATTGACTCGCCTCTATGGGCCTGATGATTTTGGAGTTTGGGCTCTTTACCTTTCTATCACCAGCATTATCAGTGTTATTGCCTGCATGAGATACGAATATTCCATAATGCTACCTGAATCGAGTGAAGAGGCTGTAAACCTTTTGGGACTGAGTTTTCTAGCAGTGCTGTTCGTAACAGGTTTAACCTTTCCAGTCATATGGTACTTTAAAGAACCAATAGTTACTATTCTAAATTCTCAGCAGATAGGAAACTATCTCTGGCTTGTACCTCCTTTTATTTTTGTAAACGGGTTATTTCTTGCACTGAATAGCTGGAATACAAGAACAAAACTTTTTAAAAGGCTTTCATTTGCAAAAGTTTTCAGTTCGTTCTCGAGTACTGCAACACAGATAGGCCTGGGGGTTACAAAAAAAATTGGAGCAGGAGGGTTGATATTTGGAAGCCTTGCCGGTCAGTCTATTGCAACATTTGTACTTGGAGGACAGATCTGGAGAGATGACAGGAAATTAATTGTAAAAAGTCTGAGCTGGGAAAAAATTTATGAGGGGTTTAAGAAGTACCGCAAGTTTTCATTTGTAGATACATGGGGAGCCCTCATGAACTCAGTATCCTGGCAGCTTCCTGCCTTCCTTCTTTCGGCTTTCTTCACGCCTGCAGTAGTCGGTTTTTATTCTCTCGGCTTTCGCCTTCTGCAGCTGCCGATGAGTTTCATTGGAGGTTCGATTTCAGAGGTATTTTTCCAGAGAGCCTCAAGAGCCTTCACCGAGGGCACTCTCCCTTCCCTTGTTGAGAATGTGTTCAGAATGCTTGTGGTTATAGGCATGTTCCCGATACTTATCCTGACAATTGTTGGCGGCGACGTCTTTACGGTTATTTTTGGAAAAGCCTGGACAGAAGCAGGTATCTACGCTCAGATTCTTAGTCTCTGGGCTTTTGTATGGTTTATCTCCTCTCCATTAACTGCTATATACGTAGTAGTCGAAAAATATCACTTCGGTTTTCATTATAATTTATTCAACCTGATAACACGCCTCCTTTCCCTTATAATCGGCGGCTTGCTCGGAAGTGCCCGTATGGCATTGATTCTTTTTTCACTATCAGGTATTGCAGTATACGGTTACCTTTGCCTAAAGATGATGTCCTATGCCGGAGTAAAGACTTCGAGAGCCCTGAAAATAGTATTTTCGAATTTTATTCTTTTTGTTCCTGCAGGAGCTATCATTATTGCCCTTAAAATTATAGAAATAAACCAGATACTGCTGGTTATCTTTTCCGGTGTAATTGTCTGTTTATACTATCTGTATATCTTGAAAAGCGATGAACAGATAAAAAAGATAATTGGAGAATTCAAAAATTGAAGAATTCGTTCAAACAATAAAACCTGAAAACATGAAGTAAGGCTTCAATTAAGAAAGCCCCAATAAAGCCTGTTCAAGTGGACTAAAAGAGAACTGAACTTTTTACTTCGCGCACCGTTAAAAGCGTTTTCCACATCTTATTTTTTCATTTCAACATGTTCTATTTGACGATTTTCCCAGGTATGATCTTGAGTAATTGTGTATCAGGTATTATGTAGCCTCAGTTTGAGCCACCTCTGCCAGGGAATGCAGTACAATTCCTTTCACTGTCATATATACTCCGGCAACAGATAGAAAAATCATTATAATTACATACCAGAAATGAAGGCTTTCTATTCCAAGGACTAAGACTTCAAGAAACTTCACACCCATACAAAAACCGCATGTTGCAAGGGCAAAACCTGGTACTGCATAGAAGTATAGCGGCTTATTGGCCTCTATATCCCTGACTACAGTCCTTAGTACTCCACGAACATACTTAACTGGAGCTTGTATGGGGTCTTCAAAGGTATAATGGGTACCTATCTCGATTTCTTTTATGCGAAGGCCATATTTGTCTGCATTTATAAGCATCTCGTTTTCTGTTGCCAGGTCCCGGGCATCGAAGATAATATCTTTTTTAGAGGCTGTAAAGGCGCGAAAAGTGACCTGAGAATCTCTAATTTTGTCAGATTTTTTATTAGCAAATCTACCCAGAATTGTTTGCCCAACACGGCGGTAAACAGGAGTGTTCTTGCTCATCTTGTTTAAATACCGAGTCCCATTGACCACATCTGCACCTCCTGTTATTATCGGGTCAATGAGCCTTGGGATGTCTTCAGGGTTATGGCGACCTCTTGAGTCCATTGTCACAATTACATCAGCGCCGAGATGTACTGCAGCTTCAAAACCTGTTTCCAGAGACGCACCTTTGCCCCTACTAGTCTTGTTTATCATCACTTCAGCCCCGGCTTTTTTTGCTATCTCTGCTGTTTGATCTGAACTGGCATCATCAACCAAAATCACCCTATCAGCATAGAGCCTGGTGAGAAGTACAATACTTCCTATAGATGTTTCTTCATTATAGGCAGAAAGGACAACTGTGACATTTTTAGAGGCTCTGCTTATAGTACAATTTCTTTTATTTATTATAGGCCCTGTGCCACTTTTCATAAGTAACTGATCACTCATTCTTGATAACCCCCCTTCGTGTAGCCACGTATATATTTAGAAGATTAGTTATGAAGATCCTGAAAGTTGTTGAATCTGGAAAGAGATTAGATCTATTAAACATTACAACAAGATTAGTTTTTAAAGTGAAATCTGGAAAAATACATATATAAATTTATTGACAGGTCTACTTTAAAAAGAATAGTATGTAGTAGACATCAGTATGCTTCGACACTATGTTAGTACAGACATAAAATTGGACAATTGAAATATCGACTATTGAAAATCTGTATTAACTGACATATTCTAAAAATATAGACAAACATATGAAAAAGTAAGCTTGAGAATCAATAGTATGGAAGCTCAGACCTTTAAGCTTTCAGTCCCGCAAACTTCTTGATTTTTTTGAGAATTTATTTGGAAATATTTCAAGTTTCAACACTCTATTATTCCTGCGCACCACTTGCCGCAATTTTTAATATTGAGAAATAAGAAATAAAGAGAATCATATGAGATAAAATAAATTATAGAGTTTGTTTTAGCTAGAGGAAAAGAGAGCTATTAAGAAAGTGAAGCAGCATAAAAAATATTCGATGTGAATTAAGGTTTTTCGTCATTCCCTGTGGTAAGATGATTTTCAATTCGAGAACGCATTGGTTTTTATGAAAACATTATGAGGATTCCACATAAAACAAAGAAGAGCCTAAATTAATTAAGCTACGCTATTAAAAAAGTATCAGCCAGAAAGGTTGAGAAAAAAGATTCAGGAAAAGAAATAAAAAGGAAGCTGCAAATAAAGAAGAAAGTACTTTGTAGGATAATGGAAGACAATTAGCGTGGATCGGAAAAGATGGGCACAAAAATCGGAGAAAAAACCTGAGTATTTCAAATTTGAGTATTTTAAATCTTGGAAAAATAGATCGAAAGAATAAAATGGATTAGAAAAATATTTACTCATCTAAATGAAACTGAAGAGAGTATAATTTTTATTATAAGCTGGATGACCTGCATGACTGTAAAAAAAATTTCCTCAGATCTGTTTATTATTATGGGGCTCGTGCTCCTAACAGATATCTTTGTGCTCACTCCTGGAATAAATGAAACAATGTTCCGGAACATACTTGGACTGCCTCTTGTGTTATTTCTGCCAGGGTATGCTCTGATTGCAGCCCTTTTTCCTGCAAAATCTGATCTTGACGGAATCGAACGGGTCGCTCTTTCTTTCGGACTGAGTATTGCAGTTGTGCCACTAATAGGCCTTGGTCTTAATTATACTCCATGGGGAATCAGGACTCTACCAATTCTCATAAGTCTGTCCGCTTTTACCTTTATTATGTGTGGACTTGCATATCTTAGAAGGATAAGTCTCCCAGAAAACGAGGCTTTTAATATCTCTTTCAAAGCAGCAGCACTTTCGCTCAAAGGCGAGATCATGGAAACTTCAGACTCAAAGCTGGATAGAGCTCTCACGGTTTTCCTGATAATTTCCATTCTCCTGTCCATAGCAACCCTGGCTTATGTGGTTGTGAGCCCAAAAGAAGGAGAACATTTCACAGAGTTCTATCTTCTTGGACCTGAAGGAAAAGCAGATAATTATACTACAAATTACACACTCGGGCAAAGTGGAACCGTGATAGTTGGAGTTGTAAACCATGAATACAGGCCTGTAAATTACACAATGGAAATAAAACTTGAAAATAAATCACTGTTCCTTCCGGAGAATGTGAAGCATATCAATCTTGCCCATAACGCTACCTGGGAAGAACCAGTTACTATTATGCCTCCTGTTGAGGGAAAGAATCTGAAGCTTCAGTTCCTGCTCTTTAATGACACTGAGAAAAGTGTGCCTTATAGAGACCTTCATCTATGGGTAAATGTGAGTGCACCAAAACAACTGGAAACTTAAATATCAATATCAGGCAGAAAAGATATTTAACAGAAAGAGCTCTCAAATTTCCAGGCGAATAGCATATAATACAGTCTTTAAGCTGCATCTCTGCAGTTTGAGAGCTCTCAATTAAAGAGTTGGAGATTATATAACTCAGTCATCCTAACTGAATATTTTCTTTTAAGAATTTGTAGATTTGATCATATAAAAATTTTAGATAGTACACTGAAAACTCAACTTGGAACCTTTACTTAAGGTAAGAAACTGCTTGAACCAATGAGAAAGCCGCTGTCTAACCGATAGCAGCTTTCGTTTTTAGATTAGAAAGTAAGAGCTCTTACAATCCTATCAAATCAGGCTTTTTAACCCTTCCTGTAACTCGATTTCTCCTTTCCACCAGCTTGAGATTTTTGAGACATCTGCTTTTGAGTCCCGAACATCACCTGCCCTTGAAGCGGCATGCACAATCCTGCTAGAAGAGCCAGTTAACTTAATAATATTTTCGGCAAGTTCTAGAACTGTCACGCTTTTTCCCATAGCCACGTTAAAGACCTGACCATCCCCATGCTCAAGAGCCGCGGCGTTTGCCCTGACTACATCTTTAATATGAACGAAATCTCGGCTCTGAAGTCCATCTCCATAAATAACAAGGTCCTTTCCCAGTTTCGCTCTCTCAAGGAAAATTGGAATAACGGCTGCATATGGGGATTTTGGGTCCTGGCGAGGACCGTAGACATTGAAATAACGCAGGCAAGTAGTACGAAGACCGTGGTCTTCATAAAACATCCTCGCCAGATATTCTCCATCAAGTTTAGAAATAGCATAAGGGGAAGACGGTTCAGGATACATGTTCTCTTGTTTTGGAAGTATAGGGTTATTTCCATAGATCGCAGCTGAAGACGCTGTCACAAATTTATTGACTTCGGCTTTAACGCATGCCTGCAGTACATTAAGAGTCCCAAGCGTGTTAATCTGGAAAGCTTCAGCAGGTTTTTCACAGCTTAAAGGTACGGATACAAGGGCAGCTTCGTGAAAGACGTAATCCATGCCCGAAACCGCCTTTTCGACTGAGGAAAAGTCACATATATTTCCCTCAATGAACTCGATGTTTTTATACTGCGGAATATTTCTGAGAAAACCTGTGGCAAGATTATCCAAAATCCTGACAGTATGTCCTGCTTCTGCAAAATATTCAGCTATGTGGGAGCCTATGAAACCTGCTCCTCCAGTAACCAGCACTTTCATGCTTGCAGAAAGGGAAAAATACAAAATAAAATTTTCTGTGCGCGCCCAAAGGTTTATAAAATAAAGCTAAAACTTCCCTGAAGTGTACAAAATATGACACAGCCTGGAAAAGGTCTCTTCCAAAAGAGGAAAAAAGTTCTTCAAAAGAGGGGAAATTTTTCATACAAAGAGACCTAATCAATAAAGGGGGAGTCTAAGAAATTTGGAAATTGAGGTGTTTTTCAGAAAATTGAGCTCAGAAAGAAGTAAAATTATCCTCAAAACTGAATTTCATAAATAGAGAACAATACCAGCAAAATTAAATTCGAACGGAAAGGCATTTTCTCCCTTGTTTTCCTGCAAGAACCACCTAAAAAGACCATCTGAAAGACCAAATTATACTTATGAATAAAATGAGAAGTGTTTAGTAGTAAAAGGCTTGCATAGATATAAATTCAAAGAGGACACAGTATGAAATAATTTTATTAGTGGTATAATGGCCGGAAATAGACAACTTTCCATGGACCTGCTGTTTGTTGCAGGTTTTGTGTTTATTACTAACATCTTCATACTCGTACCTGTACTTAGCGACAGTTTCCTGCGCACGTACCTGGGAATTATTATTGTGCTTTTCTTGCCGGGCTATGCGCTCACTGGAGCTCTCTTCCCAGCAAAAAAAGATCTTGACGGAATTGAGAGAGCTGCAATTTCCTTCGGACTGAGTATTTCAATCGCCCCATTACTGGGACTTGGCCTGAACTATTCCAGCTGGGGTATCAGGGAGATTCCTCTGCTGACAGAATTTTCAATTTTTACTCTCCTGATGTGTGCAATTGCATATTACAGAAGAGGACTGCTGCCTGAAACCGAAGCCTTTGGAGTTTCATTCAAAAAATGTTACCTTAGCATGAAAGCCCGAATTCTTGAAAAGACCGAATCGAAAACTGATAAAGTTATTGCGGTTATCCTTGTCCTTTCTATTCTGGCCTCCATGGGAAGCCTCGCCTACATTATAGGAAACCCTAAAGAGGGAGAGCATTTTACCGAATTCTATATTCTTGGAAACAACAGTAAGATCGGAGACTATCCTACAGAGTTTGTACAGGGAGAAAAAGGAACAGTCACTGTAGGGATCATAAACCACGAGTACAGGCCAATGGATTATACAATAGATGTAAGGCTCGAAAACAGGTCGCTTCCGGAAAGTAAGAAACAGATAAGCCTGGGGAATAATATGTCCTGGGAACAACCAGTTAATTTTACGCCACCTCTTGAAGGAAAGAATATGAAACTAGAGTTTCTGCTCTTTAATGAAACTGAGAAAACCATACCTTACCGGAACCTGCATCTCTGGATTAATGTTACTGAGGAGGCCTGAAGATGGCAATCTCGGATTTTATATCTTCAGAGCTGGAAGCAGGAAAGGCCTCTCTGCCGGAGCTCGGGAAAATGCTCAAAATGAAAAATGAAGAAAAAAGCGGGTTCCTGAAAAAGAGAATTTATGCAGGAATCCCTGTAGCTGCAATTACTCTTATCGAATTGTTGATTTTCGGGGGAAGGTTAAGAGAAGCTTCAATAGCTTATACCTTACTTCTGCTCTCGCTTTCATATTCAATATCAGTTCTGAAAAAGACTCAAATAAGGAAAATCTACCAGGCCCTCCTGCTTCTGACAATTTTCAGATTGGTAAATTTTTCAATGCCAGTTTTTTTTGAGAGAAATCTTTATTCATTCATATTTATCTATGCACCCATGGCAATTCCAATAACTCTTGCTACCGTGCATCAGAAAGTGATATATGAGAAAAAAAGAGACACTCTGAAGAGGATATGGATCTACCTTCCTCTATCTATTCTTGCAGGCCTAGTTTTTGGACAGGTAGAATATGTAATGATAGGGGCCAGAGAACTGATACCAGATCTCTCATTGAGAAACCTGCTGATACTCATAATTATAATGGTTTTTATTGTAGGGCTTATAGAAGAACTCATCTTCAGGTCAATTCTCCAGACAAGCCTGGAAGAATTCCTTGGACCAGCCTGGGGAATTTTTCTTTCAAGCCTCCTTTTCGGGATAATGCATTCTACTTACGGCACTCCTTACGAAATGGCATATACCTTCCTTTTAGGAGGTTTTTTAGGATACTTATTTTATAGAACCCGAAGTCTTCCCCTTGTGGTAATGATTCACGGCTCAATAAATGTGTTCTTGTTTGGGATACTCCCACATGCAGGAACCATAATTGGATTGATATAAGACAATGTAAACGTTGATTTGAAGAAGCCCATGAAAGTTAGTGTATTCGATCTTAATAGAAGTGATCTTAATTCTTGATAGAAGTGATATTAATAGGAACAATCTTAATTCTTAATAGAAATGAAGTAAACACTCAGTCCTGACTATTTACGCAGCCATTTGCTTACAAGGAGTGCCTTTTTCCTGTTGCAAGAGAAGTTATCTGGCAGAGTAGACATGCTGATCGAAATTTCTGAAGGAATCAAGCCTCTATTGCCATTACATAAAAGAGTAAGAGACTAGAGAGTAAGAGACTAAAAAGTAAGAGACTAAAGAGTAAGAGACCTTAGCCTTCTCCTGAATGAACCAGAAATTATAAATATACGTCTTTAAAAGAAGACATCCATTCTTTATGAATGGAATTTGATGCGCTCCGGAGAAAAATTTATGGCCAGATATGCAGACCGCTTCTGGGAGATTGATTGTCTGCGAGGACTTGCTGTTCTCTTGATGCTCCTTTATCATTTTCTCTATGACCTGGACTTTTTCGATATTGCAAATATTCAGCTAAGGTCCGGTTTTATTCTATATGCAGGCAGATTCTCAGCTTTACTTTTCATCCTGATCTCAGGAGCGGCCCTTTCGATAAGCCATTCAAGAGCCCTTAAAAAAAAGTTTGCTGGAAATGAAGCAGAAAATTTTTATAAGTACCTGAAAAGAGGAATAAAACTCTATTTAATGGGGCTTTTGCTCACAGTTATAACCTGGATCTTTTTACCTGAAGAGTATATTGTCTTTGGAATCCTGCATTTTTTTGGGGTTTCGGCAATACTCGTCTATCCCTTTCTGGATTATGGGAAAGAAAACCTTCTATTTAGCCTGTTTTTCGGCCTTATAGGGCTTTATCTGAGGAATATGACTTTTGGATTTTCCAGCTTGCTCTGGCTAGGCTTTACTCCCGAAAATTTCAGTACCCTTGATTACTTTCCTATATTTCCCTGGTTTGGGGTATTGCTAGCAGGAGTTTTCCTGGGTAATTTTCTGTACTCCGGCGGAAAAAGGCAGTTTGAAATCCCCTATACTGGAAAAAATCCCCTTATCAGGCTGTTTTCAAGAACGGGGCAACATTCTCTGGTCATATACTTCATTCATCAACCCCTTTTTCTCGGACTTTTATTCCTAAGCGGACTACTCAATCTGAATATGCTGTAAAGTATAGTGTTACGTCAACAGCAAAACGTCGTATAATATCGATTACAACTACGCAGAATCATTCAATCCTTAAGGATTTACGCGACACTAGTGAAAAAATAAGTCTAAAAAATACCTCATAAATTATATTCTCCTAGTTATCTTTACAACTCAAAATTACCAGCAGGTTCAAAACCTGCTGGTTTTATATTATGTAATATACTTAATGTGTATCTGTTTGCTTACACTGGTATACTGATCAATCTTCGCCTGCTCGCTGAAAAATAATCAGGATATTAAGTATAGCCGGGATAAAAGAACAAAAAGAAATAAGACTCATATTTTCAATCCGATAAAGGAGCAGGAAGACAAAATTAAAAACAGAAGATGGAGAAAAGAATGTATCTAGAAATTGCAATGTTTGCTTATTTTGTAGTTCTTTTCCTGACCCTTCGGGATATCCGGATTTTTAAAAGAACAGGTTACCGTTCTTACAGGAAAGGAGCCATGAAGGGACTTGCAGCTTCTTCCATGGTTTTGATAGGAGCAGTTGCTGTCGAAGCAAAACCTGATCTTGGGCTACTTTTAGTATTAATAGGACTCTTTATTAACCGTAAAGGGATAAGAGAGCGTGTTTTCACTAACGCAAGGACTCTTGACCGCTTTCTTGGTAAAACAGACTATGTAAAGAGAAAATAAGAGATATAATACATAAAGGTACTGGATATTTAATGTAGGATAATCTAAATGTCACATGAAGGTATAGAATATTTAAAGGATATATCTAAATGTCACATGAAGGTACAGAATATTTAAAGGATTTATCTAAATGTCACATAAAGGTATAGAATATTTAAAGGATATATCCAAATGTCACATAACAAAACTGTACCCAGAATCTAACTATAGCTGTTGCACTGATGCTGCAAAAAGTATATATTCAAAGGAGAATTGTCAGCATCTAATTACACACTCAAGTAATTGAGAAAAGGAATGATAAGCCTCACAGGTTTAGGCCAGAGTGTCGACCCCAAAAGTTATAAATCTCAAGTGACCTTATTAGTCGACAAAATCATGATCAATCAAATTATTATATCCAGTTTTCGCTAAACTTATCAATTCCAGAGAAGAAAAATAGACATCAAACAACTATTTTTTACCTCGGGCTTCACGTTAACCAGAATTCACAGGAAAACATGTGAGATAAACTAGAAGTAGAATTGAATAACTGGACTAAAAGCAGCAAAAACATCTAAGAGGAGATACGATGGGAAATATAAGACAGACAAACATAAAAAGAATCGCATTCCGACTGATTGAGAACCACGGGGATGTCTTTACAAAAGACTTTGAAACTAACAAAGCTCTTGTGACAAAGTATACGACCATTGAAAGCAAAGTCATAAGGAACAGGGTTGCAGGTTACGTCACAAGAAAAGTTGCACGCATGAAAGTATACTGAGCAGAAGATTTACTTCTGGACACAGGCGGGGATATCTGAAATGTTTGAAGGAACAATGCCTGCCCTGATAACTCCTTTTACGAAAGATGACAGGATTGACAGGGAAGGCTTACAAAGGAATATTGAATTTGTTGAAGAGGGAGGAGTTGCAGGGATTGTGCCCTGTGGCACTACCGGCGAATCCGCAACTCTTTCTGCACTTGAGCATGAAGAAGTCATAGATATTGCAGTGGAATGTTCAAAAGTTCCTGTAATTGCAGGAACAGGTTCAAATAATACAGGAGAAGCCCTCCAGTTTACAAAACACGCTGCAGATGCGGGTGTCGATGGTGTACTTCTGATTTCTCCCTATTATAACAAGCCAAATCCTGCGGGGCTGCTTGCGCATTTTAAGAAAATTGCAGAAGCAGTCGATGTTCCTATGGTTATGTATAATATCCCTTCCCGTACAGGACAGGACATGCCACTCGAAGTCATTGTCGAACTTGCAAAAGTTGAAAATATCGTGGGAATTAAAGAAGCCAGTGGGAATATCGGGAAAGTTTCCCAGATTCTGGAAAATACTGTAGATGAAGACTTCGTGGTTATTTCAGGTGAGGATAATTTGACTCTTCCTATTCTCTCCGTAGGAGGCAGAGGAGTCATTTCTGTTGCTGCAAATATAGTACCTGACAGAATGTCCAGAATGGTAAATGCAGCTCTTGCCGGAGACTACGAAACTGCAAGGAAGATCCATTTTGAAATTGCCCCTCTGATTCGCTCTCTTTTCCTGGAAACGAACCCAATCCCAGTTAAAAAAGCTGCGGAACTCGTAGGCCTGGCAAGCGGGCAACTGAGGCTTCCACTCGCGCCCCTTAGTGAGACAAATGCTCAGAAGGTTGCAGATGAACTCAGGAAACTGGGGGTTATAGAATGATTAACGTAGCAGTACTCGGAGCCTGCGGCAGGATGGGCTCTTTAATTGTGGAGAATGTTACCAACTCTACGGACATGCAGCTTGTTGCTGCTTTTGACATCAACAATTTCGGAAAGGACATAGGAGAATTTGCCCGCGTAGGGAACCTGGGAGTCAAGGTTTCGGACGTAAAAGACCTTGAAACTGTTCTGAAAGAAAGCAAGGCTGATGTCCTTATCGACTTCACTATAGCCGGTGCAACCGTAGTTAACGCTCCAATAGCAGCCAGAGCCGGGGTAAATCTAATAATAGGAACCACAGGGCTGACTCCGGAGCAGCGAGCAGTAATTGATGAAGCTATTCATGAAGGCCAGGTAAGTGCCGTCATTTCCCCCAACTATTCGGTAGGCGTTAATGTCTTTTTCAAGATTATCAGGGAAGCGGCAAAATATCTTGCAGATTATGATATCGAGATTATTGAAGCTCACCACAATCAGAAAAAAGATGCCCCAAGCGGAACCGCCCTTAGGGCAGCCGACATTATAAGTGAAGCTCTCGGCGGAAAGGAATATGTCTATGGCAGGGAAGGTATTGCCCCACGCGGAAAAGAAATTGGAATTCATGGAGTCCGCGCCGGAGATATCACAGGTGACCATACTGTTCTTTTCGCGGGGAATTCTGAAAGAATTGAGATCAAGCATATGGCTCATTCCCGCCAGATCTTTGCTAAAGGTGCCGTCCGTGCAGCCGAATGGATCTGCAGGCAAAAAACAGGAATTTATTCCATGGACGATGTGCTTGGTTTATAAGAACATCTTTAGTCAGCAATTTAAAGAAATTTTGAACAACTAGTTGAGTCCTGAGTTTCCTTATCAGGCCTACTCTCTTTTAACTTAGAAAAGAGCTATTTACTCTCTTATTTCTAATCTTTTTTAACTTAATCCAGGCAGGTTTACTTTTTAGGAGATTAATATTAACCCGTTTACTGGAAAGTTATATATAGTATAAAATAGGAAATAGGATACTGCTTGCTTGTAAGTATATAGCCCTGAAATCTCAAAATATCATCCCACAACAATAGGGATACTTGCTTGCAAGCAATATTCCATTAAAACTATTATAAGGAAAACTACAAACTTGGACAAAGAAACTCAAAACCAAAAGAAAAAACATGAAGTATAACAGCTAGTGTTGAGTCAACAACAAAATGTCGTATAAAATCAATTGTAGTTATTCGGAATTATTGGATCCTTGATGATTGACTCTACACTGGTGTCTTGAAAATTTAGTTATTGGTCACATGTTAACTCTGAATCGTTATATATTGATGAGAAGCTATCAAAGATTATGCTAAATAATTAAATTGCCATGTAAAAGTCATTTACTACTGAAGACAAGCCCAAAACTCAAATTTTCAATCCTGTCCGCAATAACGACATTTCCCAGTATTCCCAGCTTTTTTCCCTTGTCCCATTTTCCGTGAATAAAAAGTCTGTCCGCTACTGAGACAAGGCAGATACCATTGTATAGTACAACTACGTTTTTTCCTTTATATTCAATGGAGAAAACACTTTCATAACTGCTTCTTATACCCCCAATAATAATAATCAAAGGTATACCGAGAAAAAAAGAAGAGTGTTCATAGGTTCTGGAATCAATAGATGCTGCAGCTTGGGCTTCAAATTCTTCAGTTTCTTTCTTGTTTTTTTCATTTTCATTTTCGGCTATTGAGTCTTCAGAAAGATATATAACTTTAGGATTTATTTCAAAATCACTATCTTTTTGCATAAAACATCCCTATTGATTTTACATTTTCATTTTATAATTTTAAAAATGGGATTTAACAAATATATTTGTAAAAATATATAAAGCTCTGATTAAACTTTAATCAGTTTCTATATATTTTTTATGGTCAGGTCATTAAACTGCTTTTAATAAGATTTTAGAATTATCTTTAGAGAGAAGAATTTTTTTAGACAAATAGCTTCAAAAATTTTCAGAGCAGAAAGTTATATATAGTCAACGTTCAGATGTTTACATATGTTCCTTCCAGCAGGTGAAAAACAGTTTGAATTCTGGGTTCTGCGCCGAAACGGGCTTCCGAATATCAATATCGCAAAGCGTTTCGGAGTCTCCAGGCAGGCGGTCTCGCGAGCCCTTCTTAGTATGGATAAGCGCATTGAAGAAACCCTGCTTGAAATGGCCAGTGCAAACAGGATCGAAGTAGAAAAACTGGACTCAAAAAAGGGGATACTCTTTGGAAAATCGGTCCCTTTCAAAGCCAACGCAATAATCTTTGTCTCGGCAAAACACGGAATGCAAGTCTGGTACGAACACGAAGGTGAATGCGGGTCTTGCGAGAGGTACAGAGAATGCATTGAACTTCTCTGGGACTTTGCAGAAGAGATGCAGCTCAAACTCCAGAGTACGGAAGATCCCACAAAGATAGCTGATGAATTATTTGAGAAATTAAAAGAATCGATTGAATAGGCCTGACTAAAGCCCAGATAAAACTGAGGAAAAGATAGCAATGAACGTATTCACAAAAAGTATAAGGAAGATTATGGGATGGTGCCCGAATGCAAAAGCACTTGAAACCGGATCTCAAAATATTCCTGCAAATTTTGAGGTATATGATAGGTCTGGAGAAAAACCTGGAAACAATCTTAGTCGTATGAAAAGAATTGGATTGTTACTTACAAGTCTAGGTTCTTTAGTGTCAGTCTCGTCACTTGCTCTAGATTTAAAGGATAAAGTATCATCGATCATGGTAGGAATAGGGACTGTTTTATTTTTAATTGGCATTGTTCTCTATATTAAAGGATGATAGTGACTCTAGGTACCGAATTTATATGACAGAATGAGTTTTCTTGATAAAAGGTGCTTGTTCACAATTTCAGTGGGAATAAGCTGGAATGGGGGAAAGAGGGACTATGAATGTGTTAATTAAGAACATAAGAAAACTGATGGGATGGTGCCCGAATGCAAAAATGCTTGAAACCCAACATTCCGTCTGCCCTGAATATCTGGAAGCTGATAACCAATCCGGGGGAAAAGATGTAGGAAATACCCCTATTTCGTCTCCAGGCTGGTGGAACAAGCGTCATAATAGGTCATTAATAGCTTCCTCCGTGTTTACTCTCTTTTCCGTATATTGGATCGGATTCAAGGGAGTTAGTCCCATGGATGAAGGTTTCATGTCCGGGGTAATTTTAGGAATTATTTTTAACCTGAGCCTCTGTATCTGGACCTGGAATTATCTGGATGACATAAAGAACTCAAGCAGACAAAGAAAAATTATAACCGTATCGTCAAAATGGAGAGTTATAAATCTAATACTTTCCCTGGTATTTCTGTATCTCTTACTTTCACAATTAAACTGGGGATTCCTTTTGTTTTTAATCTCTGCTTTTTGTTTGATAGCTTTGTTGTACTACTTTAAGTTTGATCCAACTCCCCTGGTGTTTCTTTTTTACTTAGGTTCACTCAACACGGCATTTTCATCTGGCATAGCCGGCATTTGTTTGACAGCTTTTCTGTATTACCTTACGGATGTATACTGGGAAAAGAGGAATGGAAAAATAGTGCTTGTGTATGACCGTAAAATGTCAGAGATCTGTATCGTAAATGCGGGAGCGGAGTAACAACCATGACCCTGAAATATATCAAGAAACTGATGGGATGGTGCCCGAATGCAAAAATGCTTGAGACTCAGCATTGTAACCATTCTGAACATTTTGAAGCAAATGATCAAGATAAAGGGAGAGACTCTGGAAATCCTCCGGTTTTACCCACTGGTTGGTGGAACAAACGCCATAATAGAGCATTAGTAATATCCTCTGGATTGACTCTTTTTTCTGTACTGGGAATTGGATTTCTGGGCATTCATCCTATGGAGAAAGGTTTCATATTTGGGTTAATTATCGGAACCATTTTTAACCTGCTCTTGTGCATCTGGAACTGGCATTACCTGGATAATATAGAGAATACAGGCAAAAAAATTAAGATGGCTGGTAGGTCTCCAAAATGGAAAGCTGTAAATCTCATACTTTCACTGATATTACTGTATCTCTTATTTTCACAATCCAACTGGGGATTTATTTTGTTTTTTATCTCTGCCTTTTGTTTGACAGCGTTGTTGTATTACTTTGATTTTTTTGATTCAGCTGCCCTTGTATTGCTGCTTTCCTTGAGTTCATCGCTTGGTTGGAATTACATTATAGCATTTCTATCTGGCTTTTGTTTGACGGCTTTTCTGTATTACCTTACAGATATGTACTGGGAAAAAAGGAATGGGAAAATAATAATTGTGTACGGGCGCAAAATGCCGGGAATCTACATTGTAAATGCATGAATGGAGAGATGCTATGACTCTGGAACACATCAAGAGACTCATGGGATGGTGCCCAAATGTAAAAACGCTTGAAACTGGGTCCCAGATTAGCTCTGCTAGTTTTGAATTATATGATCAATCTGGAGGAGAAAAGGCCAGGAATCCAGGGACTTCAAGTCGTTTTTCCAGGCTTGATGTCAGACTACTCTTACCAACCCTTTTCTTAACTCCTCTCTACACAATTATGCTGTTAGTAAAGGGTGTAAATTTTGAGTTCTTCTTTTTGGGCATTTTGTTTTCTTTGCTGATAAATTTGCTTTTCTGGAAAAATCAGATACGTGAATACGATGCCGCCGCAAAAAAATCCACCGTTCGTTATATCTCTAAAATAGTACTCTTCTTTGTTTTCTTATCCCTAATTTTGTTTTTGAGTATCCCACCTATAGTTTTCTTGTCTTACACGCCTTCTTCTATTAACTCTCAATCAATGTATTCTTTTATTGCAGCAACCTGGATTCTTACTATGTGGGGAACCTGTCTTCAGCTATTTTACTGGGAGAAAAAAAATCACATGAGAATTCATATCAAAAATGAAAATGGCTTCCAAAAAACATATGCTATCGGGGAAGAAGAGGAAGAAATATGAGCCTTAAAGTCGAATACATAAAAAAGCTAATGGGTTGGTGCCCAAATGCAAAAGCATATGAAGCCAGACAGCACGCTAATCTTGAAAGTTTTGATTCCGATATTCCGGACAGAGCAAGGGGAGAAAATGGAGATTTAAAGGACCCTGGATGGCTCCGGAAAGAAAGTAATCAAATTCTTCTATTTGATATTTTTTTAACGTTTGTGTATCTCCTGATGATTAATCTGATAGATCTGAACCTGCTCTATTTACTTGCTGGATTTTTAGTGGCCTTATCTCAGTTAGTATTACGCTGGAATAAACAGATGCAGCGATACAACGACATTGCGAGAAAACCTATTACTCGTTATGGCTCTAAAGAAAAATATCTTCCAGGTTTACTATTCATAATTTTTACTATTTTATTCACATCTCTTCTTATAGTTCTCTCTTATATGTTCAACTTTGGCATTCCATCGATACCGGCATTTTATTTTTCAATTCTTTGGTTCTTTATGTGGGGCTTTTATTTCCAGTTAATTTACTGGGAGATGAAAAATCACATGAAAATTTGTATAATATTTGAAAATGGCTTCCAAAAAACATATGCTCTTGGGAAAAAGGAGGGAGAAATGTGAGCCTTAAAGTCGAATACATAAAAAAGCTAATGGGTTGGTGCCCAAATGCAAAAGCATATGAAGCTAGAAGGAATATTGGCCTTGAAAACTTTGATTCCAATGTTCCGGACAGAGCAAGGGGAGATAACAGCTGTTTAAAGAATCCTGGATGGCTCCAGAGAGAAAGTAATCAAATACTTCTATTTGCTATTTTTTTAACATTTGTTCATTTCCTTATATACAATCACATGGGCCTTCTCCCATCCCTTTTTGCACCATTACCTCCCTTATTTTATTTTGTATTTCACTGGAATGAGCGGATTCAGCGGTTCAACGACATTGCAAAAAAACCTATTGCCCGCAATGTCTCTAAATTATCATATCTTTGGATTTTTTTGATAATCATAGTTTTTATTGCTCCGATTACGTTGCTCACTTATATGTTAACACACTGGAACTTAGCCTTATTTGAACTTTCAATTCTTTGTTTTTTCATGTGGGGTTTTTATTTCCAGCTAATTTACTGGGAGAAGAAAAATCACATGAAAATTTATATAAAACATGAAAATAGCTTCGAGAAGACGTATGCTGTTGGGGAAAATGAGGGAGAAATGTGAGCCTTATAGTTGAAAACATAAAAAAGTTGATGGGCTGGTGTCCGAATGCAAAAGCACTTGAAGCTGAAACCCGAATTAGTTCTGCTAATTTTGCAGCAAATGACCGATCAGGAGGAGAAAAGACAAGAAGTCTGAATATTCCTAAACAGCATTCCAGGCTTGATACCCAACTCCTCTTGCTACCAATTATCTTTATTTATATTTATATAAACCTATTTCAAAAAGGTATAAATACAGAGGCTTTCCTTCTTGGCCTTTCACTTTCTTTACCGATCTATTTACTCGGCTGGAAAAAACAGATGCGTCAATACGATGCCGTGAAAAGAAATCCTGTCGTTTCTCCTTCCTTTAGAAGAACGTTTGCCTGCGTGATCTTATTCCTATTTTTGTGTTTCACTTTGTTCATGGCTTTATTGCCCTATATCTCGTCTTATGCAGTTTATCTTCTTAACGATCAGGCTCTGTATTCTTTCACTACAGGAGTTCTGATTCTTATGTGGGGCTTCTATTTCCAGCTAATTTACTGGGAGAAGAAAAACCATATGAAAATGTACATGAAAAGAGAAAAGGGACAGCAAAAGTTGTATGTCCTTGGAGAAAAGGATGAAGAACTATGAGCCGGGAGTCCAGATACATAAAAAAGCTGATAGGATGGTGCCCGACAAAAAACTCCCTCCGGAATCAAATGCATGAAGGTTGCCTCCCGGATTTTAAATGGGGAAATGGAAATATTCAATTAAGCTCCTCTCCCGCGGATCTCCAGGAAAACAGAACTCTTAAAGTGCAAGCCAGTCTCTTTGACTGGTGGTGGTTATCGCGGGTTTTAATAACCGTTTTTTCCACATTAATAGCCTCCTCGCTTTTATGGGCATATACTCCTGAAGACTCTTATTTGATTATATTTTCAGGCCTTGTTAAGTTCTTTCTGCCTATAATATTTCTTCTTAATCGCCCCGATGCTGTCACAGTAACACCTGGGGAAATCAGAATCAAAAAGCCTCTGCGTAAGCCTATTGTGATTGAAAAAGAGGATATCATTCAAATCTCGACAACGAAAAATTATAATCATTCATTACGATGGCTATCCCGTTTGTTTTGTGTAGTTTTAATACCAATCTACTTTATAGAAGGGATGCCAAGGAACTAGCAATATATTGAATATGTTGAATATATTGAAGGATTACTTTCAAACTATGTTGATCTTAGTCTATTTCTGGGACATATTGCGACAGTAACAATTCTACTTGTGGCATTTTACAATGGCGAACTCTTAACGCCTTATCAGTGGGCCCTTAAAGTTACTACGCACTCAAAACTGGAACTTACGTTTTTTACTAATAAACCTGAAGAGCTTACAAGTTTCCTCAAAAACGAAAGGGACCAAAATGAAATAAAAACGTTTTGAAGGCTTATGAAATGATTTTGGTAAAATATTTTAGAAAATTGATGGGATGGTGCCCTATGGAGGATTCTATCCAAAAAGAAAGGAAGGAAGGCGGCTGTTATAGTTTTGGACTGGAAAAGCTGGGCCAACCAGTACATTCTCCTGCAAATATGCAAGAAGATGAGGTTCTGAAAGGACGGGGCCTGTATAGAGGCTACGGAATTGGAAAAATTATCGGTACATCGTTAGTAATCAGTTTAATTTTGGGATTATATAGTCCTGCAGGCTCTTTTTTCGATCTCTTTTCTTCCTTAATCCCCTATCTGGCTATTTTGGCTTTTATTCTTTATAATCATACTACTGTGTTGTTGACTCCTGAAAAAATAATTATTCGCCGGCATCTGTTCAGATCCCTCGTGTTGAGGAAAGAGAATATCGTGACGACCACTATATCGAAGAACAAAGGCCGTTCCCTGCGTTGGCCACTGCGTTTGTTAGCCCTTGCTACCCTTGCAATTCAACTGCCTCATATCGTAGAAAATATAACCAGAGATTTGCAGATGGAAGCAGCTCCGGCTTTCATAAAACTAAGCTCAGTCATGGTAGATTTCTGGATAGTTGCATATGTCCTTGTTATTTATTTTTATATCTTCGAACTCACAGTGCCTTATCAACAGATTCTTAAAATTACTACACGATCAAACTTAAGTTTGGAATTCTACACTGAAGAACCTGAAGAAATTATGGCGACCTTAAAAAATAAGAGTAAGTAGAAAATTGAAAACAAAAAAGAAATCGAAAGACTATCCTGAAATTGAAATTCCCTGAAGCCGAAACCACTGAAGAAATCACAAACAAACTTATTACTTTAAACTTTTAATAAGATTCTGAAAGTACTTTTCGTCCACTATCTTCTGGGTATTGAGCATACGCTTAAACTCATCAACACTTTTTTCCCCACCTTTCCCCTCAAGTTTGTCTTTTAATTCCATTGAAGCCCGCATAAGCCCAGTTGCTTCTTCGTAGAGGGCTTCAGCCTCTGCTTTTGTAAGCTCTTCGGTCTCTATTAGTTCTTCGTCTACTTTTGATTTTTCATTCAATTTTGGGATAAGAGCTCTGATTTCGGCAGCTTTATCTGTATCCAGTGATTCTTTTTCGCTCAGCTCTCGGATCATGTCTCTGAGCCTGTACTCGAGCCCATCAATCTCTACGCTTTCAGGGATTTTTTTTCCTGCCCAGGCAAAATCACTCCTGAGACTCCAGAGAAGCTTATTGCGCTCTTCGTACCCAATATATTCTTCATCTGCCTCTTCCGTATCATTATCTCTTTTTATCATGAGCAATTTCCCCTGAAGATAATAGCAGTTAAAACTGCAAAATTATATTCAAATGGATAATATTCGAACTACACTGAACTAATATCCTGTGAATTAATTACCGATCACTTCAGTCCTGTAAGAGAACCTCAAGATAAAAACAAAAATTGATTTTTAGCTCAGAAAGTCATATATTGCAGCAGATTTTCATTTGCAGCAGGTTTTCATTTACAGCAGATTTTCATTTGCAGCAGATTTTCATTACAGCAAATTTTCGGCTATATTTTCTGAAATTACGTGCTCGCAGTAAAGACAGCGTAGAGTTACCCCATCTTCTTCGGACTGGAGCACGGAAAATTTTGATTTTATGGGTTCACTGCTATTAGAAATACAGTTTGGATTGGTACAGCGTACAACACCTTCAACATAAGAAGGAAGCACAACTTTATTTTTCTGAACCACTTCAAAATCCCTTATAATATTGATAGTGGCTTTCGGAGATATAAGAGCAATCCTGTTAAGCTCTTCGACGCTGAGTTCCTTACCTTCAATCTTCACAACGTCTTTTATGCCTGCTGCACCGGGTGCATTCATAACGAAACTGATAGTAGCTCGAAAAGCATTGGAAATCCCGAGTATACGCAGAACATTCAAAGCCTGCCCAGCCTTTATATGGTCAATCACTGTTCCATTTTCAATTGCCTGAATCTTCAGGTCTCTTTTTTCCTTCATTCAATCACTCCCGTGGCAAGAGCGAGAAGTGCCATCCGCGTAGGGACCCCATAAAAAGCCTGCTCGAAATAACATGCATACGGTGTTGAATCCACTTCAGGAGAGATTTCGTTGACCCGTGGGAGAGGATGAAGAATCTTAAGGTTAGGATCTGCGTTTTTCAGCAGGTCACCTGTAACCTTCAACCTGTTTTTGACCTTTTCATATTCTTCAGGATCAGGGAAACGTTCCCTTTGAACCCTTGTCATATAAAGAACTTCAACATCTCCAATTATGTCTTCAAGAGAAGTTGTCTCTCTGATTCTGATCTTATTCTTTTGAAGATCCCTGATTATCTCCTGGGGCATCCTGAGTTCAGGAGGCGAAACTAAAGTTATTTCGGCTCCGTAAAGAGATAGAGCATGACATAGGGAATGAACTGTTCTTCCATATTTCAGGTCTCCTGCCATAGCGATCTTCAGACCTTCGAGATGGCTTTCCCTGCGAATAGTATAGAGGTCAAGGAAAGTTTGCGTAG
Organism: Methanosarcina sp. DH1; assembly: GCF_020804205.1. NCBI lineage: Archaea > Methanobacteriati > Methanobacteriota > Methanomicrobia > Methanosarcinales > Methanosarcinaceae > Methanosarcina > Methanosarcina sp. DH1. Next base: position 52,629 of record NZ_WJBJ01000027.1, on the reverse strand, counting down.
GGTGGTGTAAAGAGCCGTCTCCACCATTGATTATAGGAACACTTGCAAATTCCGCAGCCATTCGTGCTGACCCATCAAGAGGATGACGCAACACTATAAGATCTGCATACTTACTGATTACGCGGATAGTATCGGCAAGATTTTCGCCTTTCATTACTGAACTTGCCTCCACAGAACCCAGGTTAAGAACCTGCCCCCCAAGCCTCTGCGCAGCGGCCTCAAAAGACAGCCTTGTCCTTGTGCTTGGTTCAAAAAAAAGAAGAGCTATTATTTTTCCATCCAGCAACCGGGACCTCTCTTCACCTCTGGCTACAGGTTCAAGTTTTTCTGCCGTATCCAGAACGTAATCGATTTCTTTCCGCGAAAAGTCCTTCATAGAAATGACGTTTCTGTTCTTAAATGACATCCTGTTTTCATAAAGTGGTTCCCAAAGATATAACCTTTGCTCCAGAAATTTCTAAGAGTATTGAAGGAAATTAAATCCTGTATTGTATTTTAGTGCTAACGCGTTACTTTTAATGCTGACATATTACTTTAAGTGCTAATGTATTACTTTTAATGCTGGGATGTTACTTTCAATATTAACATATCACTTTCAGTGCTAACACATCATTTAGACACTTACATCATTTAGACACTTTTTTTATGAATTCAAGCCAGAGCTTTGCGTCTCTAACCCTCTGATTAGCGAACTGCTCCTGAAAGCGTTTCGTATTTTGCTTGAAGATTCCGCTCTCGATCTCCTGTAAATTTGTGATTGCACGCAATAAGCCTGCAGTCTCATGATAGAGATTTCTTGATTCTTCCGAAGTAAGGGAATTCTCTTCAAGCTCTTTTTCATCTTCCATTTCCTTTGCTGAAAGAATTTCAATGCATTTATCTATCTTGGATTTCTCAGATTCACTGAGTTCCTCTTTTTGAACCAGTTCCCATATATAGTTGTGAAGAGGATAAGTTTCTCCCTCAAGCTCAACATAATCCGGGATACGCTGACCTACCCAGAAAAGGCGAGAATGCAGAGCCGAAAGTAACTGCTTGCGTTCCTCATCTGTGATATAATTTTCAGAATCATTCTTTTCGGATATTCCAAGGTTCTTTTCCATTGTCTTCCCCCAGTAAATATTATAGCATTAATCAAATTCCTACGACAACTGGATAATATTCATTTTTTATAACTGGCTAATATTTATTCTTTACCTGTGAATGTCAGATATAAACAACACCGTGAACACAAAAACAGTCGCAAATAAAAAGAAATATAGGTAATGAAAAACTCACATATAAAAATTAGATAATTTGAGTCAGAATAAAAGGATAAATTTAAGAGAATTAAATTAAAAGAATCGATATAAAACCCGGAAGTCCGAAAGAATAGATCCGGAGTAAAACAGGATAAAAACATACAGGACAGCTGATATAGAAATATTTAAAAATTTCAGCTTTTCCTATTTCCCGCTTGAGGTGATACTATAGTTCCCATAATTCAGGTTGCACTTGATCTTCTGGAATTGGATCGTGCGGTAGAGATTGCAAAAGAGGCAATAGCAGGAGGTGCGGACTGGATCGAAATTGGAACCCCTCTGATCAAAAGTGAGGGAATGGACGCAATCCGCACTATGAGGAAAGCTTTTCCAGACCGGACGATTCTGGCAGACATGAAAACTGTAGATACAGGCGCTATAGAAGTTGAGATGGCAGCAAAAGCTGGGGCTGATGTCGTTATTGTGCTAGGGAGTGCAGATGATTCTACGTTACTTGATGCACTCCGTTCATCCCATAAATATGGAGTCAGGTTAATGGCAGACCTCATTTCGGCTCCTGACCCTGTAAAAAGAGTAATTGAACTTGAGTCTCTGGGCGTAGACTATGTTAATGTACACATAGGTATAGACCAGCAGATGATGGGAAAAGACCCCATATCGCTTCTCAGGGAAATTTCACAGAGAGTCAACGTACAGCTTGCAGTCGCTGGTGGGCTCGATGCAAATAGTGCAGTGCAGGCTGTTAAGGCCGGGGCAAAAGTTGTAATTGTCGGAGGGAATATCACTCATTCTGACAACGTAACCGAAGCTGCAAGAAAAATCAGGCAGAGTGTGGACTCCCCAGAAGCTGTAGAAATCTGCAGTGTCAGCACTGTAGACCAGGAAATCAGAGAAATTCTTAAAGAAGTATCCACTTCAAACATTTCTGATGCCATGCACCGGAAAGGCGCAATGAAAGGCATTCATCCTCTGGTAAGAGGAAAAATGGTAGGAACCGCAGTTACCGTGCAGACTTTTCCCGGAGACTGGGCAAAGCCCGTGGAAGCAATTGATATTGCAAAAGAAGGAGACGTAATCGTTATTTACAACGAAAATAAAGATGTTGCCTGCTGGGGAGGGCTTGCAACCTGGAGCGCCTTGAACAAGGGAATTGCAGGCTTGGTGATAGAGGGTGCTGTCAGGGATATTGACGAAGTCGAAAACCTGGGACTTCCGATTTATACAAGCAATACCGTACCTAACGCCGGAGATCCTAAAGGTTTTGGAGAAATCAACGCTGAAATTACCTGCGGTGGCCAGACCGTGAAGCCAGGAGATTATATAGTGGGCGACGAAAGCGGTGTTGTGGTAATTCCAGCAGAAAGGGCATACGAGCTGGCAAGAAGAGCAAAAGAGGTTTACAAAACCGAAAAAAGACTCTTCGATGAAATCAAGAGAGGCGGGACGCTGTCTGAGATCATGAATTTAAAGAAATGGGAAAAACGTTGAATGCCCCCATTTTCAGAAACTCAGACTAAAAACAAGAAAACAGAAATGAGAATTAAAAAAAGTGATAATTAAAAAACAGCGAGAATTAAAAAGTAGTGAGAATTAAAAAGTAGTGAGAATTAAAAAGGTCAGAAAATCATAAAAATCAAAGAAGAACAGCGAAATTTGCAGAAAAGGGTTTTACTTACCATCTTCAGGCTGGGAAAAGCAGATTCTGGACAGAAGGAGAGCTCTGACAAATTTCATTTCTTCTTCCTGGCAGTTCTCACCCAACTTTGCCCGAAGCAGAGAGTTTAGCTCAACTTCTAAGCTTTCCAGGGAAGCTTTGATCTGTTGTTGTCTTTTGGGAGGTAAGAGTCCTCCAATATTTCTTACGTTTCCAGAAAGAGTGAGCTGTTCAAGTTGCCTGAAAACGGCTCTGATACTCATACCCTGGATGTCAGCAATCTCATCGATTCCAAACCCCTGCGTAAAAAGAGACAACGTTCTTTGCAGAGAATCCGTTTCAAAAGAACCGGAGATAGAAGGATCTGCTCTGGTGGCGTTTACAATCTCTAATTCAGGCAATATCTCTGCCGTATCTATTTCCCTGAAGCCGCCTGCCGAAGAATTCCGCTCTGACCAGTCCTGAATACTCGTATCCAGATACCTTGTTTTTTTTGTGGATAAGTTGCAGACTTCTAGGCTGTTGATGTTTTCAGACTCGGGATTGGGTATTTTAGTCCCGAATATCTCGATCTCAACTTTGGAATTTTCATCATTCTGAGCATTCTGAGCAGTTTCTTTTGAGGTTATTCCCTCTTGTTCAGGGTCTTTACAGGTAGCCTCTAATTTTTCAACAGATTTTTCAATCGATTTTTCAACAGGTGTTTCAATAGATTTTTCAACAGGTGTTTTAATAGATTTATCAATAGGTGTTTCAGCAGATTCTTCAACAGGTTTTTCAATAGATTTTTCAGAAGGTTTTTCAGCGGGTACTAAACTGTAATCTGTGCAGTAGTTTTCGATTTCCTTGAGAAAAACATCCCCGTATTTTCTTAATTTATGTTCTCCAACCCCTGTAATAGAATGAAACTCCTCAGAAGTTTGCGGAAACCTTGTAGCCATTTCCTTAAGGGAAGTGTCAGAAAAAATAATGTAGGGAGGAAGATTTTTCTGTAAAGCAATTTCCTTTCTCAGAGCTCTTAACCGTTCAAAAAGAATCGGGTCAGGCTCTTTCCCGGAGATTATAGCTTTTTTCGCCTCTGAAGCTTTGAGGATGTCAGAAGCAACTGAAAATTTATCTGAAAAAGCTTCTTCCTCAGAGAAACTTAGATCGTCGGCTTTTTTGCCTTTTGTACCAGTTACCGTAGAAGGCATGAAACTTTCTTCAGCCTCAGGAACAAAACCTTCGGGGCAGACAAGCTCTACTTGTTCCAGCCCTTTCAGTATTTTTCTGCTCATGGCATTAAGCTTCAATAAAGGATACTTTGTCCCACTTACGTCCAGAAGACCGGTATTTATCATTTCGGAAGCTAATGATTTCCATTGTTCTTTTGTGAACTCCAGGCCACTGCCATGACTTTTCAACCTTTCATGACGGTTTTGCCTGATTTTTTTATTCTTTGAACCTGTGAGGACATCAATAACATAGTTAGTGCCAAAGCGCTGGTTCAGTTCCTGGACGCAGGTTATCAATTTTTTTGCAGCTTCAGTCCCGTCAAAGGTATCTTTAGGAGTAAGGCAGCAGTCACAATTCCCGCAGGGTTCTGGGAGCTCTTCACCAAAGTACTCCATCAAAGTCTGGCGCCTGCACTTATTTACCTCGCAATAAGCTACCATTTGCCTTAACTGCACCAGAGAAATGTCCTTCTCCTTTTCATTTGTCTTCTGTGAGATAAAGTACTCAATCTTGAAACGGTCTCCTCTGCTGAAAAAAAGGATACATTCGCATGGGCTTCCGTCCCTTCCTCCTCTGCCGGTCTCCTGATAGTAGCTCTCAAGATTTCGGGGAAGGTCATAGTGTATTACAAAACGTACATTGGACTTATCAATCCCCATCCCAAAAGCGATTGTAGCTACTATGATGTCCACGTCATCTTTAATGAACATCTCCTGGTTTCGGTTCCTCTCGGAGTCTGAAAGCCCTGCATGGTAGGGAAGGGCCCTGAAACCTGCAATGTTCAGTTTTTTTGTAAGTGCTTCGACGCTATTTCGGCTCTGGCAATAGATGATACCCGCTTCACCTCTATGCCTGCGCAGGTAGTCAGTAATCTCGGAAAAAGTTTCTTTTTTTGGCCTGACCTCATAGTACAGGTTTTTCCGGTTGAAACTGGCCACGTAAGGACCTTTTTCCGGAGGAAGATGAAGATTGAGTTGCGATATGATATCCTCGCGAACCCTTTCTGTGGCTGTTGCCGTAAGCGCAATGATTGGGATATCAGGAAAACCTGTTTTAGGATCTCTCAAAAGTTTCAATTTCCTGTACTCAGGCCGAAAATCATGGCCCCACTCGGAAATACAGTGAGCTTCGTCAATCGCAAAAAGGCTGACCTTTCCTTTCTTTAAAAAAGCAAGGGTCCCTGGCATCATAAGCCTTTCAGGAGCAACGTAAAGAACTTTTAACCGATTTTCGAGAAAAGCCGTCTTTACATCACGGTTTTCTCTGGCGCTCTGGGTACTGTTCATGCAGGCTGCGGCAATCCCGTTTGCTTCAAGTCCATCAACCTGGTCTTTCATCAGAGATATCAGAGGAGAAACAACAACCGTAACTCCTTCCATGAGAAGGGCAGGCAACTGGTAGCACATAGACTTGCCCCCGCCGGTAGGCATGAGCACAAAAACGTCTTTCTTCTCCAGAACATCCCTGATAATTTCCTCCTGCAACGGGCGAAAGGAAGTGTATCCGAAATACTGGTGAAGGGTTGAATGCATTCTGGCGGACAGGGAAGGCATTGGCTCAAGCTCACGTTTACTTGCCTTCAAGAAATCATACTCAATGCTCGTTTTCGAATCCCCCTGACTGTAGAATCAATGTCACGCCAGAATATAAACCCCAGAAGACCCAGGGAAGTCAAAGTGTGGATATGCTCTCATGCACGGACATATCCTCAATATTTCAATTTTTATAATAGACATATTCTATGTTTATGAAAACTATTCCTCTATAGTAAATTATTCCCGTGTAGTGAGGAATTAGACATCAGTAATATCAGTATAAAATGTGTCAGGTATGGAATCCTGATGTTGTGGTGTTTTACGCTCATCATATTTAAGTTGCAGGTGTGCGGGGTGAAAGTACTCGGGTGTATTAGCTGTAAGCTATGGACATACATCAGAGGTATCTCAAGATAGTAAAATTCAAAAAAGAATATAGAAAGGAAAATTAAATTACCAAATTTGGAAAAAATTTTGAACAGAAAATCACATCACCAAATTAGGAAAAGTCGGAAAAGGATTGAAAAGTGGTAATAAGCAAGTGGTTTACTGGTTTCTAGCGTCAGCATTATTAATGTTTGATCTTAGGTAAAGATAGGAAGATAAGGAGTGCGGCTACACCCAGGTACTTCTTATCTTCCTCTTAAGATAATCCCTTATACCAACCAGCTATGTTTTCAGTTTTCCACAGTTTTCCATTCCTGGTACACTTTTCCTTATTTCGTATTCCTCTTCAAATCGTATGGGTAAAAATAAATTTCATTTATTTACTGAAAAAAGCACATGATATTCTTCGAATAACATGCACAATCAATGAAAGTGCTTGCAGATGGCAGTACTTTCATGCTAAATTTAAGAATTTAACCAGGTCTGAGAAACAACCTTAAGAGATGAATTCAACTTTACGATTGTATCACAAAATTATCGAATATTTTTCGAGTTGGAAAATTCTCCATTGAATTTGAAGAGGATACTGTAAGATTTAGTTTTCATACATTGAAACAAATCTGCTCTGTAACTTTACTGAAGTGGGAAACAAAAAGACTGGAAAGAAGCACCCAATACATTTTAGAGACATACGGAGCCAATAATAATACTGACAACTTATTTTCGACTATACCTTTAAATATCAAAAACCCCATGCACAAACTCATATATCACACTAAAATAGTCAAATTCAGATAATTCTAATAGTCTTTACTGATCACGATCATTTTTTCAAAGGATTCTCAATTCAGCATCATTTAAGGAGCATTTCAATGGTAAAACCCGAAAAATTCATTCCAAAAGCAGTTGAGAAAATTAGCAAGGAAATAAAGGATGGGAGAGCAATTATTGCACTCTCAGGCGGCGTGGACAGTTCTGTTTGTGCGGAATTGGCTCACAGGGCAATAGGAGGCAGGCTGCAGCCTATATATATTGACACAGGGCTCATGAGAAAAGGAGAAACCGAGAGGATAAAGCATATTTTCTCCCACATGAACCTGGATATTGTATATGCAAAGGACAGGTTCCTTGCAGCCCTGAAAGGCATAACTGACCCTGAAGAGAAAAGGAAGGCTATAGGCGAGACATTCATCCGGGTCTTTGAAGAAGAGGCAAGGAAACTTGAAGCCGACTATCTTATCCAGGGAACGATTTACCCTGACAGGATCGAGTCAGAAGGCGGAATCAAATCCCACCACAATGTTGGAGGGCTGCCCAGCGTAATGGACTTCAAGAAGATAATAGAACCGATTGAGGACCTTTACAAAGATGAGGTTCGAGAAGTTGCCTGGGCGCTCAAGCTGCCTGACGAAATCTGTGAAAGGATGCCTTTCCCCGGACCTGGCCTGGCTGTGCGGATTCTTGGAGAAGTTACAGAGGAGAAACTTGAGGTTGTACGGGAAGCAAACAATATAGTTGAAGAAGAACTTCTTGACAGGTTCTGTCCCTGGCAGACTTTTGCTGCTGTACTTGGCAAGGGAACAGGCGTAAAGGGAGACATTCGGGCTTACGGCTGGATAATAGCTGTAAGGGCTGTAGGCTCCAGAGACGGAATGACTGCAGAAGCGCTTGAACTTCCCTGGGATGTACTCAAAAAACTGGAATCCAGAATCACCTCTGAAATCCCGAAAGTAGCCAGAGTGGTTTATGATATCACACCAAAACCGCCTGCGACTATTGAGTTTGAGTGAAGCACAGGCCACTTAAATGGAATTAGAGTTACAGAGTATAAAAGTAAAAGTACAGAATATAAGGAATGAATAATGAAGCTGGCTCTCAGCTTCAAATCTTTTTTATAATATGAAGCAAGCCACAAAGCGAGTTTTTACGCCCATGACACTGAATAAAGCAGTAATGGAAATCCGACAGCGGATTAAAGTTAGACCTTCTCCTACCAATGAACCTGCAGCAAGCTGGACAGGAGTCGACCTGGTAAATGAAACTCAGGTAAAGACTTTAACTGTAATCTTCAAGAGCGCCGGGTGCCGCTGGGGAAAAGCCGGAGGGTGTACTATGTGCGGTTATGTCTATGACTGCGCAAGTGAACCCCCAACTCTGGAGGATTACAAGGCCCAGCTTGCCAGAGCAATGAAGAAAGCTGAAAAATTCCCTGAGTTTATGGTAAAAATTTTCACCTCAGGCAGTTTTCTTGACGAGCAGGAGGTTCCTCCTGAGGCAAGAGATGTAATCCTCAAAACTCTTGCAGACGATCCCAGAGTAGTCAAGGTACTTGCGGAAACCCGCCCTAACTTCGTAACTGAAGAGAATGTTCAGGAATGTCTCAATATTCTGAAAAATAAGCCATTTGAACTGGCTTTCGGGCTGGAGACTAGCTCGGACAGAATCCGCAGGGACTCTATTAATAAAGGTTTTACCTTCAGGGATTTTGTCCGTGCCTCAGAAATATCAAGGAAAAATGGGGCAACTGTTAAAGCCTACCTGATGCTAAAACCTCTTTTTCTTTCCGAACGCCAGGCCCTTGAGGACATTATCGGTTCCATAGATGATGCGGCTCCTTACGCTGACACAATTTCGATCAACCTCTGCAATGTCCAGAAAGGCACCCTTGTTGAAGCGCTCTGGGAAAAAGGACAATATCGCCCTCCCTGGCTCTGGAGTATTGTAGAAATCCTGAAAAGGGCAAAAGCCGCTCATCCAGACCTTCCTCTTATGTCCGATCCGGTAGGTGCAGGCTCAAAACGCGGTCCTCACAATTGTAAAATCTGCAGCTCGGATGTTGCAGACTCTCTAAGGACTTTTTCACTTACCCAGAATCCAGAAGACCTCAGCAAAACAGACTGCGAATGCAAAGAACTCTGGAGAAAAGTCCTGGAACTTGAAGACTTTACCTACGGAGCACCTATTTTAGATTAAAAACCGTAAAAAATTCATTTTTACTGAATTTTTTTATTTGAACTGAATGGGAATATTGTACCTGGCCATCATGAGAAGGTCGGCATACTTCCCATCCTTTATTATTGCGTATTTTTTTGTCCCTTCGATCTCAAAACCAAAAGACCGGTAAAGACTGATAGCTTTTTCATTGTCTGCAGTAACATCAAGCTCGATTCTTACCAGCATAAGCCAGTTATCTGCAAGGTCAAGAATGTTTTCCATCAACTTTTTCCCGATACCCTGCCCCTGATATTCAGTCCTTACCATAATTCCAAGGAAGGCGGAATGTCTCTGCCTGACACCCTTCAGAAGATGTATCCCTACCATTCCAATAACTTTTCCTTCGGATTCGGATACCAGTACATGGTCGTCACCTCCCATACTCCTCAGGAATCCTTCCGTAAACTCAATAGTTTCGGTAGGAAGGGCAAGGGTATGTGCCCTGACCTCTTTTTGCCTTCGCATCTCATTGATGTCCTGAGAATCACTTAACCTGACAGGCCTGATGATTAGATTCATAAATACCTCTAAACTCTTTTATCAAGATTAATCAAAAACTAGAGGTATTTATAAGCTGCCGGGTCGTTTATAATTAATCTTTTGGCTTTTTGAACTTGTAGACCATGGTTCCGACTCCGCGATCAGTAAAGAGTTCAAGAAGCATGGAGTGAGAAACACTTCCGTTTATTATATGAGCCCTTTCAACCCCGTTTTTTACTGCGACTGCTGCGCCTTTGAGTTTTGGGATCATACCACCCTGTATAATGCCTTCAGCGATAAGGTGATCAATATCATCCAGAGTTACACGGGAGATATGGCTACCGGGATCATTTACATCTCTAAGTAGCCCTGAGACATCAGTCATCAGAATAAGCTTTTTAGCATGCAAAGCTGCTGCAATATCGCCTGCCACTATATCGGCATTAATATTCAGGGCATTGCCTTTCGCATCCACAGCAATAGGAGAAATGACAGGAATATAACCGTTTTGAAGTACTATATGGAGAATATCAGGATTAATTACCTCACACTCCCCAACCCAGCCAATATCAACTTCAGTCTCAATACCGTTAATCACTACCTTCTTTACAGCCTGCTTATGGCCAAGGATCATTCTTCCATCGTATCCAGTAAGCCCAATACCATTTCCTCCGCAAACCCCGATCAGAGATACAATTTTGGTATTGATATTTCCGACAAGCACCATCCTGGCAATTTCCATTGTCTCGTCATCTGTAATACGTAATCCCTGGAAAAACTCAGCTTTCTTGCCCATCCGCTCCATTTTTTCAGTAATCTCAGGCCCGCCCCCGTGTACAATAACGGGTTTGATTCCCACATAGCGCAGGAGCACAACATCTTTTATGATATCCTCCATGATCTGGGCGCTAACCATTGCATTTCCGCCCACTTTTATAACCATGATTGAGTCATAGAACTCCTGCATATAAGGCAGGGCTTCAATAAGCACGTTCTCTCTCTTTAGTTCCATGATGTAGGAATCAGAAAATCTATTTTTAAACTTATCGTTAAAGACTCTGGTGATAGTTAGAAGCAACATGCAAAAAAATAAGGGCAAGAAAATTAATTTTGAGAAAGCAGTGGAAATGAAAACAGTGGAAATGAAAACAGTGGAAATGAAAGCAGTGGAAATGAAAACAGTGGAAATAAGCCAGCCCGGATAGTATAAAAAATTAAAGACCAGTCCAGGCTAATTCCTTATCTATATTAAAGAAAAAGAAAGAACCCTATTTTCAGGGTATATGAGAGAAATTATTTTTATCAGATTTGTTCGATTTATTCGATTTATCCGATTTATTCGATTTTTTCTATTTTTTCTTTCTTGACAAAGGGCTTGCTGATTTTCTCAGGCATCCAGTCAGGCCTATTTTTAGGCGCTTCAACCATTTCTTTCCATGCCTTGAAAACGTGCACCTTCTTTGTCCCGCGTTCTCTGAGTCGGATGACATCCGGATTGGATTTAGTCCCAGCGCCCCGATTTGCAGCTTTCAAGGCAGCCTGTCGAGGCTGTTTTCCTGTGAAAACGCCGTGTTCATTGCCTTCTTCGTCTCGTAAAACAAAATTTCTTGTGTTGGACATAAAGGTCACCTCGCAAATGTATTGCTAGACACTGATTACGTTTTAAAGTATATAAAATCTTTCTTCAGGATGTTGCCTGTAGTTATTGGTTTATCCAAAATTCACCTCAATTTGCGAGGAATATATAAACTAAATTTTTCAATATTGTTGGCAAAATGGGAAATATTTAAATAATTATATCTTGTTAGAAATGCAGTCCAAAATATATTTTAGGAAATCAGTTTTGGGCAATTAAGAAACTTGAGTTTATTGTATATATTCGAAAACCCCTGAAAGCACAAACTTTACATGCTATTACTCCTTATGATCATTATATTTTTCCAAATGGAATAAAATTGCATGTTTATCAAGATTCATTTTACAAAATTAAACATTCATCTTTTTATGGATCTGGTTAATTATGGAACATTGCACTTTCAACCTCCCGGACGTCCAGGCCAGCAAACCAAGCATAGCTATAAACCTTACCCGAGTAGGGGTAACAAATGTTAAAAAACTCGTTGAAATCAAGCGAAAAGACAAACGTCCTATCGTACTTATTTCAACTTTTGACGTTTTTGTTGACCTGCCCTCGGACCGAAAAGGAGCAAATCTCTCAAGGAACTTCGAAGCTGTAGATGAGGTACTGGAAAAAATACTCAGTATGCCCGTATACGAAATTGAGCAGCTTTGCAGTGATATCGCACACAACTTGCTTGGCAGACATGAATACGCCAACCAGGCCGAAGTTAGGATGACAAGCGAATATATGATCAGACGTGCGTCCCCTGCCACCGGAATCAAGTGCCAGGAAGTTGTAAATATCTTTGCTGAAGCATCAGCTATAAGGGGCCAGGGCAATGATGACTATTTTGATGTAAAGAAGCTAATAGGCGCCGAAGTTGTAGGAATGACAGCCTGCCCCTGTGCTCAGGAGATTATGCGAGATAAAGCTGCAAATGAGCTTTCTGAACTTGGAGTCGATAAAGATACGATTATAAAATTCCTGGAAAAAGTTCCCATGGCTACCCATAACCAGCGTGGAAGGGGAATTATATCAATCAAGGTAGCACATGATTTTGACGTCTCCCTCGAAAGCATCATCAGCATTATTGATCACTCTATGAGTTCCAGCGTGTATGAAGTATTGAAACGCTCAGACGAAAAAGTCGTTGTGGAAACTGCACATATGAACCCGAAATTTGTGGAAGACTGTGTAAGAACCATGGCAGACAATGTAGTAAAAGAGTTTCCGAACCTTCCTGATAACGCAGTAATTACTATCAAGCAAACCAATGAGGAAAGCATTCACAGACACAATGCTTATGCCGAAAGAGTTGCCCTGATGGGAGATCTAAGGTCGGAAATTAATCATAGTTAAAAATAAGAGGGTACGAAATAGACCCGTCCTATACCTTGAACTCTGGAAGTCTCTGGAAAAAGCTCTGATACCCAGAAGCCCCCAAAAGTTCAATCCAAAACAATTTCCACAAAGTTTTTGAGAAAACTTTTTTCGAAAAAGTTTTTGATAAGATTTTTGTAACGATTCAGCTTGCCGGAATCTATCGATCGATATCGATTTTGATGAAATCGGCATGTCTGAATTCTAACTAATGATAATTAAAAAAACGCAATCAATAGCCAACAATCAAATAAAATACGTTTTCTGGAATTTGCCAATTGAATTCTGTTAAATCAGGCTAATGATGTTGTTTTTCCTAGGCTGAATAGTTACAGATTTTTTTTGAAAAAGTTTTTGATAAGATTTTTTTCTTAGAAGGATTTACAGAGTTACCCCAGAGTTTAACCCACATAAACTTTATTAGAGGGCCTGGACAACCTATAAGCAGAAAATTAAAACAAAGGACTTTTGGGCCTGAAATACCAGCGTCCTGGAAGCCTTCGAGGTAAGATCATGGCTGATGCTGAAGTAATCACAGCAGTAGGGCGAAATAAAAAACCCATTAAAGCGGGAGATACCGTCAAATACGTAAACAGTGATACGGTCAGCCGCGTAACTCAAATCAAAAAGGACGAGCAAGGAAAGGTATGGGTTCTGCTCGATAGTACAGAGCTATGGTACAGGGAAGAAACCCTGGAACTAACTGAGCTTAAAGCTAAAGAAAAGAAAGAAGAAAGAGAATTCACAGCCGAAGAACTGGAAGAAAGATTCAGAAAAGAGAGAGAAACAATGCAAGCCTTCGACCTTGGAAAAGCCGGTGGGGGAGGAGCAGGAGGTTAATTCCTCTTGCTGCATTTAAAAACCTTCTCTTTTAATATTTCGAGTTTTTCCACATTTTAAATATTTTTTATATTTTTAGCATTTTAAGGTCATTTGGCCTGTAATTTTAAGGTGATTTATCCTGAATTTGAGGTTATTTTTCCTGTAGTTTTAAGGCCATTTGTCCTGCAATTTTAAGGTCATTTATTCTGTAGTTTTACCCTCTGTGCAAGAATACATTTTCCACCGTGCCTGCCGCCTAGAGGGTTTTGCGGCGAGCCAAGAGAATTCATACACCGAGCCATTACGGCTGCGCCCCTGGCAAGTCCATCGTCTACGAAGACTACTCTCTCATCGATTTTCGAAGAAATATTCATATCTTCCAGGCATTTCAGGATCAATTTAGGTTTGTTCCCTGTAATCCCTGCCCTGCCAGTGATCCCTATAGTTGTATCCTCAAAAACAAGCTTTGCTTCTTTTGCAACCTTAATCAACCTGCAAACCACGCCTGCCATGACCTCATCAATAACAGCAGAAACAACCTGAAGTCCGTGAGTCTTGCAGATTTCCATGCCTATAGCACTAAGCTTGCCCATATCGGAGCCGTTTACTCCTACATCGCAACCTATAAGTGTTACACCTATCTGTTCAGCTGCATCAGGCCTTACAGGCACGCTTCCGTACCTCGTTCTGTCCCGTGGAACCTGTTCTATAACAATAAGTTCATGAATACGCTTTGTATACGCTTCAATCACTTTAGCCTTCATTTTCAAAGTAAGGAAAGAAGGCGGTTTCTCTTTTTCAAAAACTTCGAGAGCAGTCCCTACTTTTGAGTCCACAATCTTCGAACCCCGAATAATTGCGTCAGGAATTGCCCCGGCATAGCCACAGAAGTTACCCACTGTTTTTGCATACGGTTGATCCGAATTTGTGACCCTACCATCAAGGGTTGTCCCAAAATCGATTGAAATGCAGGGGTTCCTGAAATCAACATCGGTAAGTTTGGATGCTTCCTTAATCCCCGCGGTTGCAAGCTCCCCTTCCATCTCATTTGCAACGATTTCAACGCCAGTTGAACCTATCGGAGGTAGTACGCCGGCTACAGCCCCATCAAAAATTACTTTTTCCAGTTTACTGTATTTCTGGAATTTTTTGGGGATATTTGAAATAGACATTGGTGGAGTCATGTTTTTCGGGGGAACTCCTGCCATCAGGCAGCCATCTGCCAGAGCCTTGATAAATTCGCCCACTTCTTCCGGAGAATCAAAACCTGCAACAACTCCAGTGGAACGAACCACAAAGTCCAGATCGGTTTTTATATCCAGACTTGCTTTTTCCATTGATTCGGTCAGGGTTCCACGTACCAGTTCTGCAACGGATTCACGAGTGAGTTCCACACCGGTAAGTGTCCTCCCAAATACAACTTCTCCGGGACTAGGGCGGCGGACATCTCTGGTCATCCGCACTACCTTATTAATAATATGAGTCCTTCCAGTCTCCATATTGGTAGCTGTAAGGATACATTTGGTTGTGGTGTTTCCAACCTCTACGGAAGCTACAATAAAGAAAGGTTTTGACTTAAGGTCAATCAAACGAACCTGAGGGGATTCTGTAATTCTGGGTTTCAGAGCCATTTTTAATTCCTTCCTAAAAACCTGTGCATAAACTCGAATTAGTACAAAGTACAAGTCATTGTGCGAACTTAACCTAAAAACAATACCGACTTATTTGAAGATTATTCAGACCTAATTGAAGTCAGTCAGGATAAATTTATGTTTTTAATATTTAGAAAGCCAGTATTTGAACTCAGATTAATCGGGAAAAGTAGTACTTCTCTAACTTTACAAAAAGACCAACAGGAGTGGATTGTCAAAGGTTTAAAGATGGTATTCATCAAAACCTATAATAACTTTTGCTAAGTACTGTAAATTAATAATATTATTATATCGGGAGCGCGGAAGGTTACGAATACCCTGCATTCAAGTGCAGGACGAAGTGAATCCTCGCCTCTTTTTGTTCTCGTTAAAACCTCTTTACCATCGTTTCTTTGTAAAATGAGCTTTCCTGGTACTTCCGGTTACATAGTTGAGAATGCAACTTTATCTTGTGGAAATCTCATACATGGGCATTACACAATTCCTCAGAAACCAGGCGAAAGGCACGAAGCATCCTTTAGGTGAGATTGCAGCACGCAATTTGATTTTATAATATTTTTAGGACACTATTCCATAATCTGGCGATTTCTCATTTATTTCTTCCACAAAATTCCACTTTACATACAAATTACCCATGCAGAAATATTCTCACGGTATATTTTGCTAAAATCGATATTGTTGCACTGCCAACCCGTAATTTAGATCTAAAAAATAGTTCATTTATCTACAAACACTGTTTGACAAATTCCTCTGGCATTAGAGTACGTTTTATGGTTTCTTCAATTGATAAACCTTGACTCAAGAACCTTTTTACTACGCTTTCCATAGGTTCGCCAACCTCAACAATGTGCATATCAGGATCGTAGAATCTGATAACTCGCTGTCCCCAGGGCTGTTCTTTCAAACCGTGTACATATTCAATGGAACCCACATCTTTCAGCTTTTGAAGAAAACTATCCAGATCGTCTTCTTCAAAATACAATTCACAATTGTTTGACTTTTGAACTATGTCGTTCTTGCTTATGCTTATTAAATCTGAAAAATGTGATTTCAAGTGTATAGCAAAGCCGCCTTCAAATGATACATTCTCACCGAAATCGCACTGTACCTTTTGATTAAGGACGTTTTCGTAAAAGCTTCTGGAAGCCCCTATATCATTTACAACAATAAGCGGGCATATAAATTTCATTTTATTTTCTCCTTTTGTAAGTAATATGATACCTCTTCTATTGTATTATCTTGTACTGAGTCTCTTAAAGTGCATTCTCTTCTGGTAAGTCCCCTTCCAGTTTATTCTCCTCCGTTCCAAAAATTACGTTAGTAATTGTAAATTACTTTAGACATTATAAATTATAGCCTAACAGACTGAAAGTGTTTATATGAAATTTCAGGTAAAAGTGCCAAAAAATTCGAACTATATTGTTGAAACTTAAAATTTGTAAAGACTTTTAAAAAGACTTTTAAAACACTCACAAAAAGCTCTCAGAAAAACCCAAAAGGTAGAAATTAAAAAGTTGCTTGCTTTGCAAGCAACTGCACTGATCCTGAATCTGTGCTTTATTCTAAAAAAACATTTACCGTTTTCTGTATTCCCTGCATTTTTGCACGAATTTTTCTACCGGAAAGGTAGCAGGGTGAGAATGCATATAGCCTGCCAGGGTGTTATGCTCGACTAGACCATCAAAACCGTCCTGTATACCTTTTCCGCGCAGCATTTCATATGCAAACTTTGCATCGCGATCACATTCAGTGACAGAGTAGTGGAATTC
The DNA here is from genome assembly GCF_020804205.1 of Methanosarcina sp. DH1. Lineage (NCBI taxonomy): Archaea > Methanobacteriati > Methanobacteriota > Methanomicrobia > Methanosarcinales > Methanosarcinaceae > Methanosarcina > Methanosarcina sp. DH1. The sequence goes on along the minus strand of NZ_WJBJ01000027.1, from coordinate 35,858 downwards.
GTGACCTCTGATATTGTGAGAAGAGAAGGTTTTGTCCAGAGGGCGGGCTTCAGTATATCCCAGGGCTTTAAGCCGGTTTGTCATGCGTGTGTTTGCAGGCACGACATCTGCGAGTTTATATGTCCTGTTATCGATTTCATATGTCCCGCAGAGGTAAAGAAGGCCACCGCATTCTGCATAGATAGGCAAACCGTCAGCTGCAAGGCCTTTAAGTTTTCGGGTCGTTTCTGACTTTTCAAGGGTTTCTGCGTAAAGTTCAGGGTAGCCGCCTCCAAGGTAAATTCCGTCCACATCCGGAAGTTCTCCTTCCATAGGACTGAAAAATTCGACTTCAGCTCCGCAATCCCTGAAAGCGTCGAACATATCCTGGTAATAGAAGCAGAAAGCCGGGTCCATAGCAATTCCTATCCTGAGATCCGCTTCAGGTCCAGGGATATTTCTGATCTCCGGGACCGAAATAGGCTCAGAAAGTTCAATCACTGCATCAAGGTCAACATTTTCCTCAATAAAAGCCGCCATTTCCTCAGTATTGTAGTCCTTTTCATGAGCCATGTACAGCCCGAGATGTCTGGAGGGAACCTCGATATCTTTCCTTCTTGGAATCATACCTACAATAGGAATGTTACCCGGAAGTGAATTTCTTACGAGTTCCGCATGCCTTTGGCTGCCTACCTGATTCAGGATAACGCCTACAACTCTTACTTCATGATCGAACTCAGAATACCCTTTAAGGAGGGCAGCGGTACTCCTGGACATCCCATGCACATTGATTACCAGAATTACCGGGAGCTTAAGGGTTTTTGCGATATGTGCGGAACTTGCAATTTCTGTAGAATCAATTCCATCAAAGAGCCCCATAACTCCTTCTACTACCGCAATATCCGCATCTGCAGAAGTTCGGGCCACCGTCTGCCCGACTCCGTCAGTGCCCATTATGTATGTGTCCAGATTCCTTGAAGGACGCCCGCAAATTGCAGTGTGATGAGAAGGATCGATATAGTCAGGCCCTACCTTGTAAGGCTGAACCTTTAGCTGCCTGTGTTTAAGGGCAGCCATGATACCCATGGAGACTGTCGTTTTTCCGACCCCACTATGGGTTCCTGCAATAAGTATTCCTTTTGTCATCTGCTGGATATTGTTGCCGTTAAAATATATTAAAGCTATCAATCCGGCTGTTTTCAGCACTTTATGATCGCGTCCAAAAAAAGAATGAAAAAATTTTGAAAATTTCAATATATAATAAAAATGTGATAATGTTAGTAATAAGTGCGGTTAAACAGAAAGAACAACAGCAAAATTTAATAAAATTAATTAATATTTAAGTTCGCAACTTTGTAAACAAGTGTTAAAAGTAAATAAAGCATTATAAAGCTTTAAATTTGTTTTTATCGACTTATTAGAGGTTATGAAGTATTAGAAACATTCTTGTGAATATTATATAACGTATTTAATGTAAGTATTGTTATATATATAATTGAAAGGATGAACTTTAGTTCCGGATTCTCTCAAGTTACAAGATTAGAGGAATCAGAGGAACTAGAGGAATAAGATGAATTCTAATGAAAAATCAATTGCAAAAATAATGGGATCTATTTTATTTATATTACTAATGATCTCAACTTCAATTACCGCAGGAGCATCTTCCTGTGATAATTCTGTAAAGTCTGCAACAGACTGTGATCAAGCAAATTGTAGCTTAGTAAATTGTAGCTTAGCAAATTGCAGCTTAGTAAATTGCAGCTTAGTAAATTGTAGCGTAACAAATTGTAGCTCAGCAAATTGTAGCTCTGAATTATACGGCTGCGTTTCTATTGTAGACGGAAAACAGAACAAATATTGTAATAAGGAATGTACCTCTTGTAATTGCGAGTCTATTACAGACTGCGAGCAAGCAAATTGTAGCTTAGCAAATTGTAGCTTAGTAAATTGCAACCTAGTAAATTGCAACGTAGTAAATTGTAGCTCAACAAATTGTAGCTCTGAATTACACAGCTGCGTTTCTGTAGATACTTCAACAACAGAAAAAACATGTGGTAATGCTGCAGATACTTCGACAGAAGAAAAGACATGTGACAATGCTGCAGATACTTCAACAACAGAAAAAACATGTGACAATGCTGCAGATACTACAACAGAAAAGACATGTGACAATGCTGCAGATACTACAACAGAAAAGACATGCAGCAATGCTGTAGATACCTCAGCAACAGAAAAAACATGTGACAATGCTGTAGATACCTCAGCAACAGAAAAAACATGTGACAACGCTGCAGATACTACAACAGAAAAGACATGTGACAATGCTGCAGATACTACAACAGAAAAGACATGTGACAACGCTGCAGATACTACAACAGAAAAGACATGTGACAATGCTGCAGATACTACAACAGAAAAGACATGCAGCAATGCTGCAGATACTTCAACAACAGAAAAAACATGTGACAACGCTGCAGATACTACAACAGAAAAGACATGTGACAATGCTGCAGATACTACAACAGAAGAAAAGACATGTGACAATGCTGTAGATACCTCAACAGAGACTTCAACAGAAGAAAAGACATGTGACAATGCTGCAGATACTTCAACAACAGAAAAAACATGTGACAATGCTGTAGATACCTCAGCAACAGAAAAAACATGTGACAATGCTGCAGATACCTCAACAACAGAAAAAACATGTAATAATGCTGCAGATACTTCAACAGAAGAAAAGACATGTGACAATGCTGTAGATACCTCAACAGAGACTTCAACAGAAGAAAAGACATGTGACAATGCTGCAGATACTTCAACAACAGAAAAAACATGTGACAATGCTGCAGATACTTCAACARMAGAAAARACATGTGACAATGCTGCAGATACTTCAACAACAGAAAAAACATGTGATAATGCTGCAGATACCTCAACAGAGACTTCAACAACAGAAAAAACATGTGACAATGCTGTAGATACCTCAACAGAGACTTCAACAGAAGAAAAGACATGTGACAATGCTGCAGATACTTCAACAACAGAAAAAACATGTGACAATGCTGCAGATACTTCAACAAMAGAAAAGACATGTGACAATGCTGCAGATACTTCAACAACAGAAAAAACATGTGATAATGCTGCAGATACCTCAACAGAGACTTCAACAACAGAAAAAACATGTGATAATGCTGCAGATACCTCAACAGAGACTTCAACAACAGAAAAAACATGTGACAATGCTGTAGATACCTCAACAGAGACTTCAACAACAGAAAAAACATGTGACAATGCTGCAGATACTTCAACAAAAGAATGTGAATAAATTAGCCAGCAAAAAATATAACATATGTGTCGGAGAGTATACCTACTCTCCACACAAAGTGTTAGGATACAACATTAAACGCAACTATTCATCAGATAAATTTTTTAGTCTCTGAGAATCCTTAAAGTTCTAGTTTTAGTCAAAAGTTATAAAAGTATTATTGAAAGCTAATCCTTATTTTTGATTTAAGAAAAAGAATATGAGGGTTAATTTATATTTGATTTGTATTAGATATTTGAATATCATATGTGTACATTAGGGGAAAAGAAGTCAAAACCCACAATTCTTTGACGTTGTCTGTCCAAATAAAAACTGTAAGCTCTATGGTCTTACTAACCGAGGCAATATTTCCGGGAATGGAACTTACATAATACACCTGCAAGAGCGGCAGGAATTGTGGACTCAATATGGACTTTAAAGGAACTGCTGACATTCAGGTGTTTTAAAACATCAATCGAATAAAGATAGACCATCCACGATCAGGTTTTAAACATGCATCCTGTAATCATATTCCTTTTTGCCCTTCTCTGCATCTTATTTTTCACAGCCAGACTCAGGTTGCACCCTTTTATCAGTCTTGTCCTTGTATCCGTTTTTACAGGAATCCTTGCAGGAGAGCCCCTGGCTACGGTCGAAGCAATAACCGGAGGATTGGGCAGTGTATTTTCTCGTTTTGCTATTATTATTACATGTGGAAGTGTTATTGGACTTCTGCTTCAGGGAACCGGAGGTATGTCCTTAATAGCCTCTGATATTATACGTTTTTCCAGAAATCCTCTACTTGCCCTTAATGTCCTTGGCTTTCTTTTTTCTGTTCCCCTGATGTGTTACATTCTTGCCTATGTTATCTTTATTCCAATAGCTAAAGAGTTGGCTGCCAGGCTCGATAACCCCCCCATTTCCACTGCAACAGTCCTTGCACTCGGAGCCGTTGCCTCGTTTAACCTTGTCTATCCTTCACCGGTAGTAATCTCGGCAGCAGAAGAGCTATCAGCTAATGTGGACAGGCTTTTTATTCTGGGACTTCTTATTGCACTTCCGACTTCCATTGCAGGTTACCTTTATTCCAAAAATCTGGAAAAGTCTGAGACTGCATATCTTTCGAACAGGGTAAAGGAAAAGACAACTGAAATTCAGGAAAAAACCTCAGGAATATATAGTAACTCTGTCAAAAGACCCAAACGGCTTGAGGCCTATGCCCCAATATTTTTTCCTTTACTCCTTATTCTCCTTCACACAGGCTTTGAACACCATCCTGTGCTCACCTTTCTGGGAAACCCAAATATTGCCCTTCTTATAGGGGTCCTTCTCTCCATCTTTTCTGCCAGAAAACTAGGATCTCTCGTACTGAGGGAACTGATCGAAAAAGCTGTGAGAAGAAGTGGAGTTGTTCTTCTTGACCTTTGCGGAGGAGGCGCTCTCGGGGCAACTCTTGCCATGACCGGGGCAGGAGAAGCTCTTGGCAGGTTTTTCTTGCAGTTGAGCCTTCCCCATATCCTTGTGCCTTTTCTCGTTGCCGCAGCCCTTCAAACCGTTCAGGGATCAAGGGTTGTGACCATGCTTATTGCACCTTCCCTTTTACTGCCACTGGTTCCTGAGCTTGGGATTCCTCCGGAAATTGTTATCCTTTCAATGGCTTCAGGCACTTTTCTAATTTCCCATGTCAATGATCCCTTCTTCTGGATTTTCGGAGAGCTTGCAGAACTGGAGCCATCTAAGGTCTTCAGGTCAAATACCCTTGGGAACGCCTTGATGGGTATCGTGAGTTTCTTGCTGATATCTACTGTGTATATCTTCTGTTACTGAATTCTTCCTTTTACTGAATCTTTTCTTTTACCAGGTTTTCTCTTTTACTATGTTTTTTACTGATAGTTTTGAACTCTACTCCTCACATTCTTCCCGCTTTTCTAATTTTGCCACAGTAAAATTATAACTTCATAATTTGGGACGTGGCAAACAATAAATACCAGTTTTTTATATTTCTCTATATGAATGAGCAAAGTTATCATGAATTTACAGGCCTTGAACTCTCGCCGAGAAAGGTAGATTATCTTAAGTTCATTCTTGAAAAAGGAGGCACTGTAAAAACTACAGAGATTTCTGCAGGCCTGCAAGTAGACCCCTCAACCACGACCAAGACCTTAAACGAGCTTGCAAGTGCAGGCTACCTGAACCATGTCCCTTACAGGGGGGTGGATCTGACGGAAATGGGTGAGGCGTATACGCAGTTTCTTATCCGAAGGCACAGGATTCTCAGTCTCCTTTTAACCCATTATGGTCTTTCGTCGGAGGAAGCTTGTAGTGAAGTTTCGCGTTTTGAGGCTTTCGTCTCAAGGGACGCTGTAAATAAAATCTGCAGCTCAATGGGACACCCAATGTTCGGAGTATGCGGGGAAATAAGCCATGAAAGATGCTTGTATGAAGAAAAACATGATTGAATGCCTGAATAAGTGGAGCATTAAACGAAATGTTAAATGAAGAGCTAAAGTGCTAATTAAGTGCTGAGTATGAGCTTCGAGATAAATTTGGTCATACACCAAAAAATTGTCGGAATAGCTCAAAAATTTGGGCATATACCAAATTTAGAATAATGATGGACTTTGGGTATAGAGAGACTTTGAATAATGTCGGCCTTATCTCATCCAGAAATATATTCATGAGCCATTCATGAGCCATTCATGAGCCAAAGAAAAGTGAAAGTGAAGAAAGTGGGATCTTAATATGAATCTGAAAATTCTACCTTTATTAGTGCTCTTGACTGTTGGTCTGAGCCTTTTTGCCAGCGGCTGTACAGGCCCAGATGACTCCCAAACTAATGAGAGTACAGGACAGGAAGTTGGAGTAGCAGGGTCAAACGAACCTGTAACTGTAGCTGTAAGTGTGCTTCCTCAGGCTGAGTTTGTAGAAAAAGTGGGGGGAGACAAAGTAAAAACTGTTGTCATAATTCCTCCGGGAGCGGACCCTCATACTTATGAACCATCCCCTAAAGAAATAGAAAATATAAGCAAAGCCAGTATGTATGTTACAGTCGGAATCGATATGCCCTTTGAGGAAGTCTGGATCGACAGGTTTGAATCTATTAACAGTGGAACTCTTATTGTAAACTCTTCTAATGGAATTAAACTCAGAGAACTTGCTGCTCACGATCATCACGAAGAGGAAGGAGCAGGGGAACTTGAAGCTGATGAAGAAGAAACTGAACTGGACCCCCATATATGGACATCTCCTGCAAATGCAAAAATAATGGTCGAGAACATTTATGAGGGACTTGCCAAAATAGATCCTGAGAACAAGACTTACTATGCTCAGAACAGAGACGCCTATCTTAAGGAACTGGACACCCTGGACGCAAGGATTCGCGAAAAGCTTTCCGGAAAAACGGAAAGAAACTTCATGGTTTATCATCCTTCCTGGGGATATTTTGCAGCGGATTATAACCTTACCATGATTTCAGTTGAGAGTGAAGGAAAAGAGCCAAGCGCTGAGGATCTGGCGAAGCTTGTAGATCTTGCAAAGGAAAAGCACGTCAAAGTAATCTTTATCCAGCCCCAAACAAGTAAGCAGAGTGCGCAAGCCGTAGCTGAAGAGATCGGCGGTGAGGTTGTAGCTGTAGACCCGCTTGCAAAGGATTACATTGCAAATATGGATAATGTATCTGATATTTTTGCCAGAAACCTCGTATGAAGGCAGTATGTACGAAGGCAGTATGTAAGAAGGCAGTATGTAAGAAGGCAGTAAGGTACGAAGGCAGTAAGGTAAAAAGTCAGTAAGGTACGAAGTTAGTAAAATTAGCATTTGAGTTCTGGTAAAGTCAACCACTAAAGTTTCGTATCTAAATATCAAAAGATTGTAATCCGATAAACAAAAACGATAATAAAAACGATAATAAAAACGATATTCTGAAGGGAAGGCAATGGAGAAGGTTATAGAACTGAAAGATGTCTGGGTTCGTTACGGAAACCAGACTATCCTTGAGGCAATTAATTTTGAATTAAAAGAGCCCAATGGACTGCTTGGGATTATCGGACCTAATGGGGGAGGAAAGACCACATTTCTCAAAGTGCTCCTTGGGCTTTTGAAACCCTATAAAGGCAGTGTAAAGCTCTTTGGGAAAACACCCGAAAAGAGCAGAGAGCTCATAGGCTATGTTCCTCAATACAAAGGTTTCGATTTTGACTTTCCTATAAGTGTCTGGGAAGTGGTGCTCACAGGCAGGATGAGCCATACGGGTTTTCGGAAAAAATACAGAGAAGAAGACAAAAAGGCTGCAGAAGAAGCCCTGAAGATGGTAGAAATGTTCCAGTACAAGGACCGGCAGATTGGCCAGCTTTCGGGAGGGCAGCGTCAGAGAGTCTTTATTGCGAGAGCTCTTGCCACAAACCCCAAACTTCTGCTTCTGGACGAACCTAATTCCGGGCTTGATCCGCATATGCAGGAGGAACTCTACCGCCTGCTGGACGGGCTAAAGAAGGAAATGGCAGTCATCATGGTTACTCATGACCTCAGCGCGGTTTCTATTTATGTCGATAGAATAGCCTGCTTAAACCGCACTCTCCATTACCACAACTCCAGAGAAATTCCGGTTGAAGATCTTGAAGCTACCTACCAGTGCCCTGTTGAACTGATTGCTCATGGAATACCTCACAGGGTTCTGGAAAACCATAAGGAGAACTCCTGATAATCAGGACTTGTCCGAAAAAGACTGACTCGAAAAACAGACGGAGAAATAAGAATGTTTAATTTTCTGCAATACACCTTTATCCAGAACGCTCTTGCAGCCGCAATTCTTGCAAGTATAGCCTGCGGGATTATAGGAGTCTATGTTGTCGTCAAAAAAATAGTATTCATAAGTGGGGGGATAGCTCATGCTTCCTTTGGAGGTGTTGGGCTGGGTTATTACCTGGGAATCAACCCTATGTTCGGAGTTCTTCCCTTCAGCTTGCTTTCGGCTCTTGTCATGGGAACAGTGAGCAAGAAGTCTAAAATCCCTGAAGACAGTGCTATAGGCATACTCTGGTCTCTTGGAATGGCACTTGGAATAATTTTTGTCTATTTAACCCCTGGATATGCTCCTGATCTTATGACATATCTATTCGGAAATATTTTAACGGTGCCCCGCTCCGACCTTTACTTTATGCTAGCTCTTGATATAGTAATAGTAGGTGCAGTTTACTTACTTTATAAGGAATTCCTTGCTCTCTGTTTTGACGAAGAATTCACAACCGTGCAGGGACTTCCTACCGAGAAGCTTTACCTTTTCCTGCTCTGCATAATTGCGCTAACAATTGTAGTGCTTATTAAGGTCGTGGGTATTATCCTTGTAATCGCTCTTCTTACCATTCCTGCTTCTCTGAGCCGTAAATTCACTCATAACCTGAAGCGTATGATGCTGATTTCCATAGCCTTTGGAACTGTAATCAGCGTTACAGGAATAGGTCTTTCATATGCTCTGGATGTCCCATCCGGTGCGACGATCATTCTCGTACTGAGCCTTGTTTATGGAGTTGCAGCTTTCGGGATGGAAATGCTGGAGAATAGAAGAAGTTCAGGGGTTTAAAATTCCCTGAAATCTATTTTAAAGGCTTTAAATTGGTGTTTACGATTTATTCAAGATTGCTTCAGGACAATTTAGATAGTTATTCAGGATCTTTACAGTATCAAATAAAAATTTTTAATATAATTATATTTAGTCTGTTTTATTAAGACATAATTTTATATATGGTGAGATGCTAGAGCCTAAACGTTTAATTGATCATACTTTACAGGACTCAGTGCTAGACCTCTAAGGCTGGGTTCGTGGAGATAAAAACGGAATCTGAAGCATCTAACCCATGTGCGTACAACCGCTTCGAGTGGGGAAGCGACGGAAACGCCGGTGATTAACACAATGGATTTATTTGGAGCCACCCGAAGACAATCCGATAAGTGTATCTAAAAACTATATTAAAGCAAGTGATTGAACCCGTTATACGAAACGGAAGCCACCAGAGCATTCATTAAAATAAGTTTTTACAATCAGGGTGATAAAATGGATCGTGATACAACCCGAGATCAAAATATAAAAGAAAACGAGACTTTTGATGGAGACTGCCTCGATCTTCCGGATATCCCCCTTCCGGAAACCGACAACGTTCTATACTCAATTCTAAACTCCTTAAACCAGAACATTGCAGATTTTCACACCTTTGTGAAGTTCAACCCCTATCTGTCTGAGGAACATCTTAACGTTGAATTGCTTAAAAGAAGCATGGGCATTCACAGGGACTTTGCAGCTCTGTTCCTGCACACCAAAGAAGAGCTGGTTTTTACGTATCCCGAATTTATAGAAAAAACAGAAAAATTGCTGTTTAAGGGAAATGTTGGTAACGACTGCATAAAATATACCCACAAATTATGCAGAGCAATAAGCGACTATAAAATAGCCCTGCACAGAGAAGGCTATTTGCCTGACCTGAGAAGACAGTTACCACTAATTGATCTGTAATCATCCGGTAACTTACTTTTTCGCTCAAATTCTTTTTTTCATAAGGGTTCAAAACCAGGCTTCCACTCTTTTATATTTTAAGATTATAATAAGTCTCTTAACTCTAATTATTTTAATAATTTTATGAATTGAATGTGCTTTCAGTACTCTGTTTTGATTGAATGCAGAAAGGAAGTTTCTTCTCTATTATCTTTAAACTTTCTTTATATTTTACGGTACTTCCATAATTATATATTTCGTTTTCAGTACATCCGTAGTTTTATATGACTATAAGATATCTGAATTGCTAGGCATCTGTAAAAAAACGGTGTCTTTAAAAAACGGTATTTAAAAAACGGTATCTTAAAAAACGGTGTTTAAAAAACGGTATTTAAAAAACGGTATCTTAAAAAACGGCATCTTAAAAAACGGCATCTTAAAAAACGGTATCTTAAAAAACGGTGTCTTTAAAAAACGGTATCTTAAAAAACGGTATCTTAAAAAACGGTATTTAAAAAACGGTATCTTAAAAAACGGCATCTTAAAAAACGGTATCTTAAAAAACGGTATTTAAAAACGGTATATTAAAAAAAGGTATTTAAAAACGGCATTTAAAAAACAGATGCCTGTTCTATTCAATGTTTAGGTCCTTTCTAAGTATTATTTGTCCATTTGTCCCAATGTTTTTTGTCTTTTTTGCTTTGTGATCTAAGCTAATAATATCATATTAGAGATATAAGAAGAAAATTATATAAATCTGGGATTATAGATTAGAATTTATTCCGTTGTTGACTTTACGATGCTCTCATCCAAATCTCTAAAAAACGTATAAAACTTTCAAAACCTTTTATGCCTTCATCAATAGCCAGAGGTCCAGGTTTATTATTGGATGCCTTATCAAAAAAATTATTCCCGGGATGCGTCCCGGGTTTTTCTTCTTCATTTAGTTAGGACCAAAATTCGGGTCAGGAATTCCTACCACCGCGTGTGAGATGACATAGATTTGATTACCGTCAAACTGACCGGCGTTGGTGTACTGTCCTGGTGCAACCGTCAGTTTACCCTTTTTGTCCGTCGGGAACGGGTTGTAACCGGCGTACACATGGGTTTCTTTCAGGATGTAGGAGTCGTACATGTTGTTGTAGTTTACAGTCAAGGTGTGAGGGGTTGCACTGTCATACACAACCTCCACCGTGCCTACCAGGGTACCTTTAGTGGTATCGCACTGCGCAGCTCCGGCCCAAAGGTTCATCGTGTAGGTGCCGGGCATAATCGGGTTGGTCCAGCCCCAATTTGCGAAGTTGAAGTAAGGGTTGGAGAGGAAACAGATTGCCCCATTGTCTTTTTTGGCGTAAGCCGTTTCGTACATGTAGCACTGGACGTTGACCTTGAGTGTGGCAGTGGCAGATTGATCCGTCTCAACGATAGTTGCGGTATTAACGTAGGTGTAATCACCACACCCATTCTCGCCGTAGTCCGCCCATTTAAATTCCTTGGGGTCCTCGGGGTAGGTAAACTGCTTGTTGTCCGGGGCAGTTACTGTGCCAAGATCTTGCGTGCCAAAGAGGTCGCTGATGTCTTTGACTGTGATGGTCTTGTATTTCTCTATAGTGGGATCACCCCAGACTATATCGGTGCCCGCTTCATAACTGCCCCTCTCGGTCGTTACCGTCACATTATTGGAGCCCTCTATCTTGCCATCGACGGGCTCATTATAGGTACCTGTCAGGGTACTACCGACAGGCAGATTGTATGGGAATGACACTCCCCAGGAAACGGTAACCGGGGTTTCACTGGTTGTTTCAACGATAACATCATTAATGCTGGTGATATTGGCGGGTAGATCTCCGTCGTTTTTAATCGTGATCACACCTGAGACGTTGAAGTCACTGTCTTCATAACCATTATATGTAACGTTTACAGTCCAGATAGCATTTTCATCTCCAGATCCGTCTGTATAGAGCCAGATTTTGGGGAATCCTTCGTGCGTGTATTCTTTTTCGGTGGTAACGTTCTTGGTGATGTCCCAGTTATGGGTGCGGTTGTAAGAGGTGACGGCAGTCTTGCTGACCGTGAGTTTCTCAACCGGCTGGCAGATGGGGATTATGAGGGGGATCTCCTTGAGATACGTACCGGAGGTCTGATCTTCACCCTCAGAGTCAGTCACTTGAATGTGCGCAATGAGACCATAGCTGCTTCCACTTGCAAGTATGAAGGACCCTTCATAACCAATCTTGGTTGTTTCATCAGAGGCGTAGACCCATGCAAAAGTTCCAGTACCATCATCAGAAACTTTCTTATACTGTATACCGTCGATTGCAATCCATGCATTTCCAGCTGTATCATTAACCGTAACATTCGGCTCCTTCAGAACAAGCGCATAAATCGTGACAGTGCCGTCGCCGTTGCAGTGATAGCGCAGGTAGAGCTTTGAAAGAACCCTATCCTTCCCATTTTCGTCCCATCCCTCATACATAGGAGCAAAGTAGTCAGGTCCAGTAACATCCAGATTCCATTCACTGATATCTCCATCCACAGTCGCTGTACCATAATTCGGTGTACCATCGTTAGGTACAGCAGCAGATGCACTGGATATCAGAGCTACCATTGTTATTATAAGAGCCATGAAAAGCAGAATCAGCTTTGTTATATTCATTCCCTGAATTTCATTCTTTAACTTTTTCATTTATTCACTCCCCAGTTCTTTTCTCACGTTTTTAACTCTGTATAAATCTATAGTGAAAGGTGAATTCCAAAAATCAGAATTTGTCCAAAGGATCCCCTAAGCTGGATAAATACCAATTTCTAATCCTTCCCCACTAAGGATTAAATTTCAAAACAAATCTCTGTCGCAATGAATTTGAAAATTCATCTTTTTTACAGTAAATCCTGAGTTAAATGAAATTTAAATTTTAATCCATCCCCCACTAACTAAAATTTTGATCGTCTGATAATCCATTTAATTGAAAAACAGACGATGATAATTATAACATTTTGAGATATATAGCTTATTATTAATAATATTTGAAAAAGGTTAATTTCCAAAAATTTGCTTTTAAACTCCTTTTTCTGATTTTCCGGGTTTTTTAATGCCTTTTAACTTATATATTTCTTGTAACTATTTTTTACCATAAATGGCTTTAAATATTTAATAACTATTATTAATAGAAATAAATCCAACTATTTTCGATAAAATTTTTAAAAACTTAATGTTATTTAATCTTATATTTTTACATGAGCTGATCCCAAAACTTAAAATTGTTTCTCTGAATCCTGTCCTTCGAATAATCAATCAAGTTTCTGATCATGAAAACAATCCTGAAAATTCTTGATGATTAAGAACTAAACGGCTTTTGGGACAGGCTCATTTCAAAAAAGCTCCTGTTTGAGGAGAATATAAAAATTATCATCAACTAACTTATCTGGGTAGGCTGAGTACAAAAAACAAAAATAAAACGGCTCTTCGTCATTCCCTATGGATAAGATAATTTTCAATTCAAGAACGTATTGGTTTTTATGAGACTATTATGAGGATACTCACACAAAACAACGAAGAGCCTTCTTCTTTTCCAGAAAATTTTGTGTTGACAATCCCGAAAAATTAAGCTATCGAGTTCTATAATTCCAGTAGCGTTGTAAAGAAAATAGAAAATTGTGAAATAATAGTAAAATTAAAAAAAAGTAATATTAAAAACTAAAATTAAAAAATAGAACTTCAGTTTTTACTGAAGCCCAAAGTGCTTTATGTTCCAGTCTGCAAGAGCCTGGATTTTCTTTATTTCTTCCTCGCCGCCTTCCATGGTGAAGAGGTGTTTGAACCTTTTCTGGGCTCTCAGGTACTCTTCAACTGGCCTGGGGTCCTTAACTTTCCTGACCTGGGTAATTTCCCCGTTTTCCATTTCATACATGGGCCAGAGGCAGGTTTCGACTGCGAGTTTGGCAATTTCCAGGGTCTTGGATGTATCAAAACCCCAGCCTGTTGGACAGGGAGCCTGAGCATGGATATAGGTAGGTCCTACGATTTCAGTTGCCTTCTTGACCTTTCGTATCATGTCTCTTGGGAAACCTATAGAGGTCGTGGCCACATAAGGAGAGCCATGAGCTGCCATGATAGCAGGCATGTTCTTCTTAGGGCGTGGGTTTCCAAAGGAAACTTTTCCGGCTGGAGTGGTTGTGGTACTTGCATCGAAAGGTGTTCCGCTACTGCGCTGGACTCCAGTGTTCATGTACGCTTCGTTGTCCATGCACACATAGGTGAAGTCGTGGCCTCTCTCGAATGCACCAGAAAGGGCACCGAGACCTATATCCATAGTAGAACCGTCTCCCCCGATTGATACAACCTTGATGTCATCCTTTTTTCCAAGGGCTTTCAAAGCAGCTTCCACACCTGAAGCCACTGCACCTGCATTTTCAAAGAGGGAGTGGATCCACGGAACCTGCCAGGAAGAATATGGGAAAGGTGTAGACATGACTTCAAGGCAACCCGTCGGGTTAACTACAATTGTATTTGGGCCTGCGCCCATAAGTGTGAATTTTGCAGCAAAGGCATCACAGCAACCTGCACAGCCGCTGTGCCCGGACGTAATATATGTTTGAGGTGCAGTTTTACTCATAGCAACTCCTCCTTAAGATCCAGGAATTGGCTTTCAATCGTGATTCCAGATTTTGCAACTTTCTTGGTTTCTTCTATAACCTTTGCAATACTTTCCACTGGAATGTCACGGCCTCCGTGCCCTACAGTATAGCCAACCACAGGTACACGGACTTTACTGTTGTAGAGGCAGGATTTTGTTTCTGTAAAGAGCGCTCCTTCGTTAGTCCCGATAGAAATATTCTTATCGAGTACGACAACTGCGTGGGCATTCTTAACAGCCTTGCAGATCTGTTCCTTCGGGAAAGGCCTGAAGGACCTGACCTTTAAGACGCCGATCTTTTCTCCTTTTGCTCTATACTTATCAACAACATCCTTGACAGTGCCGAGAATAGAGCCCATAGCCATAATAATTATTTCGGCATCATCAAGCATATAACCATCAATAAGTCCTCCGTGATATCTACCATATACTTCCCCAAATTCCTTTGCAACGGCTTCGATCTTTGGAAGGGCTTTCTGCATTGCCTGCTCGTGAAGATATCTGAACTCTTCATATGTATCAGGGGATGCAAAGGCTCCGAAAGTCTTGGGGTCTTCAGGATCAAGAATATCTTCGGGCTGGAAGGACGGAAGGAACTCATCAGTTAGGTCCTGTTCAAGCAGGACAACAGGTTCATAAACATGAGACAGGATAAAGCCGTCCATGCAGACCATACCAGGAACCATGATCTCATTGTCTTCTGCGATCTTGTAGAGCTGAGGCAGGGTATCACATGCTTCCTGAACATCCTCTACATAGAGCTGCATCCAGCCTGTGTCTCTCTGCGCAATAGCATCTTGATGATCGTTCCAGATGTTGATTGGAGCGCTAATTGCTCTATTTGCCACTGTCATTAAAATTGGAAGTCTCATGCCTGCAGCGTTAAAAAGTGCCTCATGCATGAGCAGAAGCCCCTGGGAGGTTGTGGCTGAATAAGTCCTTGCACCTACGGCTGATGCTCCTATAAGGGCAGAAATTGCCGAGAACTCAGCTTCTACATTAATATACTCGCAGTTAGGGATTTCCCCGTCTGCCATAAACTGAGATAGGTGTTCGACAATATGTGTCTGAGGAGTAATCGGATAGGCGGAAATTACATTTGGACGGCAGATTTTTGCGGAATGGGCCACAGCATAGGAACCTTCCACGACTACCATTTTCTTTCTGTAAGCCGGATCAATCATTATTTCTCCTCCAGAATCATTTCAATTGCATCTGCAGGACACTCATTTGCACAGATGCCGCAACCTTTGCAGTAATCATAATCATATTCAAAAAAGCCATCTTCTCTAGGTTTGATAGACATATCAGGACAGACAATATGGCAAATTCCGCACTTGGTACATTTTTCGTAAATATAAACAGGACGGAAGTTTCTCCAGCCTCCGGTTTTGTTTATGAGAGTAGAACCAGGTTTACAGACTCTGCAGCGTGAAATGTTTAAACATTCTTCCTCGTTATTTGTCACGCTTCTTCCCCCCTGATAAGCTTGTAGGCCTTCTGAATTGCATTTGCATTCTTTTCTCCTACCTTTCCTGAAAAACGAGCCCTAATTGCATGTTGAATTGATTCAACATTGATTTCTCCGGTTGCACCCGCAAAAGCTCCAAGGAGGACAGTATTTACAATGGGGATACCTATGATGTCCATTGCCACCTTGGTAGCGTCCACGGTCATGACCCTAGCTTTTGTATTGAGTTTCAGGCTTTCCGGTTTTTCGGTTGTGTTAACAATAATTATTCCGTCATCCTTTACCCCGCTTGCAACGTCAACAGTCTCAAGCAGAGTTGCGTCCTGGACAATAACATAATCCGGTTTGTAAATCTGACTTCGGAGCCTGATAGGATTATTGTTAATCCTCGTGAATGCCTGGACTGGGGCACCTCTACGCTCTACCCCAAAAGCGGGGAAGGCCTGGCTAAATTTTCCATCTTCAAAAGCTGCAACGGAAAGCATTTCAGCCGCGGTAACAGAACCCTGGCCTCCTCGACCGTGTATTCTGATTTCCTTCATCTAGATTCTCCTTTTTAATGAGATTTTATTTATTGTTTTTCGATTGTTTTTCAAATTTTTCTGTAATTTTGCTGTTCTCGGCAGTCTGTTTGACAAGTTTTAATTAGCTGTCTGGCACACTCTATTAGTCAAAATACTAAGCGAATTAACCCAATATTATTCAATTTATTTGCTTTGTCAGACACAATCAACATTTTATTTTGTCAGACATAATCAGCATTTTATTCTATCAGACACAACCACAGCATCTGACTCTTTCTTCAGGCACTACTGTAATATAATAAGTGTGACATGTACATCCATGTCAGGGACCCAAAAACCTGGATGGTAAATTGTTAACCTGGATCTCTTTCATATCATGAATTATAACTAATATTGAAAGGTTTATTTTCAATTCTGAATTCACACTGTTTTATGCCTGATAGTTCATGGATAATAGTGTAGAATATTATTAGGTTTTCGGTGAATTGAAATATATTCTTTATATATATTTCTAATCTATAATTATTTTTTTAAATGTATTATATTTGGCACATTCAGGTTAACCTGTTGCTTGGTTACGTTTTTAGTGCACCATAGCCGTAAACAAATATCTTTTTAAAAATATGAGATATGTTAATATTTCTCTTTATAGAAATCCTTTATTAACTCAATCATCGCTTTTCCATCTTTCAGATTATTAATCTTTTCCCTAATCTGCCGCGAGCCGCGCAACCCTTTTGTAAACCAGTGTGCATGCATTCTTAGATTTGTAGACGTGCTGAGGTCATATTCTTCAAGTAAGGCGATATAATTCTCAAAGTCCTCCAATTGCCGAACTTGCCTGTCAAATTCCAGCCTTTCCCCGGTTTCCAGGTAATGCCTTATCCTTTTGAAAATAAAGGGATTCCCCATTGCTGCGCGTCCGATCATAAGCCCGTCACATCCAGTAAAATCAAGGGCAACTTCGGCAGACTCCTCATCCCTTACATCGCCGTTTGCAATTACTGGAATGGAAAGTTCCTGTTTAACGGCCCTTATCGCTCTAAGGTCTGAACTTCCGGAGTACATTTGCTCTGCCCTTCTGCCATGTACAGTCAGGGCAGAAGACCCAGCCTCTTCAATCAGGCGTGCAATCTCAAGGGTTTTTTCATCCCTCTTCAGAATGCGGATCTTTGCAGTCACAGGAGTCTTCAGCACATCGGTCAGCTCAGAGATAATTTCATATACAAGTTTAGGGGAGTTGAGAAGAGCTGAGCCGCACCCTGTTCCAGTAATGCGCTGTGCAGGGCAACCCATATTCACGTCGATGAGTTCAGGTCTATACTCGTCTTCAATAAAGAGAGCAGCTTCCCTCAGTTTCTCAGTAGAACTTCCTACAAGCTGAACTCCAAAAGGTCGGTCTTCAGGGGAAGACAGCCTCTTGAGGAGTGATTTTCGGTTTTCATTGACCAGGGCATCTGCGCTGATCATCTCAGTATATGTAAGGTCAGCTCCATTCTGCCTGCAGAGCAGCCTGAAAGCCAGATTTGTAACATCTGCCATAGGCGCAAGAAGAAGGTTTCCAGGTGTTTCGGTCTTGCCGATTTTTAGTTTATTAAGTTTCATTTTTCCAACAGTTTTTGAATATTTTGATTCTAGTTTGATTCTGTTTTGATTCCAGTTTGATTCTGTTTTGATTCTAGTTTGATCTGTTTTTGATTCTAGTTTGATCTGTTTTTGGTTATTTTTGGTTTCCTTTGGTTGTTTTTTGACTGTTTTTCTAATTATTTTCCTGGTGGTTTTCTCATTCCTTTCCCTTATTTATTTGTTTTGGAGTTGCCTCCTCAAAGATTGCTGCCTCTAGCTTCCTGTAATTGAAACCTTTTTGTGATTTATTGAGCCTCTTTTGATTTCCTGAAATTCTTTGAATCTATGTGAGTTTTCTCTAATACGCCAAAACCTAAAAATTCACTCAACCAGAAGTTTGCGCAACCAGAAGTTTACGCAATCAGGAACTTACGCAATCAGGAACTTACGCAACAGGAATTCATGTAATCAGGAATTCACGCAACTAGAAACTCACACAATTTCTGGCAAAAATAGAACGATTACTTAAAAACATAATCATTATAATATATAATAATAAGAGAAACACAAACCAAGAACCTGAAAAGATTCAAGAAATAAAGAACAGGATGCCTGAACCAGTTAATCAAGAAAACTGATTCAGGGATTTAAAAAGATAAGTTGAGAGTCATATAAATCTGATTCATGAGAAGAGCAGTCTGACATATCCCAGATAAGGAATCCTGTACTTCGCAGTCCCTATAATCCATTCATCTTTTACAGGCATATTATAACTTATCTGCCCTTCCTGGTCATAGTGACTGTTGGTTACAGCATTGTCTCCTTTGGTAATATAACCGGAATAAGGAGCAGGTGGACCGCCTTCCCACATTGGCTCTCCAGCTTCCACTCTGTACATAGCCCTATGAATGATCGGAGTCACTCCTTCCTCGCCATACTGGCGATAAAGAATCACATCTCCATAATTTTCAAATGACTTATAGCCTGTGTTTTTTCCTTCTTCGTACGTTGTAATATTTGATCTATCGATGCTTTTAATGAAAATAATATCTCCTATCTGCATATGCGGTTCCATACTCCCCGACTCCACCGCAACCATAGGAGTCCAGAGTCCAAATGCCAGCTTGGAAAGGACCATGAAAATGATCACGACAGCTACAACGGACATCAAGTCCTTCCCAAGGGAAACCCAGGCGTTTTCTTGTTCCTGAGCACTTTTTTCCTTATTAATCTCGCTCATGCTAAGCCTTTATTCTTTTGATTTATCCTTATAGATGCTAGTGTCGAGTCAATCATCAAGGATTCAATAATTTCGAATAATTGCAATCGATTTAATACGACATTTTGTTGTTGACTCAACACCAGGATGCTGCGTTATATTCCATTAGATTTTATCCTACTCGAAATCTTATCATCTGGCTAAACTTAATTACCCAGGGACTTAGTATGATTTTCAGAGTATAATGCAGCCGCAAAACTATTTCAGCCCTACATTCTACATTTCTGACTTATATAAGTTAGTCAAAAATTGGTTTATTGAGTTTTCTCAGTAGATTACTGAAGACTTGTTTTTACTTTATATTAGTTTTCAATTAACTTTTTTAACCAATTCTTTTCAATTGATTAATCTATTTTTTTAATGTTTTTTATTGCTTATTTAAAACATTTATCGTTTCTTAATAAACAATGAACAGATTCGTTCTATATCATATAGGAACTAATACTCATTCTACAATAGATAGGAATTAATAACTATAAGTACTCTATCGAGCGTACAAAAGTTTCATACATTCTTCTTTATGGTAACAAACTAAATTTAGTACATTAGTTTTGTACCTTATTAGTTTTTATATTGTAAGCAGGCTTTTGCTTTAGTCTCTGCGAGTCTTGAGTGAAATTGATCATGGTGCCAGATCGCACGAAAAGTTGGAAGAACTCAGGTCAGTTCGAAAGGTCAGGTTGGAATTATGGAAAAAAAGGATATTATAAGGACTGTTATGGAAAAAGAGTACCAGATAAGTCCTGAAGCTGTAGAACTTATTTATTCCAGTAATTCTCCCGAAGACCTTCTTAAATATGTCCTTTCAACTGTAAATGACTCTGTTATTGTCATAAGTATTGAAGATATAGATCTTGAAGGGTTTGACGCTTTTTCGGCGGGAGAGTCGCATTCAGATAAAATACATGCCTCCTCTACAGAGAAAAGGAAAATTCTTTCCGGGACTTCCATACTTTCTTCCAGATCAGAGAATCCATCTTCAGAACCTGATTCCTTTGTAGTGCCCGACCTTCTTTCAGAACCTGTTCTTTCCTCAGAGCCAGATGTTATTACTACAGCTTCTGATCCAAGTATAAAATTATCTCAAGACGATGTTCCTGATTCTTCAGTTCAGGGCATTGTTCTGGATAAGGCTTACGAACCAGATCCGGATATTCCAGATGCTTCAAACACTCCGGATACTCCAAATATTCCGAATACTCCAAATACTCCAAATGCCCTGGATACACAATCAATCACTGTTTTATCTGACGAAGCTTTGGCCTCCGATCTTGCCTCAGACTCCTTTTCTTCGGTGAAAACAGCAACTCCAACTTTCTCTTTTCATTCCTCCCTAGATGAAAACAGGCCAGTCTCTTCTTTTTTCGGGCAGGAGAACTCTCTTTCCTCAATTCCTTCAAATCGGAGTTTCAGGACAGAATCATCTTCTTCCACTTCTGAGAGAGGGATACTTTCGAGTTCCATCGATGAATACAAACATTATCCGGGCAAAAATCCTGTGACCGTCGTTTCGGATATAACAGGGCATTCCACCTGTGTCGGGGAATATATGCAATTTGTGCAATATTTTAGGGACAGATACAGCAGGCTTTCGGAGATTATCCGGAGCAGGATCAACGCACGTCCTATCGAAAGCTTAAAAAGAAGAAGCTTTCGCAGAGGAGGAGATGGAGGTTCTGAGGAAATCTCAATTATAGGCATGGTTTCGGATATCAACAGCACAACGAACGGCCACAAAATCCTTTCTCTGGAAGACCCAACAGGTTCTTTTTCAGTCCTGATTCGAAATTCCGATAAAGAGCTTTTTGAGCTTGCATCAAAAATTCTCCTTGATGAGGTCATAGGGGTAGCTGGTTCGATAACCAATGACGGAAGCCTCATGCTGGCAACAAAGCTAATACAACCTGATGTCCCGAATAATGTCCAGCGCAGAACCGGAAGCCATGGGAAAGCTGTATTGATTTCGGATGTGCACGTGGGTAGCTCCCAGTTTATGGAAGATGCCTGGCTTGATTTCCTGGATTTTTTGAAAGGGGAATCGGATTCAGAGGATATGCGGGAACTTGCAGCCAGTGTCCGTTATCTTGTTGTTGCAGGAGATATTGTTGACGGGATAGGGATCTACCCTGACCAGGAATTGGAACTTGACATTCTGGATGTCTACGACCAATACAAGAAGGCTGCCGAATATTTCAGGGAAATCCCCGAGCATATTCGTGTAATCATAAGTCCAGGTAACCACGATGCTGTTCGCCAGGCAGAACCTCAGCCTGCCCTGCCGGAAAATATTCAGGCATATTTCCCTGAGAATATTGTTTTCGTTGGCAACCCTGCTTTTCTGGAGCTTGACGGTGTCCGCCTTCTTATCTACCACGGTAGGTCGATTGACGATCTTGTGGCGAGCGTCCCCGGAGTCTCGTACCAGGAACCTGCCGGGGCAGTCCTTGAGATGCTGAAACGCAGGCATCTTGCTCCGACCTATGGGAGTAGAGTTTCCATATCCCCTGAGAAAAAGGATTATTTCATAATTGATCCTGTGCCTGATATTATTCATACAGGTCACGTCCACACCCTTGGGGTCCAGCGCTATAAGAACGTCCTTCTGGTCAATTCCGGGACATGGCAGGGCCAAACAGAGTTCCAGAAGCGTGTAAATCTAGTACCTGTCCCTGCCAGGGTCCCTATCGTGGATCTCGAAAATTTCAACGTAAAGATTCTTGCTTTTGACTGAATTTTTAGAAACTGCAACACTATTCTTAGACACTATTCTTATGCACTATATTAGGGCTCTTCACTATTCTGTATGGATAAGATGATTTTCAACTCAAGACCGCATTGGTTTTATGAGAACATTAGGAGAATATCCACACAAAACAACGAAGAGCCGAAATTTGGGTTAGGTATACATCTATTTAGACTCGTATAATTCTCTGCTATAAGGATCAATTACTTTTCAGGTGTTTTTTCAGGTGTCTGTATAAAATTGCTTTTACCAACTGGTTTACTAAAATTTTCATACAGTTTTTGGATGAGAATATTCACAAAACTGAAAGACCTGAAACTTAAAAAGTCTGATTCTGGAAATGGGGCTGTATCTGGAAGCTACTTCTCACTTTCCTGACATTTTGACGGCAGTTCTTCACTTAAGGACGGAAATTGCCAGGAAAAAATAAAGAATCAGGTAAATATGCGACATATAAATGTATCTGTTTTAGCTTACCTCAACAAACTTAAATAAACAAATAGTATTACATTAAGATATTAAAGTAACATTAAATTACTTTTTTTCCTTATTTTTATGAGTTAATAGAATAATATTGACATAACGTATTAAGAATAAAGAGTGAAGAGTTTGCGAGAAATAATAGTGAATGGTTGTAGAAAGTGAAGCTGCTGAGGACATAAAAAGAGGTTCAAAGAGGTTCAAAAAATGAATACAAAAACTAAAGTTTTCTTCGTTGCCATTATATTACTTGTCTCAGTTTTTTTAAGCGGTTGTACTAATAGTTCGGAAGACAAAGAAAAAACAAGTACAGATCAGGTTACTGAAAATGTCGTCCAGGCCCAGGAAAAGGAGAATAGTTTAGAAAACGATACTGCCCAAAGGATAACTCCTGAAGAAGTAGAAACGAATGACACTGCGCCGGTAAATGAAACAACTCCTACAAATGACACTGCTGCCACGGAGAAGGTCACAATTGCTAGTTCAGGAAACAAAGCAGGCAGTTCCAGTTCTGGAGGCAGTTCCAGTTCAGATGAAAACGATGAAATAACGGTTACTGATGATATAGGCAGAGAAATAACAATCCCATATCCATGTGAAAGATCCGTGTTCCTGGTTGAAAACGCCATGAACTCCATGTATGCCGTAGGAGGGGCTGATAAGATTAGCGGAATAGGTGCTGTGTGGTATGAAGATACAAAGGCGCCTTTCTTCAGGGCCATAGACCCAAATTATGATAAAAAGAGGCTTTCTAACGGAAGTGAACAGCCGAGCAATGAAAAAATAGCAAGCGTAGATCCTCAGGTTGTGTTCCTCTGGGCATCAGACTGGGATAGTGCGGATATAAAAGCAATTGAAGAAAACCTCAAGGTCCCTGTGTACGGGGTTTTCATTGACAGTCTTGATGACCTGCAAAGACAGATGAAAACTTTCAGTAAACTCATTGGAAATGAAGAACGCGGACAAGAAGTAATCGACATTATGGATAAATATATGAAGAAGGTTACGGATGTAACCGGAAATTTGTCTGCCGAAGAAAAACCGACAGTTTACTGGATGTGGGGTGATGTATACGGTACAGCAGGTCTCAACAGTACAGCAAATGACCTGATAGAAAGAGCAGGCGGAGTAAATGTCCTCAATAACTGGACAAACGAAACAAAGAGTATAGAACACCCAACTCTGAACCTTGAGACTCTGCTTGAGCTGAACCCTGAAGTCATATACATGTGGAATAACGAGAACCTTGACCCAGTAAACATAACCTCAGGGGACACTGTGGATGGAATTGACTTTAGTACGTGGAAAGATATCTCGGCAGTGAAAAACAAGAGAGTGTACGAGATCTCAGACCCATTCGTCTATGACTTCCATTCCCCGAGACTCCCTCTTGCAATGATGCATGTTGCAAAAGACCTGCACCCGGACAAATTTGCAAATATCAACCTTACACAGGAAGTAGACAGTTATTACGTAGAAATCTACGGAGTGCACTATCCGGGATTTGAAAAAGCATAAGGGACACGGTCTAAATGAAGTTCCCCGAAAAAGAAGAAAATTATGGATACTCGGCCTGCAGGCCGGAAACTTCTTTTTTTTTAGACTGGAAAAATCTGGCATTCATAATCTTTTTATTTTTGCCAGTGCCTGTGTTTTTCTTCTCAATTTTCCTCGGAACCTACTCACTATCTCCTCCAGAACTTATTAGGGTTCTTCTATCGCATATTACATCATATGAATACAGCTACCCTTCTGTTTATGACACAGTTATCTTCAATATCCGGTTCCCGAGAGTTCTGCTTGCCATGACAGTAGGGGCAGCTCTTTCAATATCAGGAGCTACATTTCAGGGAATATTCAGGAACCCACTCGTAAGCCCTTACATTCTTGGCCTTTCTTCAGGAGCAGCTTTTGGGGCTGCACTGTCTATTGCAGTTATTCCCAAGCTTCCAGCCCAGATAGGAGCTTTTATCTTCAGCCTGGTAGCACTTGGATTTTCCTATACAATGGCCAGAGTAGGAAAACAGACTTCAACCGTTGCCCTCATACTTTCAGGAGTTATTACGTCGTCTGTTTTCGGAGCTTTACTTTCGATAATTCAGTATACGACTGACGAAAAGGCCGTCCAGAGCATAGTTTACTGGACCCTGGGCTGTCTCCATACCGCCTGCTGGTCAAAGTTTTCGGACTCATTTCCACTGGTGGCCGTCGGTTGCCTTATCATATATCTCCTGCGCTGGAAACTTAATGTTCTTGCTCTGGGAGAAGAAGAAGCAAAGGCAGTAGGCATGAACGTCGAACTATATAAAGCAATATTTATAATAGCTGCATCCCTTGCAGCCTCAGCAGCTGTAGCCGTAGCAGGAATTATAGGGCTTCTGGGCCTGATAGTACCCCACATACTTAGAATGGTCTTTGGGCCAGACCACAGGAAGATCATACCTCTTTCCATAACCTTTGGAGCTGCTTTCCTGGCCCTCGTAGATGATATTGCAAGATCCGCTTTCGGGTTTGAAATCCCTGTTGGAATTATTACCACGCTTCTTGGAGCTCCCTTTTTTCTCTACCTTTTAAGGACTACAAAAGCAGGGGGATGGGAATGAACGAAAAAAAGACTCAAAAAAACAGAGGTATTTCCGTAGAGAATCTGACATTGAGCTATGATAAAAACCTGGTTTTAAACAATATCAACTTTTCAATAAAAAAAGGGTCTGTAGTAACCCTTGTAGGCCCAAACGGATGCGGAAAAACTACTCTTCTTAAGATTATAAACGGTTTTCTTAGACAGAATGAAGGAACTGTGTATATCGACAGCAGGAATATAGAAGAAATAGCAAACCGAGAACTTGCAAGGATTCTGGGGTATGTATCCCAGATGCACAAATCCTCCTTTCCTTTTTCCGTACTGGATGTTGTGCTTACAGGCCGGATGCCCTATATTTCCATGTTTTCAACCCCCGGGAAAGAAGATGTAGAAAAAGCCTGCGAGGTTCTGGAATTTATGGGAATCGCACACTTTGCGCAGAAGCCCTATACCCATATAAGTGGAGGAGAAAGGCAACTGGTAATGATTGCAAAAGCTCTTGCCCAAGAGCCTGATTTTCTGTTACTCGATGAGCCAACTTCCTTCCTTGACCTGAAAAACCAGATACATGTGCTGAAAACTATAATCAACCTTGCCAGAAGCCGAAATATAACCGTGCTGATGACTCTTCACGAACCAAACCATGCCCTTATGTTTTCTGATGAAATTATTCTCCTGAGAAAACTGCATAAATTCGAAAACGGAAATTTTGATAACCGATATGAATATAGCCAGGATGCTTCTCCTGAAAATGAGGGGGTTCTGGCATTCCCTGAGGAAAATATAATTTTTTCTGGAGTCCCGGAAAAGGTGATGACTCCTGAAAAAATAAAAGAAGCATATGGAATAAACGTCGAGATACTGGAACATAAAGGAAAAAGAATGATTATCCCTGAAATTTAAACTTTGGAGAAGCCTTCTTAGCATAGAATCTTAGAATTAGTATATAAAGATTAGATTGAAAAGCATTTTTAATTTTTCATTCACAGGAGGGAACTTTTAGCTGAAAGAGTAATATTTCTTACCCAAATACTAGAATATTTTAACTATTTTATCATTAGCTAGTCGGAAGACGCATCTCTGACAATTCCAAATATATTGAAAAATGAATTTTCAGTATAAAGCAACAGAACTGTTAGTTTAAAATAACAATGCTCTCCTGTTGAAGTCTCGTGCTAGACGTTAATTGCCTGACATTTTTCAATCTTTGAAAAAAGGTAAAAACCTGGAGAATGCTAAAAAACATTTATAGCAGTCATGGAATTGAGAAGCTCTCAAAGCGCGCCCCGGAAGACGCTTTCTGGAAGCTGAAACTAATTGCCCGCAGCGTATTACTATCGAATTTTTGAGGATAGATTTTCCGGTGTGGATTCTTGAAAAGTATTTTTTCATAACATACGGTATAATTAATGATTTTTAATTAATGATTTTTTTAGTAATAAATAGTAAAGTAAAAATTAGATTAATGAATACCCTATGGAGATTTTTAAAATTTCTCTATAATTCCTTCGATGCATCAATTTTCATCACCCAAGCATATCCCTCATCAGGCACCGTCCCCTGGTAAGAATGTAAATTCCTGAAAATTTGTTTTGCAAAAATTTACATAAATCAATTGCAAGAAACTAAATATATACCAAAAATGTATCAAGATATTCATTTAACGTTAAGCTAGATTCATTATTTCAGAAAATATCTACAAAACTTAAGGCTCTAAACTTCAAAATCAAACTGACATTGAATTTACGGAAACGGTATAAAATATGAATCATTCAGTGCCTAAAATCTTACTGTTACTACTCACACTGACACTGGTTGGAGTTGCTGCCGGAATCAGCGAAAGCAACAAAGAAAACCCCAATGAAACAACCATCTTAGATATAAATGAGTCAGAAACTCAACAGGCTATAGAACCTCCCACACTAACACTGGTTGGAGCTGCTTCCGGGATCAGCGAAAGCACCAATGAAAACTCCAATGAAACAACCATGTTAGATACGAATGAGTCAGAAACTCAACAGGCTATAGAGCCTCTGATAAAGGCATTAGGAAATGACAATATAGACTCCAGAAAGGAAGCCAGATTCGCTCTGGAAGAAATGGGAGAAAAAGCTGTAGATCCTCTTATAGAAGTTATTGACTCTGAAAACCCGGAAATAAGATGTGAAGCAGCTCTGGCTCTTGGAAATATTGGTGGGCAAAAAGCAGAAAAAGCCATAATAGAGCTTTTGAATGACGAAGACTCGAAGGTTAGAAGCAGTGCAGCTCTAGCTCTTGGTAATGCAAGAAGCCAGAGAGCAGAAAAACAATTAATTCAGGCACTTTCAGACGAAGATGAAAAGGTGCGCTCCAATTCAGCCTGGGCTCTTGGGGAAATTGAAAAGACAGGTTCTTCTTCAGAGGAAGATGACTGGGGAGGAACCCTATTCTCAGGAAAAGTAGAAAATGAGGAAATTGTTGAGGCACTCTGCCTGAGTCTCGAAGATAATAACAGTGAGGTAAGGTCCAATGCAGCAGAAGCTCTGGGGAAACTTGGAGGAGAAAAAGCTGAAGAGTCTCTGATTCAGGCACTTTCAGAGAAGGACGAAAAAGTTCGAAGGAATGCTGTGGAAGCCCTTGGAAAAATAGGGGACAAAAAAGCAACTGAACCCCTGATAAAAGCATTGAATGACGAAGATAGAGAAACAAGAAAGAAAGCCATTGTCGCTCTCGGAGAACTCCGTGAAGAGAGAGCAACAGAAGCCCTGATTAAGGCCCTTTCAAGTGAAGATAAGGAAATCCGCTGTACTGCCGCTGTTGAATTGGGAGAGATTGGGGATCAGAGAGCCGAAAAAGCCCTGATAAGTGCTCTTTCAGATGAAGATCCTGAAGTAAGGAGTCTTGTCGTGGAATCTCTTGGAAAATTAGGAGAAGAAGAATCAATAGGAGCTCTCGTCCAGCAGTTAAAAGACCCTGACCAAAAAGTCAGAAATATAACTGTAAAAACACTTGAAGAAACGGGAGACAGAAACACTAAACCGATTATTCAGGCATTAAAGGATAAAAATAAGAATGTCAAGCAATATGCTGGTGATATTCTTGTTGGAATCGGGAAACCAGCAGTTAAGCCCCTTATAGAAGCCCTTTCAGATGATGACGCATATACAAGCAGTACAGCCGCCTGGGCTCTTGGAAATATAGGAGATAAAAGAGCAATAAAACCTCTCATTCAAAATCTCTCGGCTGAAAATGAAGAAACAAGATTGAGCTGTGCCAGAGCTCTTGTAGAAATCGGAGAACCCGCAGTCCCTTATATGATAAAATCTCTTGAGAACCAGAATAAGACTGTTAGAAAATATATTGTTTTTTCACTCATTGAAATGGGAGACAAGAGAGCCGTTCCAGAACTTGAGGAACTTTTCAAGGAAAAAACAGAAACTTCTGCTGAACTTACTGAAAAAAAAGGTGACGAAAAAGTAGACCAGACTCTCCAGAAAGCTGTAGAAGAAAAAGACCTGAACTTTCGGAAGGAAGTAGCAAACGCCTTTGAAGATGTCGGGAACTCAGAAACAAAACCCCTCATCAATGCACTGAAAGCAGACCCTCAAAACATAAAAAAATACGAAGAGGCTTCCGGAGTTAATCCTAAAGATAAAAAAGCGCCGGAGAAACTCTTAGATGCATTAAAACATGAAGAGAGTTATGTGAGAGTCAGCTCTATACTTGCACTGGGAGGAATGAGAAAAGAAAGTTCTATCGAGCCTCTTATTCAAATACTGGTCAAAGACTGCAATGAGACAAAAGCCTGTGCAGCCTTTTCTCTTGGAGAAATTGGAAACAAAAAGGCAGTGGAACCCTTATCAATTGCCCTGAAAACGGATAAATACGACAATGTGAAAGAGTGCAGTGCCATTTCCCTCGGAAAAATTGGGGATCAAAGGGCAGTAGACCCTCTTATCATGGCTTTAAACGAAAACGATTCCGTAAAAAGTTGTGCAGCCCTTGCTCTGGGAGAAATTGGAAACCCGAAGGCAGTTAAATCCTTAATCCAGCTACTATCCGATGAAGATCCCGAAGTAAGGCAAAATGCAGCTCTGGCTCTGGGGGCAATAGGGGACCAAAAAGCAGTGAAATCTTTAACTGTGACACTGCAAGATGGAGACGAAAATGTGAGAACCGCTTCAGCATGGGCTCTTGGAAATATAGGTAATGCCACAGCTGTGGGTGTGCTCAATAGTGCTGCAGTAGATGGAAATGAAACACTCAGATGCACTGCTTTAGAAGCTCTGGGAAAAATAAACGATCCAAAAGCAGTTGGAACTCTTGAGAAGGCTCTTGAGGATAATAACTCCAGAATTCGGCTCTCTGCCGTTACTGCTTTAGGAGAGATAAAAGATGAAAAAGCAACTGAAACTCTTGTCAGAGCTTTGGGAGATAATAACAAAGAAGTAAGAAACTGCGCTTCAAAGATCCTTATTGATAGAAAAGAAGAAGCAGTGAAACCTCTAATAAGAGGCCTGAGTAGTGAAAACAAGAATATCAGGGAGAACTCCGTGTTCCTGCTAATTGACATTGGAGATAAAAGAGCGGTAAAACCTCTCACCAAGTACTTAAATGCAAATAACAAAGCTCAACCTGAAATTCAAGAAAACAAAACTTAAACCAGACGGATAAGGTCTTCGAGTGCGGCTTTTGGGTCTGCAGCTTTCACAATTCCAGATGCCAGAAGCACGCCTTGAGAACCAAGGTCAAGGGCTGCCCTGAGATCTTCACCTTTGGAAATCCCGGCTCCGCAGAGTACCTTTACCCTGGGATCAATTTTTGCAACTGCCTCAACCGAACCGCTAACAACTTCGGGGTCAGCTTTTGAAACAGGGATTCCACTCCCTATAAGTTCGGGGGGCTCGATTGCAACATAATCCGGACCCAGAGCTGCTGCTGCTGCAGTTGTCGGGACATTATTAGTGCAGATAATTGACCTGAGTCCGAATTCCTTTGCAGCCTTTAACGATGCCTCGATCTCTGCAAGGGTCAGACGCTTTTCAGAGTGGTTGATCAGAGTTCCTACAGCACCTGCCTCTTTTATGGATTTTCCAAAAACATGGCCTGTGAAGCTTCCTGCTCCTATTCCATCCAGATGCTGTGAAAAGACCGGAAGCTCAACTTCCGAAGCTACCCTGTAAATATCCGGAAGCTGCGGAGCTACTGCTATCTCGATACCTGACTCTTCGGATACGGCTTTACAGGCCTTTGCAATTTCCACTGCTCCCTGACCAGTACCCTGTAAATAAGTCTTATAGTTCAATACAATGAATGGTAAACCCAAAAAAATCCCCTCTTGAAAAGTAAAAAGAATGGAAAGCGCGAATTTCAACGCTTTCTCTAAAGGTTTCTGCCGAAATCACTGCATGTTTTTCCCCTTTAGCGGTAAGTTTTTAGCAGTAGGTTTTCGGCAACCTTTTTCGGGAAATTCTTAAACCTGTTTATGGAAAATTCCTAAACCTTTTTATGGAAAATTCCTAAACCTGCTTAGAAGTCAGTCATGATCCTGAACTGGTCAATTTCCGGTTTGTTAAGGCTGTTGATGAACTGCTCGGCAACTTCTCTGACGTCTTTTGCGTTAGTAATAGCACGGCCCACCACAAGAATGTCAGCACCCTGACTGAGAGCCACAGGCACCTTGTCCAGACGGACTCCGCCTGCAACAGCAACCAGAGTTTTTGGAGCAATCTTTTTGATCTCGGCGATATTGCCCCATGCATGTTCAGTGGCCTCAATGTCAATTCCACGGTGGAGTTCAATGACATCAGGCATGACCTTAAGCTGTTTTAAGACAGAAACTGGATCTTGCTGATTAAGCGTGTCCATGACTGCATAGATGCCTGTCTTATGAGCTTCCTCGATAAGCTTGTCAATAGTGTTGATAGGAGCAAGGGCAGAGACTACAATAGCGTCTCCTGCAGCATCAGCAACCATTCTTGCTTCAAGGTTTCCGGTGTCCAGAGTCTTCAGATCAGCTACTATGAAGGCATCAGGCCTTACCTGTCTGATCTTTGAAATGACATCCATACCATAGCGTTTGATAAGAGGTGTGCCTGCTTCGATAATAACGTGATCACTTTTAGGAATCTGGGAGATGGCAGACTGCACAAATTGGATGTCAGGATTGTCAAAAGCAACCTGCAGATAGGGTGGGTCCCAGAGCCTTATAACCTTGAATCCCATGATAGCATGGGTAGACTTGTTGCTTTCCTCCAGAACAGTGTCTATGTCCGGGAAGCCTTTGAGAGCACGCTTGATTGCAAGTTTTGTGGCTCCGTAATTATACCTGTATATCTTGTTGTAATCCTGGGCATCAGGATGAATAAAAACACTGGCTACAATGACAATTTCTTCAACCTGATCCTTTGAGATTACGCCTTCTTCAACTGAGTCTGCTACTGCCTTTGCAACGGCTGACTGAGCAGGTCCGAAAATTTTTCCTGCCTGATCCATATTTTTTACCGTAACCTTCGGAATAATTAGAGTTGAAGGCTTTGGAGGCAGATTGGGCCTGATAACGGACAGGAGTGGAGTATGGCCGACTGAAAGCTGGGTCAGGCCGTTTGCAAAAGCTTGACCTACGGGTCCTCCCTTGTCTCCAATCATCAAATCAACATGGGCAAGTTCTGCACCCTGCCCCATTAAAGCTTCTCCTATTTGAAACATATTTGACCTCGTAAAATGTGATAAATTATATGATACTGAGTATTGATAACGGTATGGATAGCCGTGTACATGGAAATATTTTACTATTAACTAAGGATACGAATAACCCTTTTGCCTGCTAAATGCCAGCCTTATATAAATAATCTCGTATCGCCTCGCAGGTTTTTTCCGCAACCTGATAGAGCCATAGAGAGGTACGGAGTTCGATTTTGGAGTTTGACTTTGAAGTTTTCGGAGCCATATTGAAGTTTGACTTCGAAATTTCCGGAAACACAAAAACTCCCTATTAAAGGAGAATTTTAGGACAGATATCATCAAGAGCGCATGTTTTGCACCTGGGAGAAATGGGCCGGCAGGTATTCTGCCCTAATTTTACAAGCAGGAGATTTATATGTCTCCAATATTTTTGCGGAAAGACCTTTTTTAATTCGATTTCAGTTTCTTCAGGAGCTTTTGTCTCTACCAGACCAAGCCTGTTAGAAATCCTGTGAACATGAGTATCCACGGCAAGGGCATCCTTAAGGAAGGCATGCGCAAGCACGCAGTTAGCAGTCTTCCTGCCAACTCCAGGCAGTTCAAGAAGAGCTTCCATATCGTCAGGAACCCTGCCATCATATTTCTCTAGAAGAAGTCTGGAGATTTCCTTTATTCTTCCGGCTTTAACTCTATAAAAGCCCACATCTTTTATAAGAATTTCAATCTCGCTAACATCAGCTCTCACCATTTCTTCAGGCGTAGAAAATCTCTCAAAAAGCTTGCTAGCCGCTGGATAGGTTACATCATCCCGGGTTCTGTGGGACATCACAGTGGAAATTAGCGCAAAAAAAGGATCTGTAAAGGCATCGTTAGAAGCTTCAGGATAAAGTTCAAAGAGCCTCTTCATGAGTTCATCAATGTCCATGCTCAAAAATCAGTCTTCTCTAATATAAAATTAAGGTTCGGAATTGAACCTGGATCAAAGTAAGCTCTAAATTACATATCAGAAGCAGGCATACGATTTACTTATGTGATCCACTTATATGATGATTCATTTACGTGGTCGCTTTGCTTAAGCAGACCAAACGAAAAAGAATTTAAGGAAAAGTCGTAAGAATCAGGAAATTAAAAGTTCTCAGGAAATTAAAAGTTCTGGAAAAAAGATTGGTTTTTAAAGGAAAGCCAAGATCCGGATTCGAACCGGAATGGAATCGCTCTGCAGGCGATTGCGTAGCCGCTCCGCCATCTTGGCATTATGCAAATTCGTTTGGAATACTTTAAAAATTTAGAGCAATAAATTGTTTAAGTAAGAAGCCAAGATCCGGATTCGAACCGGAATGGAATCGCTCTGCAGGCGATTGCGTAGCCGCTCCGCCATCTTGGCATTCTTGATCACGTATTGCTCGTGTAGCTTCAATTAAAGTAATTTCTAATATATAAATATTTAGCTCGAGGCAATCGGTTTTTAAATTTTTACAGAGAACGTGACTAAAAAGTAGAGGGAGTTGTTCTTATAAAAGGATAACCCCCGTAGAAAAGAACCCGAAGAGAGATAATCCTGAGAAAGCAAATATCCATGCCATAAATATGGCCATAAACAGGATTATAAGTAAAGTTGGTAGCAGTATAGCTATTACGGACCTTGCCATGCTTATATCATGGACATATATTCCACCCACAATATAGAGATATATCCCGTAAATTCCGGCAATCCAGCCGACAATAGGAATCCAGGAGAGTACCAGTATAGCAGTTGCATAAGAAATGAATCTTACAGTGCCTTCGTAACTTCCCGTTCCTCCAAGTATTTTATAAATAACATAGAGTATTGCAGCTTCGATAAAGATAGAAATAATACCTGTAATAGGTGTTATGATCACAGTCATAAGTATCGTGAAAAAGCCAAGCCCTCTCGAACTACCGAACATGCCCTCGTACATCCCACCATACGTTCCACCGTGCATCCAGCCCATATACATTCCAGGGCCAAAGAGTACGGTTAAAATTGCGGCTAAAAACGCGTATATGATGAAACTGATTGCTGCAAAGGTAAGCGGATCAGTATACCCTCCGGTCTTAGGCATTTCTCTGTAAAAGTCAGACGGACTTTGCATTACCTCTTTCCAGGTTTCGATATAACCCATGAGTTACCCCCAATAAGTATAGATTTAATTATTATTTAGATGAATTTATTAAAATGTTCTGATAAGATCCTTTGATCTCAGTAAAATTAAGAGAAATTTCATTATAAGCCCGTAACGGTAGAGGCACATAATGTAGAGACCCCCACCGAACACGAACCTGGATAACTAATACAGCACAAATAGCATTGCATTGAATGTTCACGAAAATCAGAAAGCAGACTGGAGATCTCACACACCAGATGCGTCGTCAGTTATGCCACATTGAGGATTAGTTACTGCTTCTTCACACTTGCACATGCTCAGTGCTTCAAATATACCTTCACCTACATTTATTCCTTTTAGAGCGCATTTTTCCATTAAACGGTAGTAAAGGTCTTCATTTTCGCTTTTAATGAACTCGCATATCTCAGAAACCATTTCCTGTGTTGCAAATTCTTCCTTTTTGTTTACCCAATTATTAATTGATCCAATTAAGTGCTTGTGTATAGATTTATCGTCCCTGTTCTGATCTATTACACTCATGAAGACGCATTCATTTCTATTCAGAAGCCACTTACCAAGTCTATACCTGAACCTACTCTCGTTATCTTGACTCGTTTTATTTTCATCACTCATAATATATTCCCCACAATAATTAAAGACTTCATGATATTTAACAATTTTAGACGATTTTTATAATATTCAGAATTCGCTAAAATTTAACATTGATTTCACTGGTAGTTGGTTGCTATTACTCAGAATTTGAGACGGTTTCTGTGGTCGAAAAACCCAAAAACCAGGTTCAACAACATTGTTTCCCCAATGAAAAACTTCAACACTTTCAGGAACTGGTGGGTACATAAAAATATTCATAAACTATAATTATAAATTGTGAAAATTATAATTTCTTTTGCATAGGGGGTTTATTTGTGAAAGGAGACGAAAAGATTATCGAGAGTCTAAACGCTCGTTTGGCCGAGGAACTGACTGCTATCAACCAGTACTTTGTTCATGCTGAGATGTGCGAAAACTGGAACTACAAACTACTGGGTGAGGCAATCGAGCAGCGGGCCATTGCCGAGATGAAACACGCTGAAAAACTAATCGAACGCATCCTCTTCCTGGAAGGAAAGCCCATAGTTAGCAAACTGAACGAAATAACCATTGGTTCCCATGTGCCGAAGATGCATGAGCATGATCTTGAGGCTGAAGTAGGGGCCGTCAAAGGTTATAACGAAAGCATTCGCCTGGTGACGGAGTTGGGAGATAACAACACTAAAAACCTTCTCGAATCTATCCTGAAGGAAGAAGAAGAACACGTCGACTGGTTAGAAGCCCAGCTCGACCAGATTGGACAGATAGGTATCCAGACCTATCTGGCACAGCAGATCTATGGATAAGGAAGTTCCTCTGGACCTATACTTTGAAAAGATTGCTTTTAAGAGATTCCTGGGGCCATTCATGAGATGCCCTGACTAAAGGGTAAAACATTTCCAGTATCCCAGGAATATTTTTTTAAGGAGAGTTATAAGATGAGATATTGAAAATAGAATTTGTGAATATATTTTTAGCCTTTTTTATTGCTTTCTTAAATCGTTAACTCCACCGATCACGTAAGAATACAAAATATCCTACCAAATTGGCAGCAGTTAGACGATAACGATGCAAAAACATGAGCATTAAAAGAATCAGAAAACGCCTTTATTTCTTATCGCCTTTATTTCTTATGGAAAAAGACGAATATCTGTTTTTGTAGTCATAAGAAGGTCTATAAAGTAGAATATGAGAAAAAGCGATTCAAAAATGGATTGAAAAAGCGATATAAAATTAATCAAAAACTAATTTTAAAAACAGTTTATGAAAAGTAAAGTATTATAAGGTGAGTATGGCAGCGATCCAGAGTTCCCGAAGGCTCGCACACTTCAGTACAGTAAGGAACGCGGGCAGGCTTATCTACTGTGTTCGGGATGGGTACAGGAGTTACACTGCCGCTATGGCCGCCAGACTCAACCTATAAGTGGGAT
>NZ_WJBJ01000031.1:0-80557 GCF_020804205.1 Methanosarcina sp. DH1 | reverse complement strand
AAATATAACTTCAATAAATTAATGGAAAATATAAGAACATATGATGAATTGGTTCAAAAACGATTGTGGATGATCAATAAACACTGGCTAAATCTTACTTTGTTCCATTATCTTCCAGGAGCGCCAGCGACAAATAATCCTATTGAAAGCTACTATTCAAAAAGTCTAAAAACGGATAACAAGAAGCAGTTCAGGACWGATAAAGGAATTGAGAATCAGATTAAACTTACTCAAATGAGAAGATTAAATTTGCTCAAGAAACCACAAAAGTCATTTCTGGAATTGTTCAGATTATTTACTCCATTTAAGCTTTAGTAAAAGATATT
Organism: Methanosarcina sp. DH1; assembly: GCF_020804205.1. Lineage (NCBI taxonomy): Archaea > Methanobacteriati > Methanobacteriota > Methanomicrobia > Methanosarcinales > Methanosarcinaceae > Methanosarcina > Methanosarcina sp. DH1. The sequence goes on along the minus strand of NZ_WJBJ01000031.1, from coordinate 80,231 downwards.
TTTGAGAGMTGAGTTAAGGATTAAGTAGCGAAGCGTATCGATTTTAGTCAAAAAATTCAGTGAAAAATTTAAGGAGTAAAATAATTCTTTGGCATTCTTGCCAAAGAAATCGTTTCTCAAGGATTATTACAGTTTGTTTGAGCAGTTAGCAGAGAAAAGTGAAGTTTTAAGGACGGAAAAAATGAGAAATCACTAAATTATGAAACTGAGTCTTTCTTTCATTGAATAAATACTCTTATTTTTCAGTAATATCTCGCCGCTTTTCAGTTTAAGCAGGCTGTTCATACATTTAATTAAAGTAGATTTCCCGGTTCCATTAGGCCCCAGAATACATAAGACGTCTCCCTCCTCTATTGAGAGATTCACGTTTTTGAAGACGCTTTTCTTTCCATTGTAAGAGAACTCTGCATTCTTAATATCCATAATATTGCTCATGACCATCCCTCGTAGCCTTTTTGGAGTAAGTATATGAAAACGGGTGCTCCTATTATGGCTGTTAGTATTCCCAGGGGAATTTCAATAGATGTGGCTGTTCTGCACACATCATCAACCAGCAGAAGGAAAGTGGCCCCCAGTGAAATGCTTGCAGGCAAAAGCTTTCTATGATCCGGGCCCACGATCATCCTGGCTGCGTGAGGTACTACAAGGCCCACCCAGCCAATGATGCCACTTATGCTTACAGCGGAAGCTGTTAAGAACGTACAGCAAAAAATTACCAGCAACCTCATTTTTTCTGTGTTTACGCCCAGTGAACGCGCTTCATCATCCCCCATTGAAAGAACGTTAATTCTCCATGCAATAAGCAGTAGTGCTGTAAATCCGAGCAGAACAGGCCCTACTATCATCAAGACACTGTTACTGTTAACTGCAGAGAGGCTACCCATAAGCCAGTATACTATTTCTGGCAGTTTGCTGTCAGGATCTGCAAGGTACTTGATACACGAAATGAGGGCAGAAAAGAGTGCTGCGATAGCTATCCCTCCCAGTACCATCACCAAAATACTATTACCCCGGAGTCTTTTGCTGAGAGAGTAAGTGAGGATAACTGCAACAAGGCCGAATAAAAAGGCTGTAGCCTGAATCATTACTGCGGAAAAACTGAACAAAATAGCTATTGCAGCTCCGAAACCTGCACCTGATGAAACACCCAGGATATCTGGAGAAACCAGTGGGTTCTGGAAAGTCCCCTGAAAAGAAGCACCTGAGATTGAGAGAGCTGCACCCACAATCATCGCAGCTATTATACGGGGCAGACGTATATCCCAAACTACTGTATAAATGGTTGAATCCAAATTTGTGGTGATTGGCACAAAAACCGATACAATAGACAGTATTACATCCATGGGAGATACTGGATATCTGCCAATCATAAAAGATCCAAAGAACAAAAGTATTGGGAGTACAATCAACGCGGTTGTTAAAGATATATTTCGAATGGTTTCCCAATTTATTTGCCTGTTCATTATTCTTTCACACCAAAGGTTTACAAATTATCCATAGTTTCTTTTGGAGTATCTTTTTCAAGTGCGCTCATAGAGTTCAAATTGTAGTTAGTTTGAGGCTTACACTACTGGTTTTCTGCGTTAATATGTGAATTTTGTATGTTGCACTTTAATTCCTCCTGTACGATTTATTTTTTAATTTGAATTTCTTTGAATGTTTCATAGGCGTTATGTTCATTCATACATAACAAATTATATATGTTAAAATACCAGTAATCAATTTCCTAGATAATACTATAAATAAGTTACTACAATCTCGCCTTCTTACCGTGCATTCGAGCGAGTAAAAAGGAGTTAATAGAAGCACCTCAGTTGGAAAGGTATGTTCTTTTTTAATCCGACCGCGATCTCTTTTTTTGATTTTAATTTTGCCTTTATCCCTTTTTTGTGATTGAGTGTCGTGGTTTCCTTTTGAATCACATATTTCAACTGAAAACTTGAAAAACCAATTCGTAGAATAACTATATATACTAGATAGTAGGTAATTGATTTCTGTATTAGTCTAATATACTTTTTGTTATGTTAAATAGTACATATCGCATGCCAACTTTGGTATAAAATTTTAAAGCTGTATCCAGAGAAGTAAAATCGTAAGTTTTGGGATGGACTCAAAAAATATTGAAGGGCTATCAAGATGAGAACAAAGAAAAGTCCACTAAGTTTGTTTATCGTGCTGTGTCTTTTAATAACACTACCTATACTGCTTGTAAGTGGATGTTCACAGAAAACAAGCGATTTTATGGATACGACATCAAATCCCAAAGCTGAGATAACTGCTGCAACAAATATTGAGCAAGAAACAACAATATCGGACACTGCACTGTCAGATACTCGGGAAATTACCGATTTGGCAGGCAGAAAAATTACATTGCCTGCTGATATTACCAGGATTTCAGTGTTACATCCTATACCGTGCCAAATGGTATGGAGGCTGGCGCCGGAAAAACTTGTGAGTGTGGACAAGCAGTTTACTGAACGGCTAGAATTTATGTCAGATGATGAAGAAAAAAGGCTGCTGGCTCTTCCGATTAATGGCGAATTCCACAGCGACATGAACATAGAAGATCTTTTAGCAGTTAGTCCTCAGGTAGTAATAACGTTAACAAAGGATATGAAAATTGAATCAGAACAAAAAAAAGTTGGCATTCCATTCGTTGCTGCGTCAAAAGATACGCTTGAAGAGATTGCAGATTCATGGAGATTAATCGGTAAAATTGTTGGAAATGAAAAAGAAGGAAACGAGCTTGGGGATTACTGGGATGAAACCATCAAAAAGGTTACCGATCAAACCTCGAAAATTAATGAAAGTGATAAGCTCAAAGTATATTATGCACAACCAGATGTCACTAAGACGGTTGGGTCCAGAACCATTATGGCGTCTATCATCAGTTTGGCGGGAGGCATAAGCTTCATGGAAGCAAATCCGCAAATGGAATCGGCCAATACAAGTGAAGAAATCCAGGTTTCACTGGAACAAATCTATCAGTGGAATCCAGATGTTATTATTACCAAAACTGCGAAAGGCCGTGATGAAATTCTCTCGAAAGACGCCTGGAAAGATATTGCTGCCGTAAAGAATAAGCGTGTTTACGCATCTACAAAATACGAGATGCTTGACCGGACACAATCACTGATGGGGCTTCTGTGGACCGCAAAAATGCTTTATCCGGATAAAGTGAAAATTGACCTGAACAAAGAGGTAAAAACATTTTATTCAAAAGTATATCTTGATAATAACGTGACGAATGACCAAATCAATCAGACAAATTAATCAAAATCAGTCATACAAATTAATCAAAATCAGTCATACAAATTAATCAAAATCAGTCATACAAATTAATCAAAATCAGTCATACAAATTAATCGAAGTAGTGAATCAACGCGAGTATTTCTAATGAAATCTCTGAAGAAATCAAAGGTCTTTAAGGTTTTTGTTTAGCATGTTTTTATTTAGTATGTGTTTAGTTAATATACAAAATATAATTTTAATTATATTAAAATGACTAAAAATACAAAAATATGCAGAATTTGTCTCAAATATATAAAGCTAAGACCTTAATTCGTTTTTAACCCAGGATGGTACATAATGTTAACTGTTGAAACAAGTGGACTCAAAGGAATAACGAGCTTTACCACATATGATGGTGGTGAACTGAAGGACTGTAAGCTTGAAGAGTATAATTTGATTCACACAAAGTACGGAGATCTTGTTCCACAATATGGTGATCCAGGATTTAGAAAAAAGCAGTTAGCAGTATTGTCTTTCTATAAAAGTGGGAAAATTAAAAGCATTTCTCTAGAACAGCAGACTGAAATTAGCACACCGATAGGAACATTTCCAGCAGAACTGGTTACTTTTTTTGAGGATGGATCAATCAATAGTTTGTTCCCTCTAAACGGCCAGATCAGTGGTTTCTGGTCAGAGGAAGAAGAAGGCGAACTTGCACAAAAATTCCATTTTTCATTCCCATTTGGGGACTTTTATGCAAAAATAATAGGTTTGCGGTTTTATCCGGACGGAAAAGTTAGAAACCTGATTTTGTGGCCGAATGAACGAATTATAATTGACACACCTGCAGGAAAAATGCCAGTTAGAATAGGGTTTAAGCTTTTTGAAGATGGGAGCATACAATCTGTAGAACCTGCAGAACCGTTCCCGATTGAAACCCCTATTGGCTCGATAAATGCATATGATGCGGATGCACTTGGAATTGATGCGGATAAAAACTCCGTGTGCTTTGACGAAAGAGGAAGATTAACTTCTCTCACTACTTTTGACATCATTACAGTCCGGAAAAAAAATGGCGAAAAGGAAATAATTTTTCCAACGTTAAGGCCGGGCCTGACAACTGAGTTTGAAACTGTGCCGATTAAGTTAGTCTTTGATGAGAATACTGTAAGCATTGGTGATGATACCAAAGAGGTCGTCTACAAGATAGCTGAATGCACATTCCTGATCATGCGCGGCAACTATATGAAAGCAAAATCGTGCGATAACTGTTCCGGTTGCAATGGGGGTATTTAAGGCTATTAGAGCTATCCGAAAAATAAATGTGTTGTGTGCCTTCTGGAGCTGAAACATTGATAGGCTCTAAGCAAACTGAAAAATACTCAAGGCTCCCACATACCGCACATAACCCTTTACTTCAAATCCCGCGGCTGCTTATGTTTAGGCACAACTGGCAGTTCTGTAGTAGTTATCAAAATTGGGCTTTCAATATCTCTTTCTCTCTCAATCACTAATTCTTTTCCTTTCTTAGTAAGGGCAAATAGTGGAATTGCAGCAGCTACTTGAACTATGGGTTTTGCAAGCTCCCTTATATACTTAGAAGCGCAACTGATCACCAGGTCTGAATTTTCCAGAAGACCTTGAGCTTCTTCCTTGCTTACGCCTGTAGTATGCACCGCAATTACTATAAGATCAAGCCCAAGTTCAGCTTCCAGTTGTCTCAGATTTTTTGCAGTTTTAGAATCAGCAGTGGTTACTGCGATTTTTTTGTAACCAAGTTCCGCAGCTTTCTTAACTCCGCCAATGGGGTCTATAGATGCAGTTTTAGTATCGAGCACAATTCCACCGAGTTTTTGAATTCCATTTATGACATCCTCAATAGGTTCAGTTTCGACCAAACCTGACATCCTGCCTCCTATACCCTGGACAAGCTCTGGATTATTGGATATAACAGTACCTGCTCCATCACAGGCAGTTACAGTTGTATCAAGAAAACCGCTTCGCAAGCCAGACATCATTATTTCTGAGGCTCCAAAAGCTACGAAAGTATCATGCCCAATGAGATGTCGCTTGGCTGTGAACATTCCGTATTCTTTTATCTTAAACTCCACATTCTTTTTGACTTCTTCAGAGGTAATTTTCTGTACACCGCTTAGCTTGTCAATGAGAGGACACCACTCAAGTTCAGCCTCTCCAACTTCGATTACTTTACCATCCTTTACTACTACCCTCGTTTTTCCCATTATTTCCATTATATGAGGCATGATTATCCCTTCAATTACTGGCACTTTTAGCTTTGGCTTCTTCCTTGGAGTTAAATTTGGCAGCGTCGATTATAAATCTCTCATCTGTGCCCTTAGAAATCTTGTCAACGCCATCATCAGCTATAATTGAAAAAGTGAGCTTCCTTCCCTCTATTTTTTCCAATTTTGTCTTTACCGTAACAGTCAAACCGGGGGGATTAGCCTCCGAATGGCTTGATTCAACATCGGTGCCTGCAGTCTGCTCAGTGGGGAAGTCTAGATAGGGATTTATTGCTTGAATACAGGTCCATTCAAATAATCCAGCCATGAACCCAGTGGCAAAAACCTTTGGCATAACCTGAAATTCAGGTGATTCTGGATAAAGGAAAGGAACAGTCTTATTCTCTGGTATTTTGAACTTGAACTCGTAAGCTAGACCAGGCTTCAAAGAAGAACTATCCATATATAACCTCCTTTTAGGGCATTCTACACAAAAACTTCTTTAGCTAGGACTTTAGCAGTTGAACTGATGAAAAAGTAGCACTAAACATTAACTACCTAAAATACAAATTAAAACAACAACGTATAGCAACTTTTGTTTTTTAGTTCAATTATTTAAGTCTCACATTTAAGGTTCTTTTAAGTTCTATTAAATTTTTATGGTCTCAAAATAAGGAAGATGTTTAGTTATCTGATTTCTAACTAAAAATATTTAAGAGGCCACCAGATTCGTCATTTTAGCCATGACGCTTAATGCATTTGATTTTATAAATCGAGCATGACCTAACTTAATTGCTTCTATGGCTGCGTATCTCCTTCTGACTCTCTTTCCAGAAGAATTTCTTTTTTGAGCGGCGTTCCAATTTCTCAACAAGCTTTATAGAAAGTTCAGGATACTTTGCCTATTTTAGGGGAATTCAGAGCACTCTTTCATGTTTTCTGGCTTTACCGCCGAGTTCTACCACACCATCGAACGGATATTGTTGTCTTTTGCAAAACTCTGTATCTTTCAAGCTGTTTGGGTGATGACAACTGGAGTTTACTTTTGAAGGGCCTGGATCTGAATTTGAATTCAACACAAAATTTCATTTGTGAACCTGTAATATTTCATTTTTGGGCCTTTAATATTTCATTTGTGAGCCTGTAATTTTTCCAGGAATTCTTCCGGAAAACCTTAATCTAAAAAAAGGATATACTATATTGGGGATAAATTAAACACTTACTAATAATAATCAAAATCAAATTAAAATGCAAGGTTTTACGCCTATGGGGAGAAGGCCGGGAAATTACGAGGAGAAACTGATAACTCCGGAACAAGCAGTTGAGCTTATAGAAGAGGGCTGGAGGCGAGCAGACCTGCACGTTCATACAACCTGTTCTTTTGACGTGCTTCCTGTAAGAGACCTGCACCCAGAGAGCCTTTATGAGAAGGCTCTGAAGATGGGAATGGATTACGTGACATTTACAGACCACGATACTATTGAGGCATATGAAATTCTCGGGTGGAACCGTGAAAAGCTTATCCCCGGGGTTGAAATAAGTGTATATGACCCGGAGTTTGCAGGGCATTCACTTCATATTAATATTTTCGAGCTTGACAGGGAGGAGTTCTTTGAGCTCATGGAAATTGCGGAAATCGAACATGACCTGAGAAGCTTTATCAAATACCTCAGGCGGCACAAGCTTCCTTTTATTTACAACCATCCATTCTGGTTTGAGTTTCACAGTGTACCAAATCCGTCTTCAGTCCCCAGGCTGGCAAAACTTTTCCCTGTACTGGAATACAATATGCACGAACTCAAGCAGAAAAATGAACTTACAATTGCTCTTGCGGAGAACCTTGGCAAAGGTATTGCCGCGACAACCGACACTCATACAGGAAGAATCGGTAAAGTATACACCCTTGCAAAAGGAGATAATTTCAAAGAATTTTTCAAAAACGTAACGCAGGGAAAAAGTTATATTGTTCCCGAAGACCTTACCAGAGAGCTTTTGATCGATGAAATGAATACCTGGATAGATCTTATTTTTGAAAAAAGCCAGAAAAACAGGGACATAGAAGGCTACCTTACCGGGATAAAATCTCTTGATACAATGGTCAAAATCTCCAGAAGCACCCTATTGAGCAGTTTTCCTGGCCTCAACAGGACAACCATGAACCTGTTTTATATGATCTCAAACACGGGGCTTCCTGCATCAGTCTACATTCATTCGGCAGAAAATCTGGCAAAAGATATTGAAAGGCAGATTGAAATCGAGAAACAAAATTAAAAGTGCGATTTTCTTTCGATTTTTCAGATCTCGATTTTAGATCGTATCTTGGAGCCATTGACCAAATATAAAAACAAATATATATCCAATTTTTGGGGAAATGTAAAAAATCTTATAATTACATTTTCAACAATTCACGGACACAGCCAAATAATCTTGAGATTAGTTTATTCATTAAAACCATTTTTCTAACGTTTGTTGTTTTGGAGACAAAATAGTTCTCGAATAATAAAAATTATCTACAGTTTTTTCTTTTTTTTGAATACTACCCTCTAGATTAAGATAAGTGAGTATTTCTTCTGATGTCATCTTGTTTTTTGGAAAGAACGATATCTGGTAAGTTCGGTAATAATTACTTTTATAGTAATCTCCAATCATCTGACCAGAAGTGTTCTTCTCGCGGTCTAAAAGAGTATGTAGTAAGGGTTTGAAAAGCTCACAAACTTCTCTTTTTCTCGGGTTGCTTGATGAATTATGTATAGTTGAAAAAGTAGCTCCAAGAATCAAGTCAATAAATTGAATAAACTGGGATTCATCTGATTTACTATTCCTATGATCAGAGTCTATGAATTTAATTTCATCACAATATATGCTCAGCTTATCTATTTTGGATTCAGTCTGTTGAATCGGATGCCATGGAAAGAACTCGTGATATTCTTGACTTCCTCTATCGTGAAATATAGAGTTCACGACAATACTTGAATACTCTTTGAAAAAATAATTTAAACCGCCTATAAGAAGAGTTCTATAAAAGCGGTTGTAAATGTTAAGTTCTGTTTTTCCACCACTGCCAAATTCACAATAACTTATATTTGAAAGATTTATGCCAATTATATTACAATATAACATTTTTCGATGCTTTTGACAAGCTTCTTTTTTGAAGAAATTAATCCAGTTTTTTGCGATCATGTATCTTGCGCTTGATCTATGAATTTCTTTGAAGTGTATCTCGGTATTATTTTCTTTATGAAATTCACAACCTTTGGAGCAATCTGATTCAGAGAGATTCCAGTTATGGTTTTTTATACAGCGTAGATCATTCAAATTTTTCAAAACCTCTGTTTTATAACATGTCGGGACAAAAAGAGCTCCCAAATACATCCAATTTGTGCTATCAAAGGGATCTACACCATTAAAAACTTCATCGGAATAAATCTCAAGCTCTATATTTTTGCTTAAGGACGTAGACAGTTAGCCTCCTTGCATTGTCAACTTTTTTTGAGTTCAATCTTTTGTATACTGTTAACTGTTATATGTGTTTCTTTTTGTGTTTTGAAGATAGCAAAGATATCAGTCTACGGAAACACACAAAATTAATAACGAATGAGTTTCAAAATTTGGTAATGGACGTGAGTTATTGAAAACTGTTAGCACAAAAGTCTCTCTTCATTTCTGTCAAATACGGTAAATGTACTTGCTTTTTCAGAATTCATCAATAAACTCACATCTATGACCGATTTTTCACATTTTCGATTTCTTACATTCGTTAGAATTAGGCTTCTTGTAAAAGAGGCTTTCACAAATGTTTTTCTCCTCAATATATAGATTCTAAATAAAAATATCAAAAAGTTTATATTTAGAAATTGTTTAGATCTTATAACATAAAAAATTACAATTTAGTATTATTTTTGAATACCGTTTAAATTAATATTGTTAATAGATTAAACTAAATATAGACATTAGGGTTACGATTATTTTTTATTCATTTTTATGTTATTTTCAAATTTCGGAAGATAAGAGCTCAAAAAGGGGAAAGCAGTAGATGAAACAAATAAAACACTTAATGGGATTGGGATTAAAAGTAAGATTAAAGCGAACGATTATCCTTACAATACTTGTTCTTACCTTTTGCTCAACCGTATTTTCTTCAGGAGCGGTAGGGCAGGAAGATTCTGAAAACAATCAACCAGCCTCGGAAGAAGGATTTTTTGACCGGTTTATCACATATGTAAAAAGCCTGTTCTCAGGAGAAGAAGACCTGCAGAGTTCAGGAGAAATTTCCAAAATCGGTGCTGCAGACATTCAGCAGTCAGCAGATTCTGAAGACGCAGTCCTGAAAATTGCAACTCCGGACGTAATAGACTCTGCGTCTCTGGTTGGAGATACAGGTCTGGGGGTTTTTGCCCATCTTTCAAACCCACCACTCATGAAAATGGATACTGAAGGACATATTGTAGGGCAGCTTGCAAAGAATTACAGTGTATCGGAAAATAACACGCTCTGGACCTTCTACCTCAGAGACGACCTCTACTGGAGTGACGGAGAAAAAGTAACACCAGAAGATGTTGAGTTCTCAATCCGCTACTACGGTGAAAAAACCCCCTGGGCAAGCTGGATCAATGATACCCTGGAAAACTCAACAGTTTCGGACGCCGACAATTCCGTGACATTCAAATTTAACAAGCCTTACACCCGGGTCAGTATGGAGTTTGCAACCTATGATATCCTTCCTGCTTATGTGTGGAAAAATATCGAGGACCCGGTAGAATACACAAACAACGGCCCTTATGTCGGCTGCGGCCCCTACTATCTAAAACTGATAGACCTCAATGCCGGAAAACTGGTTTTTGAGAAAAACCCTTACTGGAAAGGAAAGGCTCCTGAATTCAAAACTGTCGAGATCCATTTTTACTCAAATGTGGATGTTGCCACTCTAGCCCTTCAAAATGGGGAAGCTGACACTTACTATAAATATGCGGGATCATACCCTTACTCAAGTATAGAGGAACTTAATAAAACTGGAAATTTTGACTTCATGGAAAAGACCAGTATAGGGCTTGTTTTCCTTGCTCCCAACTTGAAAAAAGCCCCGTTTTCAGATGAGGAATTCAGGGAAGCCCTGGCCTATGCAATAAATTATGAAGAGCTTGCAAGTCTTGAAACCCTGGGGTACGGAGAAGTTCCGAATCGTGGTTTTGTGCCATCATCCATGGAAAATTATAAGGAAACCGAAAAACTGGAGTACAGCCCAGAAAAAGCCAGAGAAATCCTGGAAAAAGCCGGATATTCGGACAGCAACGGGAATGGAATACTGGAAGGAAAAGATGGAAAAGACATAAAGCTTGAAATCCTCATCCGACCTGATTACGCCAGAACAGGCGAACTTCTCGATGAATATTTTGAAAATATTGGGCTTTCTGCAGACCTCAAAACTGTTGATTCGGATACCTGGATTACTCTTAAAGACAGTTACAATTATGACCTGACAGTAACGCGTTCCACTCCCTGGGGTATGCTTATGCACTCAAGTTGGGGAAGCGGCTATTTTGATTCCAGGCGGACAGGCCAGGGAGTTATGCATAACGTAGAAGACCCTGTGTTCCTGCAACTCTGCGATAACATCCTTGCAACCACGGACTCTGCAGAACTTCAGAAATATGCATACGAGCTTCAGGACTACTATGCAGAAAATTTGCCTGCAATTCCCCTCTACTGGAGCAAGACGGTTACTCCGTTTAACAGGCACTTCGAAGGCTGGTACGCGGATCCACTTTACGGAATATATAACCTGGATACTTTTACAAATGTAACGAAAGTGGAGGCTTAAAACTTAGTCTCGGAAGAAGAAATCCGATTGAAGAAAACGGGTAATCAGAGCGATATCAGAGATAGCAAGAACAGAGTAAAAAGAGCGATATCAGAGATAGCAAGAACAGAGTAAAAAGAGCAATATCAGAAATAGAGCAATGTCAGAAATAGAGCAATGTCAGAAATAGAGCAATGTCAGAAATAGAGCAATGTCAGAAATAGAGCAATGTCAGAAATAGAGCAATGTCAGAAATAGAGCAATGTCAGAAATAGAGCAATGTCAGAAATAGAGCAATGTCAGAAATAGCAAGAAAAATAACCAGGTATTTTGCCTCGTTGATGCTGATAATCGTCATCAACTTTACTCTCCCGAGGCTCATGCCTGGAGACCCGGTAAAAAACCTGATTGGTGAAGACGCTTATGTTTCAGAAGAAGTGATGGAAGAACTGAGGGCAGAACTGGGGCTTAATCTGCCCCTTTCCGAGCAGTTCACCTCCTATCTTTCCAACCTCATGCACCTTGACCTGGGGTATTCCTATCACCTCCATGCCCCTGTAGCAGAGATCCTTCTGGATAAAATGAGCTGGACACTAATTTTCGTGGGAGTATCAGTGGTTATCGGGGCCTTGCTTGGATGTTTTCTCGGTGCCCTTGCAGGCTGGAAACCGGAACGAAAAATGAGTCATTTTACAGGTTTCATTTTTGTGGTGCTATCCTGTATCCCACCTTACTTTCTTGCCCTCCTGACCCTCTATATCTTTTCTTTTAAACTGGGATTCTTTCCCTCCAAAGGCTTTTATGACACCCCTGAAATAGGAAGTGTGCTGCATCACCTTTTCTTACCTATCTGTGTAATGTCTGTCTTTTCAGCGTCCAGAAACTTTCTGGTCATGCGAGGAAGTGTAATTCAGGAAAAGGAGCAGCTTTATGCACTGTATGCAAGAGCAAAAGGCCTGTACAATACCGATATACTTTTCAGGCATATCCTAAAAAACGCCTCTCTCCCGATAATTACCCTGCTCGCCCTGGATTTTGGTTTTCTCTTCAGCGGGGCGCTGTTTATAGAAATCATCTTTTCCTTAAACGGGATGGGGGTCATGATATACAATGCAATAATGGGAAAAGACTACCCTCTGCTTCAAGGGGTATTTCTGGTAATCGCCCTTACCGTTCTGCTAGCAAATATGTTTGCTGACCTGCTTTATGCTTTAATTGACCCCAGGGTGAGAGGAGGCCTGGATGAATCAATCTGACTATACTGATATTCCCTGTATGAAAGAAGCAGGCATTGAAGGTTTTTCTGAAAAAAAATCCGAAGTTTCCAGCTTTGAATTTCCTGGAGAACCTTCTTCCTGCATTTTTCAGAAACAAAAAGGCTTCCAGGGAGTATCCAACTGGATAGGCGTTCTCCTCTTTGTACTTTTCATTTTTATGGCTCTTTTTCCTTCAATTTTTGCTCCTTATGCCCCAGAAGATCGTTTCATACCCTACGAAGCCCCTTCGGAAGAACACCTGCTTGGGACAAATGACATAGGAAATGATGTCCTTTCAGAACTGGTGTTTGGGGCAAGGATTTCAATGACAGTAGGTTTTATGGCAGCCCTGATCTCAACTCTCATCGGGACTACATTAGGTCTCTGTGCAGGCTATTTCAGAGGAATCATTGATGAGCTGTTAATGGGTTTTACTGATGTTGTCCTTGTTATCCCCAAAATCCCCCTTATTATAGTCCTTGGAGCATTTCTGAGGCCGAGCATCTGGATCCTGATAGCTATACTGGGGCTTCTTTCCTGGGAATCCACTGCCAGAGTCACCCGTTCAAAGACTTTACAGATCAGGGAAGCAGGTTACGTAAAAAGTGCTCAGTGTATGGGTTTTTCCTCTTACCACATCATGAAATCAGATATATTTCCGAACGTTATCCATGTCCTGTTTCCCAAATTCATGCTGGCAACTGCTTCGGCAATGATTTCTGAGGCGTCTCTTTCTTTCCTGGGACTTGGCGACGTAAGCATGAAAAGCTGGGGAATGATGCTTTCTTTTGCTTTTTCTCAAGGTGGTTTTATTCGGGATATGTGGTGGTGGTATATGCCTCCAGGGATCTGTATCACCCTCTGTGTACTGTCTATCGCGCTGATAGGTTTCGGGCTTGAAGCAAAGGAAGAAGAACACTCAAGAGAAGGTGCAGGCACGCTATGAAAGCCCATTCCAGGAACACATTGCTTGAAAGGGATACATTGCTTGAAAGGAATACATCGCTTGAAAGGAATACATTGCTTGAAAGGAACACATCGCTTGAAATAAGGGACCTTAAGGTCTCATTTCAGGGAATAGAAACCGTAAACGTACTTTCGGGAATTTCTTTTTCGATTAAAGAAAATGAAACTCTGGCTCTTGTAGGAGAGACCGGATGTGGGAAATCTGTCGTCGCACATGCAGTTATGAACCTCCTGCCTCCTGAGTCAAGGATGGAAGGAAATATAGAATTCAGGGGAAAAAGCCTGCTCGGAATAAACGAAAAAGAAATGGCAAAGATAAGAGGAAAAGAAATTGCTATTATTTTTCAAAACCCCTCACTTGCCCTCAACCCTGTGTATTCCATAGGTCACCAGCTTGCAGAACCCCTTTGTGTGCACCAGAAGGAAAAGAAAAATACTGCCTTTTCCAGAGCCGCATTAGCCCTGAAACGTATGGGTTTTGCGAACTTCTCTGAATGTATGAACTATTACCCCTCATGGTGTTCAGGCGGGATGAACCAGCGCTTTTTGATTGCTGCATCGACTATACTTAATCCTGCACTCCTTATAGCAGACGAACCCAGCAAAGGACTTGACAAAAAATGCATAGCCGAACTGGAAGCTGAACTCAGAAATCTAAAAATGGAAAGAAAGAGTGCCCTGCTTCTAATAAGCCACGACCTTGGATTTGTGCAAAGGCTTGCAGACAGAATTGCCGTGATGTATGCAGGAGAGATTGTTGAACTCGCCGATCCATCAAGCCTTTTTGAGAACCCTTTACACCCTTACACCAGAGGTCTACTGAACAGCCTGCCTGAGAAGGGCTTTATTCCCATACCCGGTTTTTCTCCGCCTCTTAATAGCCCTCCTTCAGGATGCAGGTTCCATCCGAGATGCCCTTTAAGGGAAAAGCGCTGCACTCAAATCCATCCCGAAATCAAAGAAACTGGTCAAAGGTCTGTGAGGTGTTTTTTATATCCCTGAGAGCAGACAGCATATCAAAGACATACGGTAAAAGCCTGTTAAGCCAGGGAAGATGTATTTTCCGAGAAGTTTCTTTTGAAATCAGGTCAGGAGAGACTTTTGGATTGATGGGGCCTTCCGGAGAGGGAAAAAGCACGCTGGGGAGAGTTATCGCCGGGCTTGAGAAGCCCACATACGGTACTGTGTACTATGAGAGTTCTCCACTTTCCAAAATGAAAAAAACCGAACATATGGCTTTTCGCCGCAAGGTCCAGATAATGTTTCAAGACCCTACGGGCGCTTTTAACCCGAGGAAAAAAATAGGAAACTCAGTTTTCGATGTCCTGAAACTCCTCAAAATTCCCCTTATAGAACGTGCCTCAAAAACAAAAGAGATGCTCATGACGATTGGCCTTCCAGAAGAAGTTCTTTCTCGCTATCCTTCACAGCTCTCAGGAGGACAGCTACAGCGCCTTGCCCTCGGACGAATCCTTCTTTTAGAACCCGAATATATCGTACTTGACGAGCCAACTTCAGCCCTGGATGTCTCGGTCCAGGCCCAGGTCCTGCACATGCTTAAAAAAGTTCAGGCCGAGAAGAGTATAGGATATCTCCTGATCTCCCATGATGAAACTGTTATCCGTTTCATGTCAGACCGATGCGGGTTGCTTGAGAATGGGCAGTTGAGAGTAATTGATTGAACTCTCTCAAAAAAACCGTTGCACCGGTTTATCATACCGATAAGTCCATTTCAGATAACTTGCTAGGGTAAGGTCTGCATGGGGAACGTAAATTGAACCATCGTAAGAGTCGTGAAATATGACAAACGAAATTGGATTGATACGCTTGAACCAAAATGGTCCGAAATAAGGCTTTACCTGCTGGCATGATGTTAAAGCAAATGTACAAACGGTTTCCGGCTTATATATGGTTCCTATAAAACCCGTAATTATTCATGACATAAAACCTGGTAAGCCCTATTTGTTTCTTTTAATAGGACAGGAATTTACAAAAGAGCAACAATGACAAAGAGGGTAAAGGGTTCAGTAAAAAGCGAATGTAAATCTGTAATGGATTGAATAGGGATTCAAACTTTGCCCGAATCTGAAAAGTTGCTGACTTACTGATAGTGTTTTCTTGTGTGAACGGAAACAAACTCACGGATTTAAGATACTCAAAGACATCAATAGGTGAGAGGCTTACAGACAGTAATATTAGTGGGCTGTTAGAATCACAAAATTAGTTATGCAAATATCTAATGCATGATACAGAAAGAGTTTGAAAACACTTGAGTCATATGAAGGGAAACAGCGAAGAGTTTTTTGGAAAGGAACAAATTTTGCGCTGAAATTTTTTGATGGCTAACCATTAGCTACTTTTACGACTCTATCATCTGAAGTTAAATAATACTGAAAAGAATAGGGGAGAAGTTGACGCTTATAGTCACGAGGCTAAATAATTCAACTGTCCAATGAGGTACAATGAAGTTTTTTTGTTCAACAATTTAAGGCGTGACTATATCCCCTGAGCTAAGACACAGGGGTTTTACGCTTCTTCATATAAATCCTTCTACTCCTTCTCATGCTTTTTGATTCGCTGAATCATATCAATGAAGTACTTAGTTTCTCTTTTTACATCGTCACTGCACACAACTGCAGAAATTGCGACCAGGCTGTCAGCTCCGTTCTGAATAACACTTTCGCAGTTTTCCTTGTTTATTCCGCCAATAGCAACTACAGGAAGCTTTATTGCATCTTTAACTTCTCGGATTTTAARTGAACCTATTCCTTTCCCTGCATCTTTTTTTGTAGCAGTATCGAATATTGGGCCAAGGCCCACATAGTCAGTCCCTRATTTTTCCGCCAGGACTGCTTCYTCTCTGTCATTTACACTAAGGCCGATTATTTTATCCTCACCAAGGAKCTTTCTTGCCGTTTCAACAGGCATATCGTCCTGGCCAATATGGACTCCATCCGCATCAACGGCTAAAGCAACATCGATCCTGTCATTTACCAGAAATATTGCCCTGYCGCTGCAGATTCTCTTAATTTCTGAAGCCTCTTCRACCATTTCTTTCGTACTTTTATYCTTTTCCCGGTACTGAACAATACTCTGCAGCCTGATTCGGATGCTTCTCTGACATCGGATAAAGTCCCTTTCTTTGAAAGTCCGGAATCCGTTACAAGATAAAAGTCAATTTCCTTTAAATGGGAACTTTTCCGGCTGAAGCCTTTCTGGTTCATGATGATTAATCCATCCGATAAGCGCGTTTTTTAAAAACGTTTCTTTATAATCTCATTTTTCTGAACTTATCTTACTTTCCTCAGATGCCCGTTCAATTTTCACAATTTTTCCTGTTATCGTTTTTTCTGAAAACCGTCCTGYCTACTCAAACATGTGTTTTTGAAACATCCCACAATTTTCTSCCTTTTGCCTTCATTGAAAACTTCCAGCACCTATTTCCCGAAGCTTCAGTTGAGATAATAACTGCAAATTTCCAAATAATTTTCCAAAAACGATAGCAGAAAAGATGTTATCATTTTGAAGACATCTGCGAAAGGTCAGGTGCAACACAAAACGATAGAACAAGTTTACATTATTTTCCGCTACCTGAAGAGCTCATCTCAAAACTTGATTTAATTTCGATTGCTACTGACATTACAACTTCAAAGTATGATTTTTCCAGTACACTGCTTACCCTCAATAATCAATTTTCAATTAAGTCAACTAAAGTGTTAATTGTTAGAGACTTTGGTAATACAACTTATATTGGTGTTTAGAAATTGTAACGTTTGGAATTTGTTGTGTGTAAAATTAACAACTGGAACCCAATATCCAAAAGCTCGATTAGTTACTTACAAGAGACCTAAAAAAGTAATTAGAGTTTTGGGATCAACTCAAATAATCATTCTTCGCCGGACAAAGGTTGCTTTCCCTGAATTTAGATCTGCCTTGATTCTGTACCGATCACTGGTTCCGATAGCTTTCTTTTGCCAAGCGTTGTTAATGTTGAATTTTTGAGTGGGATTCACAGATGTGAATGTGTGGAATCGGATTGTGTTTATAAAAATACTTTTTCCAGAAACCAGTAGTTCAAAATAGTGACACAGTTACGGGAAGATCGGACATACTCTTTAGCAAATCTGAACGAAAAAATTAATAAAGTTGAACATCGTTTAGTTCTTAATATTTTCGAGTAAGTTTTCATTTACAGGTAAGCTGAGGAGTACTCGACTAAAAAATGTATGACTGATAAACATGGAATAACATAGTTATCTTAATAAAAATAAAAAGAAGGAATAGTAAATGGCACGAGTTATGATCGTAGAAGATGCCGAGTTTATGCGAATGGCAATCCGGGATACACTTTTTAAACATGGGCATGAAGTAGTTGCTGAAGTGGCTGACGACGATGAAGCCCTTGAAAAATATCTGGAGGTAAAACCAGACCTCGTGTTAATGGATATAACGATGCCGGATAGCGTGCCAGATAATGTGAATTGGAAAAATTTGCTGAACAAGTTTCTTATTATAGACCAGGAAGCAAAAATGGCAATGTTTTCCTCTCTTGGCCAGCAGATCCTCATAACTGAATCCCCAAAAATAGGTGCCATGGGCTTTATGGTAAACCCTTTTGATCCCGGGATGTTAAATATAATTAGAGTAATTGCCGAGCCAAACTAACTTGAAAGTGAAATTATAATTGGTTTCTAGACTTTTGCAAGTCATTAACCATTTATATAGATTTAAAATCCAGGTAAATACCTAAATGGCTCAATTCAAGTTTCCCGATTCCTTATGTGAATTTTTCTTTACTTTTTTAACATGTTTGTTAAATATTTTGATAAACAATTAAATATTTTGGTAGATAATTAAATACTTTGATAAACAATTATCTATTATAACGGATAATTATATATTTTAACAGATAATTGAATATTTTAACATACAATCTAATATTTTGATATATCTTTATATATTTTAACAGAAAATTATATATTTTGACAGATACTTGGATACTTTGTTAGTAGATAATCAGGAATTCTGCAAAAATGTGGTCTTGCTTTTTTTCATTCTCCAAATTTCTGCGGCAAAAACCATATAGAAAGAAATCAAGGAAATTCATTAAAATTCACTAATCCTAAAAGAAAGAAATTAGCAGGAAAATAAAATGACTGAGATAACAGACGAATTAGTAATTCGTGGCAATCACATTAAAAATCGAATTGTGATGCCTCCTATGGTTACTTTTTCTTTTCACGGAGATAATGGATCTTATTATGGCAAGCAGCACATTGAACATTATACGAAACGTGCAAAAGGCGGTGCCGGCCTTATCATCGTGCAGGCGACCAGCGTTTTTGGGGCTATAGATTCAACAGGCATGTGGTCGCCAGGTGATATCTCAGCTTTAAAGCAAATTGTGAGCAACTGCCATGAATATGGTGCAACAGTAATGATGCAGCTTCATTGCGGCAATATGGATATTAATGAGTTGTCAACCGAAGAGATTCATTCAATGCAAAAAAATATGAAGCGAGCAGCTATTCGTGCCTGTGAAATAGGGTTTGATGGCGTTGAATTTCATTTTGCCCACGGATTTACCTTATGTAAGTTTCTTGATGCTTCTTACAATCGCCGAACCGATAAGTACGGTGGCGACGCTCTATACAGAGCAAGAGTTTTAACACAAATTCTGCCGGAGATTCGAAACAACACTCATTATAATTTTATCATCAGTGTGCGCATGGGTGAGTATCTGCCGGCAAGCAAGGATGGCATTGAAGCAGTCAAAGCCTTTGAGAAAGCTGGTATTGATTTACTGCACATTTCATTTGGCATGCAGCCCCCAGCAAATCCGGTTCCAGACGGTTTTATATGCAGTCCCATAACCTATAGCGGCTGTAAGATCAAAAAAGAAGTAAAGATTCCAGTTATCGCAGTCAATGGGATCCGCACTGAAGAACAGGTACGGTTCTTAATTGAAAATAATTATGTGGACTTTGCTGCCGTTGGCAGGGGTATGTTAGCTGACCCTAATTTTGCCAATCATGTGATAAATGGAGAGCCTGTAAACACTTGCCTGGGATGTGAGAGGTGTTTCTGGTTTACTGACGATACTCTATGCCCGGCAAAAGAAAAGGAATAAAATTTAGAGTTTATGTACTTGAGGAACAAAATCAATTACAACAAAGACTGTGAATTAAAGTTACGTTTTAGAGAGTTAACGGTCCGATACTATTTATTCTTCAGTTCAACTGCGTAAGTCATAAAGTTATAGAGATCCAAAGGAGAACTTATCTTAAGTTTTTTCATACAATATCCATACCTTCAATACTTTTTCGAGAATCTTCTTCCCTGCCTTCATTTTTAAAGCAGTTTTCATGACAAGATCCACTTCTACGTTTAAGATTTCTGAAAGCTCCTTTTTTAGCCAATGAATTCGAGGAGGTCAGGCTCTATAGAAAATTCTGTAAGAATATCAAAGTCGATATCCTCTTTTTATTCTCCCCATATGTAAGAACCAAAAATCCCCAGATAGCTGATTATACTCCTGCGTAAGTTTTGGAAACAATATCAACCAAATAATAAAGGACGACCAAATTCTCAAATTTTCAGCAAATACATGAAATTTACTTTTACCATACAATTTGAAGAGGACACATTATTTTTATTTAACTGTCAAAGTCAGGTTCTACTGCTGAAGCCACTTTCAAAATTTATGGTGGTAGCAAAATTATTTTTTATCTTGAATTAAATTATACTGTGAAGGCATCTATAGTCACGAAGCTAAATAATGCAACTGCCCATTGGTACAATGAAGTTTTTTGTTGTAACAATTAAATGCGTGACTATATTTACATGTGGACTCAAAAACCACTTGAAGGTGAATAAATGGGAAAATATGAAAGTTGCAGAAAAGAAGTTGAGAACTTAACAAAGATCAAAGGGCAAAAACTTTGCATTGAATGTGCTGTTAAAACCCAAAAAGATATTGACCCCGATAGCCTGAACTTCAGTGCATGCATATAATTCTTGCCAGAAAGAGATTTGAGGCTCTCGTCTTTCCTTTTAAATACTATCCTGTCTTTTCGTTAAAATCTGGCTTTTCTGGCTTTTCTGGCTTTTTTAGATTTTTTGGATTTTTTGGATTTTTTTGTCCAGCAATTTAAACATTAATAGCTTTGAACCTACCAAAAATAATCCTTTTCGCAACACTTTCTTTCCCTTCTGTATTGATTTTCCCAGTACCTATCCATAAAGGTTTCACAGGCATCAGATTGATTGGTCACTATCTTTAGATAAAAGCAGTATAGGAGCCAGATAAAGCCAGATATCTTCAGATCGAATCTATAGGAGCCAGACAAAACTAGATATCTGTTAATGGCTTAGTTTACTCAGAAAAGTAATATTTTAGGTTACAATTATTCTTCACTTTGATTCTTTGGTATCACGGCAGAGAATAATTAATTATAAGGTAAGTATAATTTAACAAGATTTAATTTAAAATTTTATGTTCTTACTTCAAACTCTTTTTGGAGTGTCCTTATTGACCGTCAAAAAAGCACTTATCCCTGCAGCAGGCCTTGGGACTCGTTTCCTGCCTGCCACCAAGTCCATGCCTAAAGAAATGCTCCCTATAATTGACACGCCTGTAATCCACTACGTTGTAGAGGAGGCTATTGCCTCGGGAATTGAGGATATAATCATTATCACAGGCAGGGGCAAACGGGCAATTGAAGATTATTTCGATGATTCTCCCGAACTCGAAATGCATCTTGCGAAAAAGCACAACACCGAACTTCTTAAACTTGTTAGAGATGTTTCGTCCCTTGTGGATATTCACTATATCCGTCAGAAAGAACCTAACGGACTAGGGGATGCGGTCCTCAGGGCAGAAAACCATATTGGAGACGAACCTTTCGCCGTGCTTCTTGGAGACGATATTATTGTGAATGACAAACCCTGCACGGCTCAACTCATTGAAAATTTTGAAAAATATGGGAGATCCACGCTCGCAGTAGAAGAAGTTCCTTATGAAAAACTGAGCAGCTATGGAATTATAAAAGGAAAGCCACTCTGCAACTCCCTCTATATGCTTGAGGATATCGTCGAAAAGCCGTCGCCTGAAAATGCTCCTTCCAATCTGGGAGCAATAGGCCGCTATGTTTTCACCCCTGAAATCTTCGACTGCATAAAAGAAGCCGGTACCGGGGTGGGAAATGAAATCCAGCTGACTGATGGGATTCGTGTTCTTAACAGGTCTCAGATTATCTATGCCTGCAGGTTCAAAGGAAAAAGGTTCGATACAGGCGACAGGTTAGGGTACGTAAAATCAATAGTTGATTTTGCTCTTCAAAACGAAAACCTCAGAGAAGACATACTCGAATACCTGAGGGAGATCCTTGAGGTTGAAGAGAGCCCGGAACAGGGGAAAGCCGATATTATGGAAGAGCCATCAGTTGACAAGATCACAACTTGAGAGTATGGGAAATTTGGCGAAGGATGAGAAATTGAGTGAAGAATAGGAAATTAAAATATGAGAGAGAGCTATCCAGGCATTACCTGAAGTCTCTTCTATTGAGGTAAATTTCTGAGACTGAAATATTTTCAGTTGATGAACAAATAACAATTATTAGTGGAATAATTGAAATTATGGGAAAAAAGATGGAGAGAGTATGTAAAAAGCATTATTCTCGCGTAATTTCATGCCGGGGTATTAGAAAAAATTGTATTGGGGAGAGGGCATCTGAGTATTGGGAGTGGGGTTTGGGGGAAAAATATTGGTTGAGGTTTACAATAAAAATCGGTTTTTCTCAGATGCCTCACTTATAAATATGCAAGAATATATATAAAAATATGGTTATACTGTTAATAGTTATATGTTTTTTCACAGTACTTTTCTTTTTTGAAAAGGATCTTTTTAATCAGACCTGCATTGTAAATCCGAATTCAGTTTGAAAACTACACACATATCCATTTGGATTCGGTTAAGATACGATCCATCAAAAATGCGTTATTTTTGTTGCTATTTCTGTAAACCTCAAAATGTGAATCTCGATATATCTCAGATTCGACTTCACAATTCTTATGATGGTTCACTTTACTTTCTTCATAGTATTCTTATCCTAACCAGTTATCAAAGCTAGGTTCCTTGAGTTCTTGATATTGTCGTGAGCTTCACACACAAACGTTACCATTTATGCATGTCACAGTAGGATTACCTCAAATGGAAAAGGTAGCGCATGACGCAATTCATAGTATAGCTTCTTGTCGCACTGCGGAAAGTGGGAAAGAAGTATCAATTTCCAATTTTTAATACATAATCTTTCAAAGACAGGCAATAAAGCAAGAAAATTCCTTAACCGATGGCAGTGAAATCTATTCAGGCTTTACCGAAGCGAGGAACAAAAAGCTAAAAACGATATCGTGTGTACCTGAAAACAATATTAACCAAATTCATAAAAAGATATCTATTTTTGTAACTATTCAGCCTATATAATACAGAATCAATAGCCATCTTTGCAAAAATTCAATAGACAAATTTCTGCAAATTGATTTTATGGAACTGTTGGCAAATGACTGCGTTTCGTCTTCTTTTATAGGTTATTTCTTTGATTTCTTGCTTTCACTAGAATCAATATCAATAGACATATTTTGATAGGCTGAATAGTTACCTATTTTTTAAAGTTTTTAATAATAAGGATAAATTGTTCGGCTGTTTTTATTTATTATCTAGTTATATACATTTATGCTCTTAAGTGGAGTAAATTTTGGCTCATTATTTCAACAATATGAATACATAGTCCAGATGACTTTATAAATTAATTATTGAAACTGTTACGAGATGTTTAACACTTACAGATTTTAAAAAATCAATCATCTAATATTGAAATTAATGGAAGACCAAACATGAAGAAATCAGTTACATTACTGATCTTGCTTGTATTAGTACTCTTTACGGCTGGATGTGATGAAAAAAATCCAAAAAACTCAACAAGCTCAGAAGCAAACACGGAGAATAGTGTTGTGGCTATAACTCAACTTGAGCAAGTAAACACATCACTCCAAAAAACTCCCGTCTTTGTGAAGATAGGATCTAGATGGTGTCCAGAGTGTCGGTCTTTAAAACCTGTTCTTGATAACTTAGCAGTAGAATACCAGGGAAAAGCGACTATTGCTGCCATAGATGCAGACAAAAACCCTGAACTTGCAGAATATTTTGAAGTAGAGTTTATTCCTGACTCTTTTGTGATTGTGGGCATTGAAAATGGAACATATGTCTATATGCAGGAGAATGGAAATCTCAGCGCAGACAGATATAAGGCCAGGTTTGTTGGACGAAATGATACTGACGAAGAAATGTTTAAAAAAGTTCTGGATCTTGCCCTTGTTCAACAGGAAAAAACAGATGCAAATGAAACGAAACGTTGACTAACAACTTTAATCACAACGTCCATATATAAATCGAAAACTAAAGCTTAAAAACTAAAGCTTAAGGTAAAATTAAGGTTCCGAATAAAATCAAAGACCAAGAGGATAGCTATGGTTTGCCCAGTATGTGTAGTTGGAGGAATCGGATTTATTCTCAGTCGAATTTTTGGGTTCCCTGATGTTTGTGTTGCTTTCGTGGTTGGGATGCTGGCGACTTCGATGGCCTACTGGATGAATCATGTCATGGCAAAAAGATGGAGGAAAAGGAAAGGTCAACTTGTAGCACTCAATATCCTGTCAGGGATTATGTTTTTGTATTCTCTAAAATTGATCGGACTGTGGTAAGGTAGAGATACGCTTTCAATCTCTTACATTTATTTTATTCTTGAATCAATTTTCCTCAGTAAAACTTCACTCTGTCATAATTTTTATGTAATCCATTTTCTGTTGACCTGCAACCGTTGCGCCGTTTGATCACAAACCGTTGCGCCGGTTTATCACGCCGATAGGGTTTGGGGCTAAGTTCATCAAATTCAAATGTTGCTGAGGTTTTCGGTCAAGCCTTTTTTGAAAAGGGTTGCAGTAAATCCTTTATTAAAAAGGGTTGTAATCACTCCCTCCACAGGCCCAAAAAGAAATTAGGGTAAATCAACCTGAATGCATTGAAAATGTGGCTTTTTTACCTTCCCCGAATTCAGCCCTCTTGAGCGAACGAAGTGAGCGAAAAGGGCTCCGTCCTCCCGAGACGGGACTCGGGCAGCGAAGCATTTACATGTAAGGTGAACATAAAGTGCACGAAAAGCCGACAAAAAGACAGGCGAAAATAAAAATAAAACTGGATGACTAGCTGAGGAAAAGCAATGGCTGTATGGAAAGGAAAGAAAGTGGTTCTACATACCACTATGGGTGATTTAACAATCGAGCTCTTTGAAGACATGCCGATTACGGCAGGAAATTTCGCAAAACTGGTGGAAAAAGGTTTCTATGACGGAGTTGTTTTCCACAGGGTAATCGACAAATTCATGATCCAGGGCGGAGACCCAACAGGTACGGGAATGGGAGGTCCAGGTTATGAGATCCCGGATGAATTCACAAGCCATAACCGCAATGATAGGGGCACTCTATCCATGGCAAACGCAGGCCCTAATACCGGCGGCAGCCAGTTCTTTATCAACCTTGTGAACAATAATTATCTCGACAAGATGCACCCTGTCTTCGGAAAGGTAGTGGGGGGCATGGATGTTGTGGATTCTATAGGAAAAGTGAAAACTGACCGTCAGGACCGCCCGAAAACCGAAGTAAAAATTATAAAAGCTGAGCTGGTCTAAAACTTCTTATACTTAGGGGCAACCCCCGCTTTTTATATTTCCTATCTTTCCAGCTTTCTATTTTTATACATTCTGCTTCTTATTTCTATTTTTTACCATCATTTTGGATATTCGTCATTCTCTATGGATAAAATGATTTTTAATCCCGGACCGCATTGGTTTTTATGAGAAAGTTAGGTTTTGGTCATTATTTCTGACCATTATTTTTGACCATTATTTCTGATCGCAATTTCTGATCATATTTTCGGATACAATGATAAAAAAGCCCGCCTAATAAGAGTAACTTCTTTTATCGGAGACTAAGCCTGTTGAATGCTCACAGGAGAAGAGATTTTTGTGTGGGAAACAGAAAAGGGACTGGATTTTCTGGCAAGTGAAACCCTTAAAGCCAGGTATCTGCGTGAGGGAGAAAAGGATTGGGAGGAGGTATGTGAGAGAGTTGCAAAGGCAGTAGCAGCAACTGAGGAAGAGTATCTTGATTTTAAAGACCTTATGGTCAGAAAGATTTTTCTTCCGAGCTCACCCACGCTCATGAACGCGGGCACCGAACTCGGACAGCTTGCAGCTTGTTTTGTAATTCCTGTGGAGGACAGGGTTGAAGAAATCTTCGATTCGATAAAAACTGCAGCCCTGATCCAGAAAACCGGAGGGGGCACAGGTTTTGATTTCTCAAAAATACGCCCTGAAGGGTCTTCCAGCACATATGACAATGACACGACGAGCAGTCCTGTAGCTGTCATGAAACTTTTTAATGAAGCGACGGAGATCGTAAAACAATTTGGAAGGCGACGGGGTGCCAACATGGGCATCCTTGATATTTCCCACAACGATATCCTTTCTTTCATCAGGGCAAAGCATGTCGAAGGCGAGTTGAGCAACTTCAATCTCTCGGTTATGGTACCTGATGCTTTCATGGAACTTGTTGAAGCAGATAAGGCTGACGAAGTTTGGAACAGGCAAACCGGTGTAACAGTTGGGCGCATATTTTCCGAGATTGTAGATGGGATCTGGAGAAACGGCGAACCGGGTATTCTTTTTTATGACCGAATAAACAGGGATAACTTCACGCCTGCACTTGGTGATATCACGGCCACAAACCCCTGCGGGGAAGAACCACTTCTGCCTTTTGAAGCCTGTAACCTGGGCAGCATAAACCTTTCCCTTTTCGTTATGGACGAGAAAGTAAACTGGGACTTTCTCAGAGAAGTAGCTGGAAAAGCTATCCGTTTTCTGGATAACGAAATTGATAAGAACACATATTCTGCTCCGGAGATCGAGGCTGCAACTAAGAGGACCAGGAAAATAGGGCTTGGAGTAATGGGGCTTCACGACATGCTTTTAAAGCTAGGGCTGCCCTACGACTCACAGGAGGCTCTCAAGCTTGCGGAAAAGCTTATGGAACAGATTACATGGGCTTCTATCAGGGAATCAAGGAAGCTTGCTGTGGAAAAAGGAAGTTTTCCGGAATATGAGAATTCCACATGGGAACTTCCTATGAGGAATGCTGCATTAACCGCAGTCGCTCCGACAGGCACGATCAGCATTCTTGCCGGTTGTTCGGCAGGAATTGAACCTGTTTTCAGCTGGGTCTACAGGCGAACTCAAACCGTAGGCAGAGAATTTATGCTTGTGCATCCGTTTTTCAAGGCTCATTTCAAATCAAAACTGTCGGAAGCTGACTATAACTGGCTTCTGGATCATGTCTATAAATACGGTACGTTGCAGGATGTGGAAAGTCCAGAACTTGTAAGCGAAGAGGAAAAGCAGCTTTTCAGGTCAGCCCTTGACATTGACTGGAAGGCCCATATTGATATGCAGGCTGCATTTCAACGACACTGCCATGCCGGTATTTCGAAAACTATAAACATGCCTGGTTCTGCAGGAAAAGAGGATATCAAACAGGCTTTGGTTTATGCCTGGAAACAGGGGTTAAAGGGGCTTACTATCTATAGAACTGGAAGCAGACAGCATGTGGTGCTCAGCCTCCAAAAATTTTGAAATTAAAGCCGATCTAACCTGTAAAAAATACAAAGGTTGTAGCCTGTAAAAACGTTTGTGATCTCAAAACTGAGTTTGGGACCTGCAAAGAATTATATTTTTAAACAGTGTAATAAATATTAAAAAGTGATATCTTACTAAAAATATATATACATTTGATCACTCTAAATAATCTATGACTGATACTTCTAAACATCACCTTGAATTGCTAGTCGCATGCGTCATTTACGGCACCGTTGGGATCTACATGCAACAGCTTGAGGATATGTCCATAGGCTCAATTATTTTCTACAGAATACTCTTTGGACTAACAGCTCTTTTATTCTATCTTGCAATTTCCGGGAATTTAGGCCAGCTCGCTCTAAAAAGAAAGAAGAAGTACCTGCTTCTCCTGGGAGTCTTCTATGTTTCGCAAATGTTTTCCTATTATTCGGCAATTCGGTATCTAGGAGCTTCTTCAGCTGTTCTTCTTCTCTATACAGACCCGATTTATCTGACTATTCTTTCCCCTCTGCTTCTGGGAGAAAAGAACACGGGAAAAACTATTCTTGCCCTTTTCCTTGGTTTGATAGGGATCTTTTATATAACAAGGCCTGAAGGAGGTTTTGAACAGCTTGAGTTTGGCAGTAGTTATCTTAAGGGAGTGCTTTTCGGGCTTATTGGAGGTCTTTTCAGCAGTGGCGTAATAATCTCGGTTCGTTATCTCAGAGATGAATATAACGGACTTACTCAGCTCTTCTGGCAGAGTGCAATTAGCCTTTTCTTCCTTTCACCGTTTGCAGTTTCCGTTCCACGGGATACACTTACAACAAACCTTCCAGTCTTGGTGCTCTTTGGGGTATTAATCACAGGAATCGGTGCAGTATTTTATATAAGGGGTGTAGCAGGCGTGAATGCTATTACAGGCAGTCTCCTTACTCTGCTTGAGCCGGTTTCCTGCATATTCTTCGATTATACGGTACTTGGAAGCCCGATTCACAGTGGGATGCTTATCGGCTGCGTTTTCATCCTTGCTGGAGCAATTGTAATAAGCCTTGATGATTCATTTTCCATGAAAAAACTGCTTTTCCGGGACAGGGCAGCCTTTGGCAAAAGGACTTTTGTCAGAAAAAAACCGGTTTTAAGATCTCCGGATAAATAAAACTCTATATTTAACAGGTTGTCTCAAAACTACATTTAATTCTACAATTGAGATAAAATATCTTACTATAAGGTTAATTGCTACCTGAATTTAGGAACAATTCCCTATCTCAATTTAAAGTCAACAATGTCCGGTACCCAATTGTAGAAATGAGCTGAGTTTTGAGGCAGCCTGAGTTGTTCCATTTCCTTTTAGCATATTTTTGAGTAAAAAATAGAACTTGAAGCTTAAAAACAATTGCTTGCTTCACTGGACATCAATCCTGATGAAATTGAGGTAAAAGGGCAATACTTATCGGGCGGCCGCAGGATATCTGCAGGACAGGAGCAGATAACTTGTCGAGCACCACGGCCCAAAATAGATCAATACACCGATTACAACGATCCTTTCGACGTATTTGATTGTTTCTTCCGTTGACATTTTTTAATTCTCAAGAATGTTTTTTCGTTTTTCCTCTTTTTGGTTTATATCCGGTCCTCTACCTTTCGATAAATTATCTCATGTTACATAATTTATAAAAGTTTCAATTTAAATAAGAAAGTTTAAAAAGTATTTGAGTCATTATTATTGACCTTTCTTAAATAAGAAATAAATAAAGATAAGGAGCAGGATAATGAAAGATAGCAAAAGATTGAGTTCAGTGGCTTTAGTATCGGCAGCTCTGATTTTATATTTAATTATCGTTTCTTCCGCGGCTTCAGCCTCTGTAGAACAGTGGAACATGACCTTTGGTGGACCTGATGACGAATGTGCAAGATCAGTTCGACAGACTTCGGATGGAGGATATATTATAGCAGGATACACTAAGTCATACGGAGCTGGTGGTTTTGATGGTTGGTTAATAAAAACTGATGGTAATGGTAACAAGAAATGGAGTAAGACCTTTGGGGGAGAAGATTGGGATGATTTTTATTCAGTTCAACAAACTTCTGATAATGGATACATTATAGCAGGAGTGACAAAACCATACATCGGTAGTTGGAATGATGCTTGGTTAGTTAAAACTGACAAAAATGGAAATAGACAATGGAGTAAAATATTTGGCGGATCTGATGAGGATTATGCATATTCAGTTCAGCAGACTATTGATGGGGGATATATACTGGCAGGGGCTACTCCATCTTATGGAGCTGGTGGATCTGATGCCTGGTTAATTAAAACTGATAATAATGGAAATGAAATGTGGAATAAAACGTTTGGTGGAACTAATTGGGATTATGCAAATTCTGTTAAGCAAACTTCTGATGGTGGATATATACTGGCAGGACATACAAGATCGTATGGAGCTGGCCAAGAAGATTTTTGGTTAATTAAAACTGATAGCAATGGAAATGAAATATGGAATAAGACCTTTGGAGATACTGCCGGTGATTTTGCATATTCAGTTCAACAGACTGTAGATGGTGGATACATTATAGCAGGAGATACGTGGTCTTACGGAGCTGGCAATGATGACGCCTGGTTAATTAAAACTGATAGTAGTGGCAACAAGAAATGGAGTAAGACCTTTGGAGGACCTTCTTTTGATGCTGCATATTCAGTTCAACAGACCTCTGATAAAGGATACATAATGGCAGGGACAACCTGGTCTTACGACAAATATAATTGGGAAGATGCTTGGTTAATTAAAACTGATAGTAATGGTAATGAAAAGTGGAATCAAACGTTTGGTGGGTCCAGTTGGGAGAGAGCGTACTCAGTTCAACAAACCTCTAATGGAGGATATATTCTAGCAGGAATTACTTCTTCATACGGAGCTGGAGGTACTGATGCTTGGTCAATCAAAGTTGCTCCTGTAATTGATAAACCTCCGGTTGCAAACTTTGCTGCTAAACCTACTTCAGGAAAAGCACCTTTAACGGTTGCCTTTACTGATACAAGCACAGAAAAACCGACTAAATGGAAATGGACTTTTGGAGACGGAACTAATTCAACCAAACAGAATCCAACGCATAAGTATTCAAAAGCAGGAAATTACACAATATCACTGACAGTGACAAATGCGGCAGGTAGTAATACTTTAACAAAATCCAATTTCATAAAAGTCACATCATCTACCCCAAAGCCTGTTGCTGCTTTTTCTGCCTCTCCAACCTCAGGCAAAGCCCCATTAAAAGTTCAGTTTACTGACAAAAGTACAGGTTCGCCAACTTCATGGAAATGGAGTTTTGGAGATGGAAGTACTTCAACATCCAAGAGTCCTGCATATACCTATAAAAAAGCAGGAAAATACACTGTTAGCTTAACAGTAAAGAATGCAGCGGGAAGCAATACGAAAACAATAAAAGAYTATATTACTGTCACAACAACTGTAAAGCCTGTTGCTGCTTTTTCTGCCTCTCCAACCTCAGGCAAAGCCCCMTTAAAAGTTCAGTTTACTGAYAAAAGTACAGGTTCGCCAACTTCATGGAAATGGAGTTTTGGAGATGGAAGTACTTCAACATCCAAGAGTCCTGCATATACCTATAAAAAAGCAGGAAAATACACTGTTAGCTTAACAGTAAAGAATGCAGCGGGAAGCAATACGAAAACAATAAAAGATTATATTACTGTCACAACAACTGTAAAGCCTGTTGCTGCTTTTTCTGCCTCTCCAACCTCAGGCAAAGCCCCCTTAAAAGTTCAGTTTACTGATAAAAGTACAGGTTCACCAACTTCATGGAAATGGAGCTTTGGAGATGGAAAAACTTCAACATCCAGGAGTCCTGCATATACCTACAAAAAAGCAGGAAAATACACTGTAAGTTTAACAGTAAAGAACGCTGCTGGAAGTAATACCAAAACTATGTCTGGATACATTAAAGTATCGTAACTATTCAGCCTATATAATACAGAATCAATAGCCATCTTTGCTAAAATTCAATAGGCAAATTTCTGCAAATTGATTTTATGGAACTGTTGGCGATTGACTACGTTTCGTCTCTTATATAGGTTATTTCTTTGATTTCTTGCTTTCACTATAATCAATATCAATAGACATGTTTTAATATGCTGAATAGTTACACAGTATCTAAAAAATGAAATTTTACATTGAAAAAACGATAACATGATCAAGTCTAAAGAGGAGTGGGGGAATTTATATAAAGTTCATTTGAGTTCCTGCTATTCTTGATCTGGTAACTTCTTCCAACCACAAAACTTCATTTATCGGCTTGCTGTTGAGGTTAACTTCGATTTTTACTCATTTTACCACTTGATTAAATTCGGAATAATTCCTGGCAAGCTGAGCTCAATTCATACAGGATAACCATGGAAAAACCTTACAACCTGAAAAAATTGCGTCTTTCTTACTTTAATTCTGTGTTTTTCACTTTCCACTGGTTTTAGCTCATTTTAGATTTCTAGCCGCCGAAAAGATGTAAAGAAAAATCTTTTTGCCTTTATCATAACAAAGCTTAAATCAAGTACAGTAATTACTGAATAAATTGATTGACGCGTGGAAGGTCCGTTTCCTTCAACAGGTAAAGGCATTCTTTCCCGAATACTGATATTGTGTTCGTTAAATACTTATTTGAAGTTTAATATATAAGCGGCCGGTAGTAAAGTTTTCCAACAGTCCACCGGTTAGAAATCTATTGTCAATACTTATCGGGCAGCTGCAGGACATCTTCAGGACGAGACTGCACTGACCGCACTTTCACTTTAGCTAATCTTCTTCAGGGAGACCCTATATGATAGAGGATAGTTAAACCTGAGATCTTTTACTTTCTCTTTGAAGAAAAACGATATAAATTCCTTCACGAAAACTAAAAAGGAAAATTTTTAAACACCAACTTGATATGATTTTACGGTGTTTGGCAGTTGATCGATCAAGATAAAATGWCWYAACYTATRWCTRARCAATGATSWAGATTRGWRYGTGAGGTCYARGSMTGCTRAAGCWMTTRAWWCTKMATTTTTCWCAMRTGCCAGAYAARCARCAGGYATGGAAWGACTTAATTAAACTGAACAATRATGAAAATYSGTGMTGTGAGGTATAGGGCTGTCTCTGCTCTTGATTCTGCATTTTCTCAAGTGCCAGATAAACAACAGGCATGGAATGACTTAATTAAACTGAACAATGATGAARATTGGTATGTGAGGTCTAGGGCTGCTGAAGCTCTTAGTTCTGCTTTTTCTCAAGTGCCAGATAAGCAACAGGCATGGAATGATTTACATAGACTGACCAACGATGAAGAAAGGTCTATGAGGTCTATTACTGCCTCTGCTCTTAGTTCTTTGTTTTCTCAAGTGCCAGATAAGCAACAGGCATGGAATGATTTACATAGACTAACTAATGATGAAGACAATTTTGTGAGGTCTATTGCTGCCTCTGCTCTTAGTTCTGCTTTTTCTCAAGTGCCAGATAAGCAACAGGCATGGGATGACTTACATAGACTAACCTCTGACGAGGCCCGTGATGTGAGGTCTAGGGCTGCTAAAGCTCTTGGTTCTGCTTTTTCTCAAGTGCCAGATAAACAACAGGCATGGGATGACTTACATAGACTAACCTCTGACGAGGCCCGTGATGTGAGGTCTAGGGCTGCTAAAGCTCTTGGTTCTGCTTTTTCTCAAGTGCCAGATAAACAACAGGCATGGAGTGACTTATGTAGATTGATCTATGATGAAAACGAATATGTGAGGTCAGGTGTTGCAGAAGCTCTTGGTTCTGCTTTTTCTCAAGTGCCAGACAAACAACAGGCATGGAATGACTTACGTGGACTGACCTTTGATGAAGACGAGTTTGTGAGGACAAACTCAATTCATTCTCTTGGAAGAGTTTCTATATTCAAGGCTTCCCAGGCAGAAACAGATGAAGATTACAAAAAGGAATTGGAAAATGCAATTGAATTTTTTGAATTTGCAGCAGAGGAAACACCTTACTATAGTCCATCAAAATTTTGTCTTCCTTTTTATCGTTCTTTCTATACAATAGTTTTCAGAAAACAGGAAACTAGAGAAGAAGCGGATCAATATTTGGAAGAAGCTAAAGCTGCAATTGAAGGCTCTGAGAGCAAGAAACAGCTTTTTGAAGCTGTTGAAAACCTCGCAGAAGCACTAAAAGAAGTCCAAAGTTTAGGAAATCTAGATTTTCAGGCGATGAAATATGAGCTTAATTTCTATAGGAAGTATTGTGATCGTGCTACAGAACTAATTAAACACGCTGATGAAAAAGCACTGTTTGCTACAAAAGTTCTAAGAAAAGGGCTACCCATTCTGGATAGAAATCTAAAAGAGCTTCTCGAAGAAATACAGGAAAAAGCAAAGAAAGTATGTCAGGCATCTCAAAAAACTGCTATCAAAGAAATTGCATGTTCTGTCAATAAAGAAGTTCGAAAATGGGAAATAAAAAGTCAGGAAGAAATGAGTTTTTATGTAAACAGTCTTGTTGCAGTTCTTAAATCAAAAATTCCTCACAATACCGAAAACAAAGAAATTCTTGATATGATTGAGGACATGAAGTTTGAAAAAGACCTTACGAAACAATATAGAACCTTATCTGTTATTGTTGGGCTAATACCTACAGTTAACGTGGTTGCAGTAGATCCTATTGTAGAAAGTATAAACAAAGCAGGAACAAAAGTAGACGGTCTTTCTCAGAAAGTGGACGAAATAAGAATTAGTCTGAAACCTGGCATAAAAGAAGAAATTGAGATATCTGTAGGAACTGAGATTTTAGGTACTGGAGTAACACACAAAATTATGATTCCTTTGCAGGAAATTTCTTATGCGGAACTAAAGGACGATTTAATAAGAATAAAGGGGAAGCACATTACTAAATTATCCAAGCTTCCGGAAAGATTAGCTCGAAAAATTAAAGGTTATTTATTACTGAATGACAGAGAAGACATTATTGAGCAGTTAACTTGAAGTGGGTTATCTCTAGCAATCAGTTAACGATATAACTATTTGATCAAAGCATTTAAACTGATAATGCAGAAATTGTTACATCTACTTTCCAGTTATCCCAATTACGAAAGTTTCTACAACCTAACTTTGTTGATGTACAAAGAATAGTCAACAGAACTCTTTTTCTCACTAGAAAGATACAAATAAACTAAATTTTGAAAGGAGGGAAGGCAAGCCTTCCCTCCCGCTTCGGCTTAACTTCCTCTTTTACCAATTTAGGCAATCAATCTGTACCAAATCTAGAAAGGATTAAGAAAAATACCTCTTTTTGCTACCCTGCCCGCAGGGAAAGACCGGACAAAGAATCCAGCTCTAGGAAAACCTATAGAGATATACCTAAAGTTTCATCCAGTCTTTACACGCAAAGAGCAAGACCAGCCTACCCACATGCACCGCCCAAGCCATGCGACAGGTCTTAGACCCTTAGCACCCGCACCTGATACCAACTGCCCACAGATACCACCGCGAGCCATACGTAGGTATTAAGAAACCCTTATACCCTCATTGAGACATTACCCGCCAGCCCAAGCCATACGTTCTCAAACTCTAGAACCCCGATTTTGTACCTTAGATCATGTATAACAGCCCTATCGTTACCCGTTATTTAAAACAAGTACATGCCTAAGGCGACAGGGCATAGTGTTTTATCAAGTCACCTTAAGTATGGGACTTGCACCTAAATTTAGGAACTAATAAAAACTGTTCTACTTTGGGCAATAATTTTAATTTGTAAAGTCATTAGCTAAAATACAGATATAAATAAACTTTGTGGAAATTCTGGTAAGACGTCTTATTTAGTTATCAGTATTTTTATAAAGGCCATATTAAAATAGAAAACTTTAGCAATTATTTGTATAATTCCTGTATTCATTCAATACTTTTCGAGAATATTGCAACCGGAGGATAAAAATATAATGAAAAAGAGGGAAAAATTATATCCACTTGTTTTAGCTTTAACAGCCCTCTTTTTATTTTTAATTATTTTCTCATCGACTGCACTGGCAGCCAACAATGAGAATGCTCTTGTATTTCAGGGGAATTACGAAGAGGCAATAAAGGTCTATGATAAAGCCATTGAAAACAATTCTCAAAACTCAGAAGCATGGTATAACAAAGGACTTTGTCTTGCAGAATTAGGTAATTATGAGGAAGCAATAAAGGCCTTTGATAAAGCAATTGAAATTACACCTCAAAATACGGATGCTTTGGACAATAAAGGATATTATCTTGAATGTTTAGGCAACTACGAGGAAGCAATAAAGGCCTTTGACAAAGCAATTGAAATTAATTCTCAAAATTCATACGCGTGGTGTAATAAAGGACTTTGTCTTGGGTATTTAGGTAATTACGAAGAAGCAGTAAAAGCTTTTGATAAAGCAATTGATATTAACTCTCAAGACTCAAAGGCATGGTACAATAAAGGATATTCTCTTGAATGTTTAGGCAATTATAAGGAAGCAATAAAAGCCTTTGATAAAGCAATTGACATTAACTCTCAATATTTAGATGCATGGTACAATAAAGGATATTCTCTTGAGTGTTTGGGCAACTACGAAGAAGCAGTAAAAGCCTTTGACAAAGCAATTGATATTAACTCTCAAGATTCAGACACGTGGTACAATAAAGGAACTTGTCTTGCACATTTAGGTAAGTACAATGAAGCAGTAGAAGCTTTAGATAAAGCTATTGAAATTGATCCTCAATACTCATATGCTTTGAGTCTAAAAGAATCAATTCTCTTAAACTCAAATAAATCGCTTTTCTCTAATAGCAATATGTTTGTGGAAGAAGATGATTTACTTGAATATGCGCAAATTTATTTGAAAACCTATGAAGATATTATAAATGAATCTAATCTCACAAGTGATGATTTAGGGCTATTTTCTTTCTATCAAAACTATCCATATTCAGTGAACGCAACTATTTCTAACACAAATGGGGCATCTGTAACGTTTATTCCACATTCTACTGACAAAAGCAAGGTAACTAAAGTACCATATCCAATTGAAAAACTGATTCCTATAATAAATAATGAAGAATTGAATAGCCCCTCGATAAAGGGCGTATCGATAAATGGTAATAGTTCTGATGTTTGTGCAGTACAAAATATCTATGGGGGTAATGTTTCTAGTATTTCTGATATGAATAACTATAGCTTTAGGGATGGATTTGTTTACACTAATAACTCTAATAATAATTCGTTACATCAACTTACGAATAACGCCCCCATCATATTGGGCGAAGGAGCCTATTTTAATGGCCTTACCTACATTGATTCCAATAAGGTGTTCCGAAAAGGAGAATTAATTATCAACGGCACTTTAGTATTGAATGATTCAAAATTAATTATAAAAAGTGATTTGAAAGAAGATTGGACAAAAGAAAGGGCAGAAGAAGATGCTATAGGCCTTATATACAAAGAACAAATCGATAGAATTTTTAACTACAGTAAATTAACAGGAATAGGTTATCGTGAGATTGGCAAACTAGTTGCTGATTATAAAGAAAAGGAAACGACTGGATATTATGAAACAAATAGTTACGCCAGATTGAGAGATGCAAACGTAATATTCAGTAAAGCTGATCAATATGGAATCACACGTGATTCGGTTTCAGAGTTATTAAAGAATAAGCAAGAAGAAACATCAATTGATAAAATTTTTAGCCTGATGGAGCGATTTTTAACAGTTATTGGAATTATTAGTTTGATTAAAATAAAATATATATACCAAAAGTTGAAAAAATATTTTTGCAAATTTTTTAATGCCTCACATAAATCTTCATAAGGGACTTGAGGCTTTACTAAGTTCTTCTTGTGTACTTCTCCCTACTCCGCACATGCCGGCTGAATGTGGAGTGATGGAGCTTCGAAAGGGGAAATTGACACCCTCCAAAAGTTAGGTCTTAGTTCTTCTGTGATAAAATAATGGGCGGTTCTCTCCTTTTTACTTTGAGTTTTATACTACGCGCCCCTTCGGGTGATATAGTGGATAGAAACTTTTTTAAAACAGCTTTGTATTGGTACAATGTACTATCACTATAATTTTTGGGCTTTAGTGATCTGAGGTAAGCCAAAACAGTTTTGTCTGTAATCTCTTGTCCATCAAGCCATTTAATAAAAGGTTTTAATATGAATATGTTATTATCCAATGTTCGTTTACTTAATCCATCATCCTCTAACCGTTGCAAGTATTCATCAAAGATCAATTCGTTCCCCATGTTTAGATATATAAACTAGATCCTATAAAAGATATCACGTTTGAGGATTTTCTATGATAAAAGAAATCACTGCCAAGTATAACGCAGAGCAAATCGAAAAAAAGATAACGCAGCTCTGGAAAGATAGCGATGCTTATCGAAAGACCCGAGAGCACCGCAAGACTGGAAAAAGACTTTTTTTTGTTGACGGCCCCCCGTATACGACCGGACATATCCACCTGGGAACTGCCTGGAATAAGATCATTAAAGATTCCATTCTTCGCTATTACTCCATGAATAACCGTAATATTCTCGAGCGTCCTGGCTGGGATATGCACGGCCTGCCGATTGAGGTCAAAGTTGAAGGCGTGCTCGGCTTCAAGTCCAAAAAGGACATTGAGAGCTTCGGGGTAGAGAATTTTATTGAGAAATGTAAGGAATTTGCCATCAACCAGAAGCAGGAAATGACTGAACAGTTTCAGAGGTTAGGGGTCTGGATGCAATGGGATGCCCCCTACATGACCTTAAAAGACGATTACATTGAAGCTGCCTGGTGGGCCCTCAAGCAGGCCAGTGAGAAAGACCTTCTGGACGTGGGCAAACGTTCAGTCAACTGGTGCCCTCGCTGTGAGACTGCAATTGCAGACTCAGAGGTCGAATATGCCGAGAGGACAGACCCTTCAATCTATGTGAAGTTTAAGATCAAAGGTGAAGAAAATACTTTCATAGTCATCTGGACAACAACCCCCTGGACAATTCCCGCAAACGTAGCTGTAGCCGTACATCCTGGTTTTGAATACTCGAAATTCAGGGCAATCAGGCAGGACGGCTCTGAAGAAATTTTGATTGCAGCTACCGACCTGATCGAGAACGTCCTTAAACAGGGCAGGTATGTTGACTACGAAGTGCTTGAGACAATGTTCGGGGAAGACCTGACGAAACTTGAGTATGAAAGCCCTGTTGGGGACCTGGTGCCTGTGCAGAATGAGATAAAGCATGGCATTTATCTTGCCGATTACGTAACTGCAGAAAACACAGGCTGTGTACATATTGCCCCAGGGCATGGTATGGACGACTTTAATGTTGGCGTGAAGTATAACCTTCCAATCCTCTGCCCTGTGGGCCCGAACGGTGCCTATACTGAAGAAGCCGGGGAATATGCGGGCAAGAACGTCAGAGAGGCAAATCCGATTGTTATTGAAGACCTGAGAAAACGCAACAGACTGCTTGCAGAAGGAACGGTTACGCACAGGTACGGGCACTGCTGGCGCTGCAAAACTCCCATAATCTACCTTGCAACCGAGCAGTGGTTCCTCAAGGTTACAGAGATAAAGGACAAAATGCTTGAGGCAATTGATGCCGTAGACTGGTACCCTGACTGGGCAGGTTCAGCCAGATTCAGGACCTGGGTAGAAGGTGCCCGAGACTGGTGCATTTCCAGGCAGCGCTACTGGGGAATTCCGATTCCGGTCTGGAAGTGCAAGAAATGCGGAAAACTTGAGGTAGTAGGAACTAAAGCCGAGCTGCTGGAAAAAGCCGGAATAGTCGGCGATGTTGAACTTCACCGCCCCTATGTGGACAAACTAACTATCCCCTGTGAGTGCGGTGGAGAGAAAAAACGTGTTGAAGACGTTTTCGATGTCTGGTTTGATTCGGCTGTTGCTTCCTGGGCTACCCTGAAGTTCCCTCAGACCAGGGAGGAGTTCGATAAATGGTGGCCTGCTGACTTTATCACTGAGGGACATGACCAGACTCGCGGTTGGTTCTACTCCCAGCTCGGAGCAAGCATGGTGGGCTTCGGAAAAGCTCCTTACAAGAGTGTACTCATGCATGGTTTTACGCTTGATGCCGGCGGAAAGAAAATGTCCAAAAGCCTTGGAAATGTGGTTTCCCCTCTTGAGATCATCGACAGATACGGAGCTGACACCCTGCGTGCCTATGTGCTCTCTTCAAGTGCGCCCTGGGATGACCTTAAATTTAACCTGGAAGAAGTAGAAACCGTCAATCGTTCAATCAATATCCTCTGGAATGTCTTCAGGTTCCCGCTGCCTTATATGGCACTTGATAATTTTGATCCGCTTAAGGTCAGCCTTGATTCCGTAAAAGACGCTCTCAGGGAAGAGGACAGGTGGATTCTCTCAAGAGTTCAGTCTGTTGTTAAGGCCGTAGATGAAGCAATGAGTGGGTACTTTTTGCATAAGGCAGTGCGTGAGATTCTTGAATTTACTCTGGAGGACCTCTCACGCTGGTATATTCAGCTTATCCGCCCGAGAACCTGGACTGAAGCTGATGACCCTGACAAGCTTGCAGCTTACTGCGTGCTTTATGAAGTCTACGTGACCCTTACAAAATTGATCTCTCCTTTCATGCCTTACCTGGCTGAAGAGATGTATCAGAACCTTATGAGAAATGTAGACCCGAATGCACTGGAATCGGTTCATATGTGCGACTGGCCAAAAGTCAATGAAGCCTATCTTGACCCTGAACTCGAAGCGGCCATGAATACTGCACGTTCTATTGTCGAAGCTGCTTCAAACGCCCGCCAGAAAGCAGGAAGAAAGCTCAGGTGGCCTGTTTCCCGAATAGTTGTTTCCCCTGAAAATGAGGATTCAGCAAAGGCTGTCGAGAAACTGCGCTCAGTCCTTATGGACCAGACAAATTCCAAGGCAATTGTCCTGACGCCAGTTGGTGAGAGCTGGGATGAACTTGGGCTTGAAGTAATCCCTGACCCGAGCAAAATAGGTCCTGTGTTTAAGAAGGATGCAGGAAAAGTCATTCCTGCCCTGCAGAAAGTTGACGGTTTTGTTTTGAAGAAAGCCTTTGCCGAGGCTGGTGAGTTTGAACTCTCTCTTGCAGACGGAACAACAGTTACAGTTACTCCGGGTATGGCAAACTTCAAAGAAACTCTGCCAGAAGGTACAGCAAGTGCAGAATCTGATGCCGGTCTTGTCTATGTGGACGCAAACCTTACTCCAGAACTGGAAGCTGAAGGATATGCAAGGGAAGTAATTCGCAGGCTTCAGGACATGCGGAAAGAACTTGACCTTGTAGTGGATGAAAACATCCGTGCCTCAGTCCAGATCAAAGATGAAAGAGTCCTGAAACTTATTGAAACCCTCAAAGACCTGATTGCAGAAGAGGTCAGAGCCGATATCCTTGACCTTGGCAGTGATATCGATGTTTCCGGAGCCCTTGTAAAGGATTGGGATGTCGAAGGCATTGCCATGAAGATGGGAATTGCAAAGAAATAAACTCTTAAAAATAGTTGGAAATTTAAGAAATTTTGAATTCAAACTGTAAAACGGAAAGGAAACTGATTCATATGGATTTTGCTACCTGGGAACCGATTTACGAAAGAATCCTTGAGGATTTCGGGTTCGACCGAAAAGGCGATGAAAAGGCAGCTCTTTTCCTTTCCCATAAGCTGACAGAAGAAAACACGGTCAGCCTGTCTGAACTCAAAGCAGTAATTTCCGGAAAGCCTGTCCTGGTCTGTGGAAATGCTCCAGGGCTCAGGAGTGACCTTTTGGAAATCAATTTTTCTGCTTTTACGGTAATTGCAGCCGATGGAGCCGCTGCTGTACTAATGGATATGGGCATAGTGCCTGAGGTCATCTGTACCGACCTTGACGGCAATTCCGAAGCTGATATCGAAAAAGAGATCCTTGCCTGTGAAAAGGGCTCAATAGTCCTTATTCATGCGCATGGGGATAATATAGATAAGCTTGAGAAATATGTTCCCCGCTTTAAACGATTTATTGCAACTACCCAGGCAAAGCCTTTTGATGATATCTATAATTTTGGCGGCTTCAGTGATGGAGACCGATGTTTTTTTGTAGCCAGGGAATTTGGAGCTAATAAAATCAGACTAGCAGGTTTTGATTTTGAAGATAACAATGTAAACCCGATTAAGAAAAAGAAATTGAAATGGGCAAAGAAACTGATAGGGATCTAAGATTTTTAAAAAGAAACCATTCTAACTGAAAGTGCCAATTCTCCCACTGAAACTATTATAAAGACAATAAATTGACAAATCCTATTTTTTTTTATTCATAAGCTGAATCAAAAAAATTATCCTATTTAATAGTCGCCCTTTATATTGATATTTTGCATAAAATAAAAAGACTAAAGTTATAAAGTTAAATACTAAAAAGAGTTATACTACTTTTTCAACAAAATTCAGTTATTTTCAGGCTTTAAATTGGATTTAGCCAGGAAATAGAGCTGATTAAGATTATTAAGGTAATATTTTTTGGCTGAATATTCAATTACAGATTTTTATTCCTGATTTATTGAGAGTTTTTATAGAACTAGAGATTGTAGAGTAAATTCAAAAGTAAGCTTGTTTAATTGATAGAGGGTTTCTTCAATTTTATATAGATTATTTATATTCAGAAACAGTTATTCTAGATCTTTTATATAATTTCTAATTATATGTTTAATTGTACTTTCATGGGAGAACATGGGAGAACGGTTTCTCTCTAAAAAGAAATGAGTACTCTAATAATTTCTAAAAAGTTGCCATGAAAGTATGATTGGGGGTGGGTGAAAAAGTTTGATTAGAGCGTGCAATTCTCTAATCTAAAAGCCTACCTGTATAGTATCTGAAAAGTATAAAATAACATAGCAAAATCCTGGAGGTAAATATAATGTGTGGATGGTTTGGTGGCTGCGGCTGGGGCGGCGGCTGGGGCTGGCGTCGTGGCTGGCGCCGCTGCGGCTGGGGCGGCGGCTGGGGCGATTGGTGTTAAGAATAATCGCCAGGTCAATCGTTGAGCCCGTGAAATGTTAAGTATGGATGAATAAAAATAGCTATCAATTCAAGATAGAAAGATAACTTCTGATTAATTATCTTGAATTGATGGCTATGCATTTTATTAACTGCAAGTTAGCAACTACGAGCTTCATGTGTTTGAAAGTGGGTTTCTATTCAGGCTAATTAAATCAAAAGTTCACTATTTTGTAGGAATAATTTATTTTAGGAACATTTATACTTTCGTCTTAATTTTTAAGAGTTGCCAAGTTAAAAAACAGAATGAGTAGTACTCTTTTCTTTTACTAAACGCATACGCTTTGAGCCCCCAAATTGATTATAATTAGAAAATATGGCATATCTATACCATCCAGGTTTTATTTTTGCATAAATATTAAATTTCAGACTATAAATCCTGATTTCTTGAGAGATTTAAAAACTCAAATTCCATAAATTAAATACAAAACTAAACATGACTCATCAGCGCATGGTTTCCCAGCTTTTTCAATGACTATTTAATGTTAAGAATTTATTATTCTATTCGATTTATATAATTTACAATTATATTATCGATTGTACTTTCTGGCAATTAAAGTTAAATCTGCTTCTTTTTAAGTGAAGATAGGTTACAACGTGATTGTCAGGAGTAATAATAGAGTTGGGGAGTCGATATAAAATTTGGTTGGAGAAACATGTACTCAAATCTAAAATTATATCTTTCCCAATATATAAAATATTATATAAAAATAGAAAGAAAATAATAAAAAATCTATAAAAATATAGTAAATATGGAGGTAAATATTATGGGTGGAGGATTTGGATTATTTGGAAGAGGAAAATTTGATGGTTGCGGCGGCTGTGGTGGCGGCTGGGGCGGCTGGGGCGGCTTTGGCGGCTTTGGCGGCTGTGGCGGCGGCTGGGGCGGCTGTGGATGTGGTAAGCCCGAGGCTAAATGCATAACAGCAGTTCGTGCCTGTAAGATTAAAGGCGGCGGCTGTGGTGACGGCTGGTGGGGCGACTGTTAAGAGCAATCGCCAGGCCAATAGCTGAATGCTGACTAATCGAACCATGGATTGAATAGATAAATGTAAAACATAAAACCAACGATGGCTCATTCATACAGCCCTTTTCCAGATATAGAATCAGGGAAATCTTGATTGCATCAGAGTTATAGATGTAT
This sequence comes from Methanosarcina sp. DH1, assembly GCF_020804205.1. Taxonomy (NCBI): domain Archaea; kingdom Methanobacteriati; phylum Methanobacteriota; class Methanomicrobia; order Methanosarcinales; family Methanosarcinaceae; genus Methanosarcina; species Methanosarcina sp. DH1. The sequence continues at coordinate 36,835 of NZ_WJBJ01000031.1, read as the reverse complement.
TCAAAGACCTCTTCTGCAACTAATCGGTATCCTTTAAAATGGATTAATGAATGAGCCCATCTCTCTTTATTCATTAGCATTAACACAGTTTAATTGAAAAACCAGTCGCATAAGAGTTCAAAAAATATAATTCTGAGAATTTTTGCAGATCTGTTTTTGGATCTGCATTTAATTTGCTTTTCCACAAGCTATCCTGACTTTTCATATTACCTACTTGCTAATCATATAATAGTGTTAAATACTGTTGAGTCAATCATCAAGGATTCATTAATTTGAATAATTGCAACCGGTTTTATACGACATTTTGCGGTTGACTCAACACGACTCAACAATAGAGTCTCATCTTGTTTTCCTAATTACAGCTTCAGATTACAGCTTTAGATTACAGCTTCAGAGTAGTTTTTTAGTTCAGTTTTATAAGTAATTTATCGAAAATTAAGTGTTTAGAAGAAACAGTCAACTTTATCAATTATTTACTTTTCTATAAACACATTAGAGTATTAAAGTTCAAAAATTAGATAAGTAATAGTATTTTCGTCTGCTAAATTCACATGTATTAAGCCTCTAAAAAGGTTATAATTGGATAATATAATTTCTTTATGCCATAGAGACTATATTTTTGAATAAATCATTAATTGGAAGCTTGAAATCCTGATTTTATATAAATTAAAGGAACTAAAATTCGTAAATTAAACGTAAAATTAAACGCATTTTACCGAGCATGATTTCCCAGCTTTTTCAATGACTATTTAATATTAAGGACATATTATTCTATTATGCTTATATAATCTACAATTATATTATAAATTGTATTTTCTGACAACTGAAATTAAATCTGCATCTCTTTACGTGAAGACAGACCAAAATACGGTTGTCAGGAATAACAGTAGAGTTGGCGAGTCGATATATAATTTGATTGGAGAAATACACTTCAGTCTAAAAAGTATATTTGCTCCGATATGTAAAAAGTTGTATAAATTAACTAAAAAGAATAAAACAATAAAATATAAAATCTGGAGGTAGTTATATGGGAGGATTTCCATTCTTTAAAAAGTTCGATGGTTGTGGATGCGGCGGCTGCGGTTGGGGCGGCTTTGGCGGCTTTGGCGGCTTTGGCGGCTTTGGTGGCGGCTGGGGCGGCTGTGGTTGTGGATGCAAAAAGGAGAAAGAGGCTTGCTGCATAACAGCAGTTCGTGCCTGTAAGATTAAAAGCGGCGGCTGTGGTGACGGCTGGTGGGGCGACTGCTAAGAGCAATCGCTAGGCCAATAGCTGAATGCTGACTAATTTAACCACAGGTTAAATAAATATCTATAAAGACATAAAAACCGATTGTGGGCTCATTTGTACAATCCTCCGCCGGGATATATAAGCAGGAGAACCTTGATTGCATCAGAACCCTGAAACGTATTGAAAGGTTTTCCTGCAATTAACCGTCACTCATAAGAAAGGACTAACGAATAAGCCCAGTCTCATTTTATTCATCCAGAACTGAGAATTCAGTTGAAAAACTAATTACATAAGAACTCAAACAATTTAATTTTGGGCACTTTCATTTACTTTTATTTTATGGTGCTTTTTTCTTAACTCCCAGCCAAGTGTTTTAATCCCTTTTTATCACTAATAAAGAATGCAGTAATTTTTCCTGTCAAAAATACAGCTAAAGAACAATAATTTTTACAGAATGCATCGTATATCGGTGTAAATTTTCCATATTGAACGTTTTTTGGTCACTTTAAGTATGTCCTCAATGAGAGATCTAATAGGCTTAAGTCCCCCCAATTTTACATTATAGTTCAAAATTTTGCTATAAGTTCTTTATATAGGCTCTTCTTCATTCTCTGTGGATAAGATGATTTTCAATTCAAGACCGCATTGGTTTTATGAAGACATTACAAGGATATCCACATAAACAACGAAGAGCCACAACGAAGAGCCAAAAGAAGATCAAAAGGAGTAAGAAGGAAAGAGAAATAGGTCAAAAGAAGAAGGTCAGAAGAAAAGAGAAAAAATAAAAAGAGTAAAACAAAAGTTAAAGGGGCTGCGTTTGGTTTTCATGCATATATTTCTCGGCAAAGAATTCAGAAAGTTTTAAAATAAAGAGGGCATCCGTCTTTTGAGAGGAGGAACGGAGATAGATGGAGGGTGTTTAAATGAAGAGTACACAGATGCCCAACTAAATATAATACTTATCAATATATAAAATTGAGTTTATACTGCTATATTATGAGATTTTATTGAAGTACTTAAATTATTTGTCGGGTAAATCGGGAGGATTACTCCTCCTTTCTCCCCAGGAACCGTACGTGAAAGTTTCCCTTCATACGGTTCGAGTGTTTTCAAATCTTTTCTGTATCAGGCATCAGCTATTTGCATAATTGATTTTGTGATTCTTGATGACAGCCAACTGACATTACTGTCTGTAAGCCTCTCACCTATCAGTGTCTTTGAGTACCTTACATTCGTGAGTTTGCTTCCGTTCTCTTAAAGGGAACAAATAGGGCTTACTCATTGTTCATCGGTTAAGGAATTTTCTTGCCTGAAAGCTATCGATTTTGCATTAGAAGCCGGCGTTAAATTTTGGCATATTTACATGAAGTCAATACCATATTCCATTTTCCAGTCTATTGCCATATTTTATATATGTTGAGGAAATTGACGCAATTTGTCATGATTTCTCACTTAACCGAAGACACATGAGTATCTTTTTGTTAAGATGTTCCGTTTTCCACAATAAAAGTTGATTAAGAAGCGTTTTATATAATCATATTAGTAAATAGATACATAAAATCACAGGCGAAAATCACATGACTCACGACGATTATATGCTAATTCTGGGATCAAACGTCTATGCAGACCAGGCATACATGGTGTCATATCAGACAGATATAAAAACCGGAGACAGAACAAACCTGTTTACCCTGGAAAACTCCGATGGCAACCTTACTCTGACAACCGAGATCAGGGATGAAAACTCAGAACTCATAGCAAAAATCGACAGGAACGAGCTCACTCAAATTAACAAAAACTTTGATGTGCAGGGAGAAATCGAGACCGAAAATGGGATCACGTTAACAAAAAGGGAAAACGGTGATGTTATTTTCAATGCTAAAATTACAGAAGACGGATATGTAGCAGTGAGCGGAGTTTTCTATGTAGGAGGAAAGAAAATTCATATAACTGACCGTACTGTGGAAATAAACGATACTCCCAGGCAAACCATAAACGGTGTAAATGTGCATGATACCTTTTTTGTTGGAAACTACGATATCACAATAACCGATGATGGCTTGAAGTTTTAAGGCTGATAGGTAGTTGTAATTTAGGAATGATAAAAATATAACTTCAAATTTGCAGTTCAGAAATTGATCCGTAATTTCAGTATCTCAATAATGATTCTTGGCAACAAATACCTTGATGTTATACTTGAATCATTCCTTAAAGAAAATAGTAACTCGTAGTGTAACGCAATTCATAGTATAGCTTCTTGTCGCACCTGCGGAAGGGCGGATTTATATAGTGATGTTACACTTGCTTTTATCACTTGATTTTGGAACTGAGTCGTAGTCTGAGAGGATAGCTTTTTCAAAGCTACATATCTTGCTTAGTTATTTTTCAGTGACATTACTTGTTGAGCTCATCCCAAAACTAATTTTATTCCCACATCAATAAGAGTTTCAGAATTATTTTTTCAGGATCAGAAGCTCTTATTGATAATCCAGAATACGGGATTCAGAGAAGCAATTTTGCGTTTTGGGATCCGCTCGTTATGAGTTAAAATATTTTAATAAAATAAAGTTTTTCAGTTTAAAAAATGTATAGATAAAGTCCTTTGGGACTTATTTTTCAATCTTTACTCTCTTAAACTTAAGATAAACCAGTAACATCCCTACGAAAACACCGAGGACTAAATATTTCATAAGTTTATTTGATTGTGCCACCATCATCACCCCCATATTATATATACAGTTAATATGTCGTATAGATATTAAAACCTTCCTATCAAAAGTCAAATTGGATTATTATTTATCTTATGTGTAGTTTTATTTAATATTTTGGAAGAAATCTGAGTTTTATATATGTAGTGAGAGCGTTGTAAAAGTCTAGAAATTCTAATTAATTACATACAGTCCTCGAAATTCAATTTCATAAATCGGCATTATATAAAATTATGAAATTTATTTGCTATGATATGGTCGGCTGATTTTTATCTACATCGGCAGCAAGCGCGTCATAATATCCAAATATTTTTAATTGTTATTTTTTACAGGTTCACTTAAAAACCAGTATCACGCGAATTATATATCTGGCAGTGGCGGTCTTTTATTTCACTTACTAATAATATATATTAATTATGTAATTGTTACTATTTGGTACTTTTTGATTTAAAATGAATCTCAAAAGTTCTAATAAAACGATATAACTAGAAAAATTGAATGGATTTTTATGTCGCATCTGCCGAAAGCAGGATTTTAGTTAATTTTGGACTTTTGCGACTCTCTCTTTAATATAATCATTTATCTGTTTACAAAATATTTATAAGTTAAATGCGCTATATTGTACATATAAAATTATTATAGATTACAAGACCAGATCAGGAAATAAAAATATGTTATTATTGGACATAACAACCTTTGACCCTAAGAATACTATAGAGCTATTTAAACGATGGGAACAGGTCGAAAATACGGTTTTTCCAGATGGGTTGAAGATTATTAACCAGTGGTTTGATGCAGGGGGAGGACGTGTAATAACTCTATTTGATGTAGAAACTGTTAAAGATTATCTGGCTTATAATTTGCCATTTACTGATTTATGCCAGATTGATGTGTTTCCTGTCATAGAGGCCGAAGATTTTAAAAATTCCACAGTATACCAGATTGAAAGATTGAGCAGGCCAGATAATTCTCAATAAAGTACGAATATTCTTTACTTAAAAAAATGAAAACCATATATGATTGTTGAAATTTTTGAGTAGTTGAGCTTTAATAGTGAAACTCAATGTTTTCAGTTCTAACTGTATTTTTGTAGATTCTCTTAATGATATTCAGTTCTAACTTTGTTTCTGCCAGAAAGCCAGCCGCAATTAAAAGACGTCAAGGTTAATTTTTTTAACGACGGCCAGCTTTAACTATTAATTTTCATGATTTAGCATGAAAGTTCTTTCAAGTACTTTCATTTTTTATTCCTGTGATTAGAAGGATTTCATGTGTGTTTTCATTGATTTCCGGTTCATTTATGAGTCAATGCAAGTTTTATCCCAATAAACGTGAAAATTCCTGCTTTTCCCCAGTTGATATACCTGCCAACTCCCGGCTTCTGTATTATTCTCTCACCAACGGTTCCGGCAAAAACCGATACAGCGAAAAAGATCAGCCAGGCCTGAACCATGAAAATGATTCCCAGAAATATCATCTGCATGGGGACGTTTCCCGAATCTATGTTTACAAACTGGGGCAGGAAGGCGAGGAAGAAGAGGGCAACCTTTGGGTTTAAAACGTTCATAAAGATCCCGCGCCTGTAAAGGGCAAAGGTATTTGTTTCCCTAAAAGGGGCCGAAGATACCAGCTCTTCACTTTCTTTTAAGGCGTGCCAGGCAAGGTAGAGCAGATAAGCTGCACCTGCGTATTTTACAATTTCAAAAGCAAGAGCAGACTTATATACAAGGGCAGAAACTCCGACTGCGGCTGCGGTAGTATGGGCAAGTACGCCTGTAGAGAGGCCGGATGCTGTTGCAATTCCTGCCTTTTTGCCCTGCGAAATGCTCTGGGTAATTACGAATAGAATATCAGGGCCCGGAAGAAGCGTAAGTGCCGCAGAGGCTGCAATAAAATAGATTAACTGAGACTGTTCTATCAAGGTTCTCACTGTTCCTTTTTTGTTTTTCTCTTTTCCACTTTTCCTTAATCCCACTTTTCTTTTTTACTTAGTACTCGTAGTGAAATAACTTAGGCACGTTTTTATACTGTACTCAAGTATTTTCGCAAACAAGCTCAACTATTTATTTCAAATATAATTGTATGTTGCATAGGTTATTTCGTTGCGGGCACTTAAATCTCGTTCCTCAGTAAACTGTAAAACCTTTCCTTTGCTTCCCTTTCAATCCAGGGTTTGTGCCCGCATTTTTCCAGCAAAATGAACCTGAAATCCTTCAAAACCCCGGAAAGAGGGTCTCTAACTCCTTCAAAAGGATGGGGGTCATAGTCACCATGAATTGCAACTACCTGGCAGCGGATTTCTTTTCCTATTTCGAGCAGTTTTCCTTGGCTTCTCAGTTCACTTACTTCTTCCCATACGCCTTTGAAGCTCTCGTAGTTGCACTCAAGCACCTCATCTTTATGGGGAAGCGGATCATAAGTATCGGCTTTCGACATTAACTTCCCAATATTGCACAGGGCTTCATTCCGGTTTTTAGCTGAAGGATCGTTCAGGGTTTCGGTCAGGCGAATGAAGTTCTCCCGGTCTTCTTTTCCGAGCCGGTTTATCCGGGTCTTCACTACGCACTCAGTATATTTTTCTTCGTATGGGCCGCTCCCGATAAGTATTAGCTTTTTTACCAGATGGGGATACAGGGCAGTAAAAATAAAGCTGAGCATTGCACCCCAGGAAAAACCGATTAATGTAACCGGCAGGTCGCTGTGGTCTTCCAGAACTTCCTTGAGCTCCCTGACCTGCCCTTCAACGGTTACTGCGGTTTGAAGCGGTTCAAGTACGCCTCCAAAATCGGAGAGTTCTCTTGCAACAGGTGCCATTTCCCCCGGAGCTCCCGGGCCGCCATGGATTACAGCAAGACCAAAAGGTGGGTTTCCGTATTTTCTCAACTTATTTATGTTTATATAATTTTTCATTATAGTATCCAGTTCTGTTTTTTGACTTTATTATAAAAGGGTATCAAATTTGCCGGGCTTCATTTTTACTATCGTAATTGTTATATACAATTATATTCCTTCGGTATTCATACGACATAGTTGCATATGTAACCATATTTTGAATTAATAACTTCCATTAATAACTTCCATAAATAACCTTCTAATGTCAATAATGATAAAGGATTTAGCTATGGCTTTCAAACAAAAAACAAACGCTTCTAAAGAGAAAATACAAAAAAATTTGAAAGTGACAGTGCCGCTTCTGGCACTTCTGTCTGCCTTTCCTCCTCTTACCACAGACATGATTTTACCGGCCCTTCCCTCTCTGGCCAAAAGCTGGAACGTCTCTCTATCGCTAATTAATCTGAACCTGGTTTTTTTCTTTGTGACCTATGGGCTTTTCCTTCTCTTCTACGGCCCGATTTCTGACCGTTATGGACGTCGACGTCCTCTCCTTGTAGGGCTTGCAGTGTACATACTGACAAGCCTGTTAGGTGCTTTTGTGTCTGGTGCACCCATGCTGATAGGTACTCGCATACTGCAAGCTGCAGGAGCTGCTGCCGGTTCCTCTATATCCATGGCAATGACTAAAGACATTTTCGTAGGTCCGGAAAGGGAAAGAATTCTTGCATATATTGCTGTAATCATGGGCCTTGCTCCCATGCTTGCTCCGATCATTGGCGGGTGGATCCTTCTGTATCTGTCCTGGCACTGGATATTCTTAATGGAGGCATTCATGGGAATTATCGCACTGTTTGGCGTTCTCCGTTTTCCTGAAACACTGCCAGAAGCATCTGAAGCTCCTTTATCTCAGGTCATGAATACCTACAGCAGATTGCTGCTCAATCCCTCGTATATGATCATGGTTCTAGTCATGTCAGTCAGTTTTTTCCCATTGTTTAGTTTCATTGCAGGTTCTTCTGCCATCTATATTAACGAGTTTGGCCTCAGCGAGCAAAAATACAGCTACTTTTTTGCCTTCAATGCCCTTGCCATTATGAGTGGTGCCTTCTCTTGCCTTCGGTTAACAAGAAGGGTGAATTCAAAGCACTTGATGACAATCGCATTTGCGGGAGTTTTCCTGGGTGGTATTTTCCTGCTTTTTATGGGACAACATGGTCCCTGGAGCTTTGCTCTTCCCATGTTTATGGTTTCGTTTTCCCTTGGTTTAAGCCGTCCTCCCAGCAATAACCTTGTGCTGGAACAGGTTGACCGGGATATAGGTTCAGCTTCGTCCCTGCTGATTTTCACTTATTTCACCTTTGGGGCTGTGAGTATGTGGTTCATCTCTCTGGAATGGGCGGATAAGATCCCTGTGCTCGGAACCACTGCCGTAGGCTGTGGGGCTCTGGTGTTTGCAGCATGGTTTATTATACAGAAAAGAGGGGTAAAGGGAATTGCTTGAACATAGGCAAGGGATAAAACTTTATTTCTGTGTATATGCACAGATACATGGGTACAAAGACGGTCTCAATCCGGAATGACACCTGCGAGCTTCGGAACTTTGGTTATTCGGAACTACTCTCTGTTTACCGCCTGAAGATCATGGTTCCTAAATTAGGGGTCTCTATGTAAATTTCAATGGAAATGTCCGGGGCATTATTTTGGTTCAGGAATTCTGATTGTGACTTCAAGATCCACCCCGGCTGCGAAAGGAGGTCTGGCAAGTGGAAGATAATCAAAATCGCTTCCATTAATCTGGAATGGCAAATCGCAGATACCATCCGAGTTTGAATCATTTGAGACCTGAGAGAAGCCGGTTCCTTCCGGATCTGCCCAGAAATTTCCACCCAGGTTTGGTCCTCCTACGATGTTTGTCCCTGGCGACTGTGTAGTATTCCAGATATTTCCTTTAGTATTCTCGGCTTTAACATTTATGCTATTATTGAAGTAGTTGTTATAAATGAGGTTATCTGCACTGTAGTCCAGCAAGTAAATGCCAGATTCGTTACTCGCTGTTATTGTATTGTTAGACAGCTCATTATCGTGGCAGTCCTCTCTTAGAAAAATGCCTGTGGTCCCGTTTGAGATAGTATTATTATAAACTCTGGAATCGAAGACAAAAGTTAGATAAATCCCTTTCTCGCAGCCTATAATAATGTTATCACGTAGAACGGTCCTTGCCTGAACGTCATAGATGTCAATTCCATTACTGCAGTTTACGATTTCATTCCCTGAGACTAGATTGTTTCCACCACAGCAAGCAATACTTATTCCTTCACTGTTTGAAACCCGATTCTGGAACATTATATTGTCCCAGCAGTTAGCCCCAATAATGAATTTACTCTCTTCAATAGAATTATTTATCAGCAGGTTTTTGCCGCACCCTTCATCAAGCCAGATCCCGTTACGGAAAAAAGTATTCTTCAAGACTGTACTGTTCTTGGAGTCCTGCAAATAAACCCCGTACTGTTTTCCGAAAAACGTGTTATTCTCAATTGTGCAGTTGTTAACCTGCTCAAGGCAAATTCCTGCTGCAGGACAACCTAATCCATCCCATTGGTAAACAGGCTTATCTGGCCCTGAACCGGAACCCTTCCCAGGATTGGTACTCTCTGAATTATTGGAATTATTGAAATTATTGGAATTATTGGAATTATTGGAATTATTGGAGTTATTGGAGTTATTGGAGTTATTGAAATTATTGGAGTTACTGGAATTATTGGAGTTACTGGAATTATTGGAGTTATTGGAGTTATTGGAATTACTTCCCATTTCGGAAAAATTTGTAGAACCTGAAATATTGGAGATGCTAGAAACAGAAATGTTGGAAGCCTCATCTGAACCAGTTATATTGAAGCCGCTGACAGTTACATTATCGGCTTTAATCTGAAACACGCTGGAATTTTCATTCCTGGCCCTTATAAGCACATTTTCAGGGTTCTCAAACTCCGAACTGATCTTTATCCCTGAAACATTGACAATAATATTCTCCTGGTATTCCCCAGCTTTCACAATGATTAGATCTCCGGATGTAGAGTTATTTACTGCAGCCTGGATTGAATTACTAGGTTCTACATAAATAACCTCTGCACTTCCAACACCTGCTGAATACAGAAATAAGATGGTAACAAATGCAGCACTGAACCTCCATCTGTTACGATAATCTTCGATAAGCGCGATTCCCAGAACTAAACCCCCATAAACTTTACATAGTCACTCCGGCTTATAATATGATATAATTAAGCCAACAGTTATTGATTTTAATGAAGATCATTTGTTAATATACAGATGAAATTAATAATTTATATATTAACTACTTCCTTGTTTTTAAATATCTCTTCATTGGTCATCGGTTAAGGTTTAAAACGTTAGACACTTTTTAATTTATTATGGGGCAACCAAAATTTAAATTAACTTTGGGAAATTATTTTAATAACTTTTTAAAATTTATGGAATAACCAAAATCCTTGGTAAAGGAATTATTATTTTGTCATCAACAACTGGTTTTACCATTGATTTATCTATTGCGATGTTTCCTTTTCCCATAAATCAAAAATTATCTCAGTATACTTAAAATTTTATTGTTTCGCACAATTTAGAGAGAAAATCTGGAGACCAGAAAGTAATAAAAAGTCTCAAAAAGTAATAAAAAGTTTCAAAAAGTATCAAAACGTCTTAAAAGAATTTAAAGGTTCTTAGAAACTCCCAAAAAGTCTCCAAAATATAAAACGGAATAAAAAACTATAATATTTATAATTTTAGATCAATATTAGTTTCAAGGTAGACTTGGTCACAAAAGTTTACCTTTAACAACCATCAGCTCTTCAAAAGAAACCTTTTTCCTCGCTACAACTTCAACTGCAAACCCCAGCGTCTCCATTTTCTCCTTAATGGCATCCAGCCCGGTAATGGAAGAGATAAGCACAAGAATCTCTCCTCCAGGCTTGAGAGAATCTCTTACTTCGTCCAGAAACCTTTCCAGAGTGTCTCTTCCGCTAATCCCGCCGTCAAAAGCATAATTCAGCCAGCCTGGAACTTTTTCTTCTTCAGAAGTCGGAAGGTAGGGCGGATTAAATAGAATAAGGTCAAAAAGAGTTTCAGGATTTTTGGACTTTATCCCCCTGAAAAGATCAGTACGAATAACCTCTACACCGTTCATTTTTGCACAGCGTGCGGCATGGGGGTTAATTTCCGTAGCGACCAGACGAATCTCTTTCAGGTTTGCAAGAAGTACAGCAGATACAAAACCCGACCCTGTTCCAATTTCAAGAATTCGCATTCCTGGTTTTGCTTCTTTAAGAGCGGCATCGGCAAGTAAAAAAGAATCTTCTGCAGGCTCATAGACAAGGTCCGTGTCCCCGAGCTTTATCCGGGCTTTTCTGTATTCAATTTCAACCATAATTTTCGAGTTCTTTATTATTCTTGATTTTTTACTGTTCTTAGTTTTTCAGTGTTCTTGATTTTTTACTGTCCTTTTAACTCGTTCGTAAGAAGTGATGACTTTAAATCAATTATTTGATTTGCAACTTTTGCAAGCTCTTCAGGAGTCAAGTTTTCAGCACGTTTGCTCATCATATCCTCTGGGAGCTGGGCAATTACCTCTTTAATGCTGGGAATCTTGAGTACATGGTTCATGTTCAGAATCGCATTTCTCAGTTTTTTCCGTCGCTGGCTGAAGACTGCGGCCACAAAATCCATGAAAAAAGCCTGGTCTTTGACTTCGAATGGTGCAGGGCGGGGAACAAGTTTGATAACTGCAGAATCAACCTCCGGTGCCGGCTGGAAAGCATTTTTTGGGACTTTCATCAAAATAGAGGCATCAGCAAAATAACAGGTATCAACCGTAAGGCGCGAGTAATCCTTGCAATTGGGCGAGGAAACCATCCTGGCTGCAAACTCATACTGGTACATGAGAACGCCAAGTTTGAATTTATGGCGAAGGAGCTTGAAAGTTATCTCTGAAGAGATGGAATAAGGAAGGTTAGAGACGACCTTATCAAATTCTGGGAGCTTGATTTTCAGTGCATCTCCTGCAATAATCTCAATATTTTCGATTTTATCGAAACGGTCATGGAGAACTCTTACAAGGACAGGGTCAAGTTCAACTCCGATTACTTTTTTTGCCTTTTTTGCAAGCCTTTCAGTCAGGTTTCCGATACCTGCACCGATTTCAAGAACTACATCCTCAGGCCCAAGCTCAGCAGCAGCCACTATTCTGTCCAGATAGCCTGCATCGACCAGAAAATGCTGATCAAAAGTGCCGCCTTTTATATTATATTTTTTAAGAAGAGAACGAACCAGACTGAAACCTCCTGAGTAAATTTAGTACTTTGCTGAGTAAATTGAGTACTTTGATCTAATACGGAACCTTTGGTCAATAATGGAATCTTTAGCCAATACGGAATTACTATATTTTAAATGACAAAAATCAAAAACTGAAAAAGTCAACCTTGAGAGCCATACTGGAAAAAATAGAACCGAGATAGTTCATCTCACTCGGCTTACTGTCGGCGCGGTGGAGCTGTGAACAGCCTGTACTTGATGAAATCATCCTTGAGTTCCTCTTCAATCCTGTGGGCAAGGACTTTAGCCGGGTCATGCAGGCTTGGGATTCTCTCCCGGATATCCTGAAAACTCTTGAAATCTCCCTTTTTGCGCTCATCGATTATAGACCACATGAGTTTTTTGCCTATTCCGGGAAGGAGATCAAGCATATGCAGGCGGGTAGTTATAGAATGAGCCTCGTTGAAAAACTTTACAAAGCGTACCTCCTGATACCTTACACACGCCTCAAGGATAAAAGGCAGTTCGAGATTCGCTCCTGTCGTAAGATCTAAATAGCCTATTCTCTGCTTTACGTGGTCGATTTCATCCCTGTCTCCCGATCCGATATAAACTCTTGACTGGATCTGAGGAACCACACCGTTTTTGGGAACAAGCTCCATAAGAGTAAATTTTTTATCTCCCACAGCCTGAACAAGAGGCTTTTTTTGGTATGCGGCAGTGCCGTCAACTGATTTCCCATAGGGAAGATAGTCGAGAACCCATGCATATTCCTCCCTGTCCTGTGAGCTTTCCTGGGACTTTCTGGATGAGCGCGGAGCTCTTTCTGATTGTCTCTCGGATTGCGGTTTGCCTGTCGGACGCCTGCCGCCATAAGAAGGTTTTTCAGCAGCTGATCTGCCAGCGTACGGTCTACCTGATTGCGACTTCTCTACTCTCATCAGCACCCATCCTATCAATTAATCTGAAATCCCATGGAAATCTGTGTTCAGGATATTCAAGATATATCTTATCCTGATATGCTTAACTCGGTTCCATCCGGTTTGAAATCTATCCATTAATCGGAACTGCCGACAATTCACAAATTTCTGGTGTTCTATATGTCCCGTAAAACTTTAGACTACCCTGTAACCGACATCCCCGGACTCTATATCTTCAACAACCCAACGAGTCCACTATGTTTGAATTCGGGTCAGGCACTCCCTGACACTTTAAAGTACTCTAAGTTTTGGATACTTCCCTTATAAATAAGAAGATGAAAACTTCTATATAGGTTATTCCCTTTGCGTCTCAGTTTTATTCAATAGCTTCCAATACATAATCGAGAATTTGATCAAGTTCCTCGTTGCTCAGGGTATATTTTTCTTTAGCGTAGATTGATCGGATTTCATCCCTGGATTGAGGCAGAATATCTGCGATCCTGATCGCAATTGAAGGCTTCATTTTTTCGAGTTCTAACAGCTTGTTAACCAGTTCCCTTGATTTTTCTCCACTGATCTTTGAGAATTGTTCAGCATGGTGCAGAGCTTTTCTAAATCCATATCCTACTTCAAGCCCCTTCTCTCTGCGCTCTTCGGCGATCCTGTTAAGTAGATCTCTGACTTCGGCTAAAGTCAATAATTCTTCACTGAGGACTTCCTTAACTATCATTGGAATACACTCTTTTCGACTTAAAAGTTGTAACAATTTGCCATTCCCTGCTGAGTAATCTCTTCAGGTCACTCTTCAATTCTCCAGGAGTTCCTGGCAAGTAAATTTCTGCCTGTCAGCATCCGGAAATCTGAACTGGCCTTGAGATAGATTGCTTAATTCTTTTCATATATAGGCCTTCTTCAGATTGCCGTTATGCACGAAATTCGATCGTATTTAATAATAATCTGAAATTGTTCCGAATAATCTTTTCCTTATCTGGATCGGTATATGTCTGACAACCGATATATAATTATAGATAGTCCCATCTCGAGATAAGAGATATCCATATCGGGATAAGAGATCATCATCTCAGGATAAGAGATCACCATTTCGTGATAAGAGATCACCATCTTGAGATAATAAACCATTATATAGGGATAAGAGACAAGTTTTTAAAATCAGTTTTCTTTAAGTCCCCTCTCCCTTTAAGCAGTTATCCAGGAGTCATTGAGTTTCTTACATTTAATTACAGACCCAGCCCTTACAAATTACTGAAAACCCCTAGTAGGAGCCCGATCCTACGGTAAATGCCTGCATACTGTAAACTCAGATAAAATGGGTTAGGTTTTACAACCTAACTGCCTGGAATGGGAATTAATACTTCTGCGGTTTAAGGTGCTGAGGGAGGGAAATAACTTCCTTCATCGCATTTCCGTTGCGGACTTCAAGAATGTACGAACGACCGCGCTGTCCGAGTATCTTTCCGGTAGAACCCTGGAACTTCGGATTGGGCATACCTTTCTGAACACTCGGATCAATGTCAATGTGGACCATTTGTCCTTCTTCGAATTCCTGAATTGCCTTGCTTACAGGGGAAATCCCTCTTTCACGAACTGTCTTCTGTAGTTTATACCTTGTGCAGCGTTTTTCGCCGTGGGAATTTGTCATCGCATGTTCCTCCTTAGAATGCTCGATTAATTAGTCTATAGTATATACAGTTTTTCTCTAGATAAGATGGATATTATTTAAATAAGACGTTTCGTCAGGCAGTATTTTCCTGACTCTATGTATTAAATAACGCTGATTCAGATTGAGTTTAAATATCAACGTTGACCACATCAAGATCTTCCACAAGCGCAGGAATCCCTAAAAGTCCGCTCAGGCTCGGGTTTGTCCTGCCCTCATCTCCGGAAACAAGCTCTTTTACATACAGCCCGCCTTCGCAGTTTACTGTTATGTAAGCGTAACCTTCGTCTGTCAGTTCGTCAAGCTTGATACGGTGCACATGCCTTTTTCTGACAAGGTCAGCCCGCCTGTGAACTACCCGCGTTGGAGTCTGCTGTGAGATCTCTATGTCACTCAAAGCCTCAAGGCTGGATTTAAGCTTTTCCTCCGAAACAGGCTCTTTAAATGTAACTTTAAGCTTATAAGTTTTATCCGCCTTTGAGCTTTTCAAGGTCTCAATCATATCCTTTCCAGTGAAAGAAAACTCTCTTACCTCAACTTTTCCGGCAGCTTTCTCATTAATATTTCGCATAAGTTCTTCAAGGTCTGTGCTTCGCTTTACAGGAGATTTTGCTTCTACTACAAAAGGCCTGCCACTTCCCAGCATCAGGGCATCGATATCTTCCCTGCCCGAACCATGAAAAGCCGTATCAATGGCCTGGAAAGCCTCAACTACAGGCCCTTTTATAAGTTCATCTACGGATTCCTGATACTGTTTCCCTGTAAAATTACAGCGCTCACATCCTTTTCCCTTGCATTTCCTGCAAGGCCAGCGTGTCTGAGGAATTCCCCTGATAAGTTTGCGGTAGCGCCCTAAAATATATACCGAGCGGAGCTGGAGATCAAGCTCGTTTTTTCCAAGGTCAAGGGTAATTGTAATATCAGGGTTTTCGAAATCCACGTCTTTATGGACTTTCTCTGCTATCCGCTTGCCAACTTCCCTATTAAGCTCGGTCTTAAGCTGTTCGGCATATGCAGTCCCAGCCTCAGCCCAGAGCAGCTCCTCGTTTTCACTAAGAAGTCCGCTGACCTTTGTGCCTACAAGAAAGGTAGAATATTCAAGTCCTTCAAGGGCTTTTGCAGCTTCATCGGCCCATTCATCCAGCTTTTTAAACTGGTCAAGGCAGACCCAGCACTGTTCATCTTCGCTTTCTGTTCCTAGAGCCTTTCTCGCAAATACACTGCAAGGAGCAAGTTCTTTGAGAAGAGAATCATCGTTTTCAGCTTTATAGATCCGGTCCCCTTCCAGGACAAGGGCGAGTTTCAAGGCCTGCCCACGTTCTCTATTGCTCAGGCCTGTGGATAATTTTGCAAACTGGCGGCCCAGACAGTGGTCACATATCGGGCCTTCATGCAAAATCTTTTTTGAAATATCGAGTACGTCCATTTTCTTTCACTTTCTTTCACTTTCTTTAAGCTTTTTTCGGGAAATTGACCTGGGGATGAGTGACAAAATTAAGGAATAAGTAAGAGATGAAAGCTCCTTATCACTTAATATTTCTGGTCATCATTAAATCTGTCACCACTCAATCTTCAACCCTGCTGTCAGCTTCTCCGGGGACCTCTCCTCTTTCAGCTTCAGCTCTGTCAAGTTCATTGTGTATAAGGGTTATGCAGTGATTAGAATGGAGAGAAAGAGGACCTACCGAGATGATTTTCACCCCTGCCTTAAGGAGCTGTGCTTCCTCTTCTTCGGTAACTCCTAAATGGTCTCCCAGGATGAAGACCGGGTCGCGGATTTCACTTGCAATTGCTCTGATATCCTCTCCATCTTCTCTCAGATAGAACAGGTTGCGTCCCTCAAATTCCGAGAGTAGGGAATCTAGATCTCCTTTGCGAACCCAGACGCCTGGAGTGGAACGGATATCCTGTTCGCTTGCATCTTTTTGAAGGGCTTTCTGGATAAGCGAACCGCTGCTCCGCTCGTCCGGGTTAAGGTATCTCAGGTGTAGTCCTTCAAACCTGAGGATTTTTCCGGGATTGGGTTCTCCCAGAAGGAGCAGGTGCACATTTACATCCCTGCGCATTCCGAAAGAGAGAAAAAGGGCAGAACTCACGCAGCGGCAAAGGATATCCATTCTTCCTGCAGAACCTGGAAGGTCATTTAATGTAAAGTCGCCGCTTGTGTTTGCTTTATGCCCTATAATAACAATATCGCGCATGGGCACTATATTTACGCAAGAGGTATAAAAGATGTACGTAAGCTTTTTTGGAAAAAAGGGGATGAGAGTAAAAATGGTTCGACTCATCAAATTAGATCAGAAGATTGGCGCTACCCTGACTTTCGACCCTCAGGTCATTGAGAAAATAGATAGCGAGTGCCGTTATATGCCTCGAAGCAAATTAATCAACGACCTAATTTAAAAGCTTATGGAGAATAAGCAGACGGTACGGTTGAGAGAGGCATAATAAATCTAATTATGACATGTTACCTGGAGTCCCTACCGGAGGATCTCCTCGAAGAGGCATGGTTCCATTAGCTGGCATACCATCTGGATTGCCTCTTGGAGGCATTGTTGAATTTGATGGCATCTCACCCGGATTTCCATTCGGATGTATAGTAGCGTTACTTGGCATGTTATCTGAATTTTTTCGAGAGGACATGTTAGCGTCAGGTGAGATGTCACCGGGTTTTCCTCCAGGAGGTATAGTATTATTATGAGATACATTGCCTGCATTCTTTTCTGTAGGGGCGACAGTGTTAGATGTTTTACTGCCAGTACATCCTGACATCGCTACTATTGACATAAGTAGCAAGCCAATTACTAAAAAGCTAATTTTTTTCATCATATTACCTCTCAGATAGCCTCGCCTTTCCTAAAAAATGACTTTAATACTAAAAAACTTTTTTGTGTTGTCCACCCGATATATTCACGATCTCTTTTTGAAAAATGATTTAGTGCAAAACATAATCGTACACTATCCACCAACCGAGGCTGGATGGAACTAAAACATGAAATATGGTACCAGACTGCGGAAACCCAAGCATATGGTATGAGTGTGAAAATAACGCGCAAGACAATAGAAAGCTGTCTGGTTGCAGGGTAATTCCCGAATCCACCGTATGTCTGCACCAGGGACACGACAACTTAACTCAATATGACACTACCAGAGGCTTCCTTTTTCAGAGGATGAAGTCCGGGCTATTAGGACACATCTCACTGAGTGAGGTTTTAAGGCGAGCTAACACTAAGGAGTCGTCACAGAATAAATTATGTACAGATTTCGATTGAATAACTTGATTTTCAAGATTTTTATCACCAATTGAAAATAAACTTTATGAAAAATCGGTGTAAATTATTTTATTACAGTTACTAAGTCTCAATTTTATAAATAAATGTATTCTCTGACTCAGTTTCATAATTTAGTGATTTCTCATTTTTTCCGTCCTTAAAACTTCACTTTTCTCTGCTAACTGCTCAAATAAACTGTAATAATCCTTGAGAAATGATTTCTTTGGCAGGAATGCCAAAGAATTATTTTACTCCGTTAATTGTTTCACTGAATTTTTTGACTAAAATCGATACGCTCCGCTACTTAATCCTTAACTCAGCTCTCAAAAATATCTTTTACTAAAGCTTAAATGGAGTAAATAATCTGAACAATTCCAGAAATGACTTTTGTGGTTTCTTGAGCAAATTTAATCTTCTCATTTGAGCAAGTTTGATCTGATTCTCAATTCCTTTATCAGTCCTGAACTGCTTCTTGTTATCCGTTTTTAGACTTTTTGAATAATAACTTTCAATAGGATTATTTGTCGCCGGCGCTCCTGGAAGATAATGGAACAAAGTAAGATTTAGCCAGTGTTTATTGATCATCCACAATCGTTTTTGAACCAATTCATCATATGTTCTTATATTTTCCATTAATTTATTGAAGTTATATTTTGCTTTTTCAAGACTATTAAGTGGAAGATTTTCCTTTTTCCGTCTTCTTTCAAGCTTTAATTCATTTCTATACTTGTAAAATTTCTTTTTTGCGTTTTTACTCCATTCCTGATGTTTTTCTTCTTTATTAACTAGATTAGGTTCTTCAGATAGAAGTTCTTCCAGAAATTTAATTTCATTCTCTCGATTGTAAAATATATTCAATAACCTGTACTTCAATAATTCCTGTTCAATTGTTGTATTTTTTGGGAAATCACTAACAATAAGCTTGTTTAAGTGCATTAAACAATATTGATGGACTAACTTATCCCCAAAAATTTCCTTTAATATATCAGGGTATCTCTTATCAAAGTCCGTAACGATAAACACAGGCTCTGATGCATCCAGATTTTTCTGTAAAAATCCCTTGATGGTTTCTGAACTCTTATCTTCAAAAAGTTCATCTGCTATCGTTCTTTGAGTTTTTGCATCCAGTAAAGTTAAACGGTATTTCTGACATCTTCCTTCTTTTGGATGTTGTTCGTCATAGTGCACCATATGTATATTTTCTGAAAATGGAACAGTTTTCTGTTCCATTTCTTCGTAGAATGCTCTTAAAATAGTGCTTTTTGATCTCGGATAGATGAAGTCCATTATATCAGAAATTCCATCGTATGAAACGTTATGGTATCTGAGTAACTGGAAGAAATCATTGAATGAATTAAAAAGTAAAGTCTTCAGATCTTCCCAAAAACTATGATCTTCTTCGTGTGTATTACCACAATTTGAGCATTTATATCGACCAATGTTGATTTCTCCAAGACCTTCTTTAGTATGAGGATTATAGCCATTATGAACCATTGGAGTACTACAAATTGAACAGACTGGAGGAATTTTTCTACGAAAAATTCCTCGTGTGGTATATTCATAATCGTTTCCAAAACAACCAAAAACGTCTAAGAGAGCAGGGAGCTCCGAAAAGTTATTAAGAGTAAGGTTTATAGTTACCATTGTTTTTGCCGTAACATCATTACATAATTATAGAATTATAATTTTGTGTAGTGATGTTACACTTACTTTTATCACTAGATTTTGGGACTGAGTCAAAAATGAGAACATTAAATCCTATCAATTTTCCACCAACATACTATAATATTAGGATGAGTTTTAAAGTACTATTAATAAATATGCTCAGTTTTAAAACAAATACTAAAGAATACCGGCAACAAGACTTATTCTATTTTAGGGATATAGAAAAAGCTCAAATCAAAGTTGCGCTGGCGCGCCTCGCTGCAGGCAACGGGGTATGTTCGCGCCCTCACTCCAAATTCGACTGAAATAAACAGATAAAAAGGATATGGAAAAAGATAGCCCCAGGTTTCTGGAACCCCGGGCAGTCTTTATCAGAAAAACTGAGGGTCAGAGGATCTTATCGAGTTCCGACGCCAGTACACTACCCTGGGTAACTCCCATGAAGCGCTTCACCTCAATCCCATCTTTCTGGATAATCAGCGTTGGGACAGCATGTATGCCATATTTGGAGGCCATTTCCTGGTTTTCATCCACATCTACAACTTTGAACTCAACCTTATCCCCGTACTTTTTCTCAAGCTCTTCAAGAATAGGTTTTTGCATCCTGCAAGGTCCACACCATGTTGCGGAAAAGTCCAATAACATTGGTTTCATAAAATCACCTTTATATTTTGAAACGTCTGGGAATTTCTCTATTTTGTTTAATCCATTCCGGGAAGCGTACAGAAGAGTCGTACATACACTGCCTAAAGGCCTGTACGACAAAGCTGCCGGAAACCCAATCCTGATGATAGGCGACATGAAAGCTGGATTTACCAAATACAGGGTCGGGACTCAATAATTGTATATTATCTTCGATGATGTGAAATAATTCCAAATATCCAATTATATATTCCTGCTTCATTCTCTCTACCGATAATAAATCCACAGGCCCTACCCTGGAATCCCCAGGTGAATTATTTCCATATCGAAGTGGAATAGTCTTATATTGATCGCTGCATTTATATTTCTATCGTGTAAGATCCCAAAAAGGATCAAATCAATACTATCCGTTAGAAACCAAATTCTAATTGAGATAGTAGTAAATATGTACACGATTGGGATAATGGCTTAAAAGTGCCAATTTGCAAGTATTTTTTCCAATACCAGAGAGCTCTATATTCCAATCGGGAGATAAAGCTGCTCATGAAGCATCACTTATTGCCTACGTAAGTTTGTGGTTTTCTTCGGATTATTCATAATACTGTGTTTATTTGTAGAGCTCATCCCAAAACCAATTTTATTCCCACATCAATAAGAGTTTCAGAATTATTTTTCAGGACCAGAAGTTCTTATTGATAATCCAGAATACAACATTAAGAGAAGCAATTTTGCGTTTTGGGATCAGCTCGTATAATACTGAATTTATATACTGCGTTTCTATAGCTAGTGTCATGAAAATGTAATTATTGAGCAAACCTTTGATAGCTTTCCATCAACAGATAGCGATTCAGAGTTAACATGTGACCAATAACTAAATTTTCAAGATACTAGCCTTATTGGATAGGAATTAAGGCTATTAAGGTGTTAACACAAAACTGAACCTATTTTTTAGCTAGTAAGCTGAACCTATTTTTTAGCTAGTAAGTACAAATTCCCCAAAGTTATTATTAATAAGGAATAAATATTCTATTACTATTATATAATATATAATTATATTTATACTTGTACTCATGTCAATTAAAGTTGAACATTTTATCCCAAATAGAAAGGAGAAAAATGAATCATTTCTAAAAATAACTGCCACGGGTACATTACAGGATTGGGGAGGTTGATGAGGAATTTAATCAGATTGTATCCTGATTTTAAAAATCATCTCCTCCAGTATGCAGAACGAGTATTAAGAATATGAAGCAAAAAAATATTAAAAGAATATCGTAAAATCATGGAGGTAAATACAATGGGTGGAGGATTTGGAGTATTTGGAAGAGGAAGAGGATTTGATGGTTGCGGCGGCGGTTTTGGAGGCTTTGGAGGCTGTGGTGGATTTGACGGTTGCGGTTTTGGTGGCCGCTTTGACTGTGATGATAGATTCAGGAGGCGTCGCGGCGGCCGCAGAAGAGGATGTGGTCGTGACTTCGACTGGGACTGCTAATAATAACGGCCGAGTCTGAAAAAATTACTAAGTATGAAAGGAAAAAGCATAATAGCTATCTTTTCACGGCATGAAGGACAAGTCACTGAAACTCGGTTTTTCTTGAACCGATGACTATTTATTTTTCCTTTTTTGGAATATACTTTTTGAATATTAGAAAGCTATCACAAGCTCTCCAATAGGAGTTCCTGAAGGAATAAGATCTGGACTTTGGACTCCATTTATTAAGTTCACTAACGTGATAATTCCCGCAAGAAGACCAGCTAACTCGAAAAAACCTTCAGTTTATTGAAGAGCAGTTAGAAAGAAAAATCCGCTTTTATCAGGGAACCAGTTAAGGAATCATACATTTTTCTCGCAGTTTTTATCCTCGAGCCGACCTTTTATTATATTGCCGAAATACATACAGCCTTCCATTGGAATCGTTGGCATATCAGGTGACTCATTTATCATACTTACCGGAGCACCACGGATAAGCACGCATGGCACTCTTTCCCCAGCTTCTCCCATCAGGAGTTCGGCAGCCGAGACAAGGTTATCTGCTACAGCCTTGTATGTAATACGGAGAGGTTTCCCGTATATATCGTCAGTTCCCCGCGCATCTTCCACAGGCACAAAGCCTGAAACTCCAAGCGCAATTCCCGAGCAACCAAGCCTGAGAGGTTGAGTCCTGCTGTCCCCTATAATTACCCCTAGTCTGCATGAGTAACGCTGCTCAAGCCGGCCTCTGATAATCTCGGAACTTTTTCGCGGGTCTTCGGGGAGCAAGATCACATAGCCTTCAGGGGCATTTGAAGCATCAATCCCTGCATTAGGAGCCAGAACGCCTTTTGTAATTGTAAGGGCAGCTCCAGGTACACCTCCAAAAATCTCATCGCATTCCTGAAGCACGAGTTCCATTTCCCTGGGATCGATCCCGTACTGTTCCCCAAGCACTTTTGCCTTTTCACCTGGAGTCACACTTGCAAGCCTGACGGCTCTTCTTTCCGCAGTGCCAACTGCAGATTCTGCAAGTACGAAAACATCCCCATCAATAGGGACAAGCCCTGCTTCCTCCAGAGCCTTCTCTAAAATCTGTACGATATCATCCCCTTCCCTTATAATAGGGGTCTTAATCCCAAACATCTGGATGGAAGTATTTTCTGAACTCATACTCTGCTGCCCTTAGGAGTTAATGACTAGATTGGTTTGCTGAATCTAAAATAAATGCGAAATCAAATCGTAAAATGCCGGAGGATATTGATAAATGTATCCGACGGCTCCCAAAAAGATGTGAGAAGGTATCCAAGAAGATGTGAGAAGGAATTCAAAAAGATGTGAGAAAGCATCCAAGAAGATTTGAGAAAAGATCTAAAAAAATATAAGAAATCGCCAAAAAAATATTATGAAGTATTCAAAAAGATGTGAAGAAAAATCTAAAAAAATGTGAGAAAAAATCTAAAAAGATGTGAGGTAAAATCTAAAAAAATGTAAAAAGTGGCCCAAAAATATGAAAGGATACCCAGATAAAATAATCGATGAGAATAAAAGCCTGAAGAAGAGAATACAGAAAGTAAAAATCTTACCGCTGAAAAAGAGGAAAAAGAGTCTTCCGGTATAGATAGTGATTTTTACCTGTAAGAAAATTATTTCCCGGAAATTCCAGCCATCGAAAGCAGTCTTGCGGTATTTTTATGAGAGCCCACAGGCATAATATGAACCCCTCGTGAGAGTTTCATAAGCTCCTTTATAGTCTCTGAAGCTATTGAAAGACCTTCTTCGACAGGATCAGGTGCATCTTTTATACGAAGCATGATTTCTTCAGGAACATGAATTCCCGAAATGTTCCTGTTCATGAATTCAGCCATACCCAGAGATTTTAGAGGAATCAGGCCTGCAATTACAGGCACTTCAAGGTGGCTTATAGCCTCCATAAACTCCTCAAACATGCCCACATCATAGACCGCCTGAGTCTGGATAAAATCAGCTCCACAGCTGACTTTCTTTTCAAGCTTTATGAGTTGCAAAGGTTTTTCAGGGTCTATACCAGAAACCGCACCTGCACAGAAAGAGGTGCCTCCGTCCAGCCTGTTTCCTGCAAAATTAATGCTTGAGTCAAGCTTCCGAACAAGTTGAAGGAGCTGTACGGAATCAAGGTCGTATACGGGCTTTGAACCTGGATGATCTCCACACGAAGGAAAATCTCCTGTCATCACACAGATGTTCCGAATACCCAGAGCATACGCTCCGAGAAGATCGGACTGAAGTCCTATCCTGTTCCTGTCCCGACAGGTGAGCTGCATAATAGGTTCATGTCCCTCATCAAGCAAAAGCTTGCTAAAAGCCAGGGAGCTCATGTGCATAATTGAGCACTGATTATCCGTAACGTTTATAGCATCTGCAATACCTTTGAGCTGGTGAGCGTCTTCAAGGGGAACTGAGAATCTTGTGCCCTTAGGAGGGGAGACTTCAGCAGTGACCAGAAATTTGCTGGAATTCAGTTTTTCACGAAAATTAAAGAGCATTGAGTAAGAATATTAGGGATGAAATTATTTAAACCATGCTCCTGAATCGTGCACTATCAGTCGGTTAATATTATTTTCAAAAACCTTTATGCCGCATCATCCCTTTTTGCAGATCAGACAAGTTACTTTTTGCAAATCATAAAGGTTACTTTTTGCAAATCAGACAGGTTACTTTTTGCAAATCAGACAGGTTACTTTTTGCAAATCAGACAGGTTATAGCAGACTTGCACTGATGCGTCAAAGACATGCATTTCAAGCACGGGAAAAAATATGATTTAAAAATTAAATAAAAACTGTGAATGAATTTAATCAACTCTATGCTCCTGAGGGGCATGAACTGTGTAAAGGAGATCAAGCCTATTGATTTTTTTCAACCTATTATAAATTAAAGTCCATACGCAATCGTTCTCTCTGTTGACTTCACACATCCCGTCAATAGCTCCCCCACAGGGCCCATTTAGAAGTCCTTTGGGGCATCGTGATTTAGGACAGATACCTCCAAATTCACCAATTGTGCATTTTCCACACATTATACACTGGCCTGAAAGCAGCTTGCCTTCGCTTGAACCTCCCAGAGAAAGCGTATCATTTGAGCCGAATACAGGAACCTCCGCAACACCGGAAACCGTTGAAACTCCACTACCGCAGCCCATAACCAGAATACAGCGTGCTTCAGTTATTTTTTCATTCTTTTGGACCAGGGAGTCAAAAGACCGGACACTGCAGGCTGCTGTGGGGAGAGCCCAGCCTACTACACGCTTTCCGCTTTTCTCAAGCTGTCTGATCATCTCAAGCACTTCGGGTTCTCCACCGGTCTTCAGTTTTGCAGCACAGACATTGCATCCGATAATAAATATGTCATCTTCGTCCTGTAACAGGGCCAGGATTTCTTCAAGGGGTTTTGCTGAAGTTATAATCATAACTACCTCAAATATCGATATTCCAGATCGCTCCGCTTTGCAATACATTCGTGGATCATTTCGGCAATAAGTGGTAGGGAGCGCGCCTGCCCTTCAAGTTTCCTGGCAAGGCGCCCAAGCTGAAGCAGAGTACCCATTACAAGCACATCAGTCATCTCCGTTTCGTGGGAAACTGCATTCCTTGTCAGTGCTGCATCCCCTCCTCGAGAGAGTATCTCCTGTTTTATTATCAAAGCCTCTGTGGTCGTAAGATTACGAATTTTCAGCATAAGATGGATACTTTTATTCTGCATTACCTTTGAGCCTGTCGTGGTAACTCCAAGTTTCCGCATTGCAATGGCTGCATCCTGTGGTGTCTTTACCTTAACCACAGAGACCTCATACCTTCCCTCTTTTACTATACTTGGACTACTCCTGATAGCTCCTGAAAGCTTTACAACGTCAGCGGTCTCAGGTACATCATGTGTACGGACAATATGAGCACCTTTATAAACTGCAATAGCTGCGGCAGCCAGGCTTCCATAGAGCCTCTCAGTTGCGGGTTTTCCAAGTACATCTCCTATGAATGATTTTCTTGAGAGCGCTGCTAACAAAGGCTTTTCAAAAATTTGAAGGCGTTCAAAATCGTCAAGAGTTTCAAAGTCATAAATGGAAAGTTTTTCTTCGATCCACCTGCCGGATGCAGGATCAAGTATGAGTTTTTCTGGGTTTATGCCACCTGCTTCAGCAGCCTGTATAATAGAATCAAGGGATTCTATAACGGCATCCATTCCAAGGGGATCACCCGGAACTTTATTTGAGGCCATGACAACAGCAGGGCATCCGTAGTCTGCCACTACTTCAATCATTCTGGGGTCTGCAGTAAAACCGGAGACGTCATTTATGATATCAGCTCCCCTTTTGAGAGCTTCTTCTGCGATTTCAGGAAACATCGTATCCACAGAAATCACAGCATCCACATTGCCTTTCAGTGCTTCAAGCACTGGCAAAATACGTTCAAGTTCCTGTTTCCTGCTAATAGGTTCGGCATGCAACCAGGTTGAACGGGCTCCAAGGTCCAGAAAGGTTGCTCCTTCCTCAACCATTTTTAGAGCTGTCTCAAGCGCAGAATCAGGGTTTACGACCGAATTTCCGTAAAAGGACTCAGGACTAAAGTTAATAATACCCATTACATGTGCAGGGTATCGATCTCCTATTTTTATACCACATATTTCAGTATCAACAACCATTTTTGACAACCAGGATCTATAAATTTCAATTAAAATAACGCTAGCTTGCGCTTAATAAACATTGGTAAATAGGTACTGGTGGAAGCCGGCTTTACAGAGCTTTCTCACTGTCGGAGATTTCAACGATATGCCTTTAAATCGCGAAAATATAGTTTATTCCGCTTTACTACATTCCGTGAAAAATCTTTCTATTACGTCCGCAGAGGCTTCCAGACAGAGGGAACTTTATTTATCAATTATTATCAGGATTAAACAATAATCACTATAATCATATATTAATTAATACATATAAACTGACTTTATCAGGTATACTTGTTTAAGGAATTTTTAAGATACATTAAAGCAGGTTTCAAGCCTTGCTGTAGGCCTCATTTTGCCGACCGAACATTATATATTAATAGGATTATGTGTAAAACCAAATAATTATTTTGAATATTATTAACAGTAAACGCTATTATAGTATTATAAGCTCCAATAATACATAAAAATATTGATGTGTAGAATTGATATGGTACAATTAGGAAAGCAGCGTTTTATGGTTATTAAGAATTATGATTCTTCATTGTTTTGTGTGGATATCCTCGTAATGTCTTCATAAAAACCAACTCGGTCTCGAATTGAAAATCGTCTTATCCACAGGGAATGACGAAGAGCCGAAATTATCTCTAAAAACAATTACTAATATTGTAAACTGGTAAGAGCGAAAGAATAAGGTTGCTTTCCCTAATCTGGTACAATTGGGAAAAACAATTTTTCTTGCTCTAGTATAAATGATTTTTACCAAATCTAGTGTATTGATTCCAAAGTATGTTAAAAATTAATTTTTTGAAAACCAAAGAATACACGGAAAACACGAAAATGAGTGATAAAGACCTGGTTCTTCCGTGCTTTCCATGTTTTTCGTGGTTGTAACATCCAGATTGGATCACTCTTTCAAATCACTCTTTCAAATCACTCTTTCGAATCACTCTTCGGAAGACTGCGTTTTTCATGTAACAAAATTGCCTATGAGTTCAAAATAATATTTGAGTTATAAATTGTAATTATTTTTTTAATATGTGTTTATTTGATAATCGATGCATTACCTTATGAAACCTTATGACTGACATTCCGATCCCTGTCAAATTGAGACAACAATCAATTGATGTTGGCCATTTTGCTAATGGATTACTATAATAATTATCCTTTTATGATTTGAATTATATAAAAGTATCAAAAATCGGGATGTGCACTATGAAACATTTTTATATTTTTCATATTTATTAATATTTTATAATCAAATTATATAGATTTGAAATATAAAAGTATTTTTTAGCTTTTTAGTTCTGCTTTTTCCATATACTTCTTTTTCAGTATTCTCAATATAACAGGACAAAATCGAGGAGTACACAAGAAAAATATTTAAATAAAGTAGTGTAACTTATTTTATTGATACTTTAGTAAGTTTTGGGTCGGGGGATCTATATGAGAATACGAGTTATCAGTTCAAGAAATGAAATTCTGTCACTGAATCCGAATGAAAAGGTAGTTCACTTTGCATTCAGGCCGTCAAATAAAGATATTTTTCTGCTTGTTGAGACCTGTCCAAAACTGGAAGTAATCCAGCTTCCAAGATCATACATAAGGACAGTTTCAAGAGCCATAGAGATGTTTATGGAAATGCAAAAAGTTCAGCTCATAGAAGGGGATGTCTGGGGCCACAGGAAAGACATTAATGAGTATTATACTGTTCCCTCATCCGTAATTTCAAAAATGAGAGGCATGAAAGCTGAAGGCATTCCCAGTGAAAAAATTGCGGAGAAATTAGCGCATGAGAGCAAACTTAGTCCTGAAATGATTTCTTACATTCTGAACAAAAAAGATTTGGAGTGAGAAAAAAATCTCTGCCCTTGTCCAGCTAGCCTTTTCAAAAAAGGCTTGAGAAAAAACCCAGCAATGACATGGTCGGAGTGATCAACCGGCGAAACGGTTGTAGAACAACCCTTTTCAAAAAAGGCTTGACCGAAAACTATTGCTAAACCTAAAACGTCATGAAAGCGTGATCAAAAGGGGCAACGGTTGCAGGTAAATGGTTTCTGTGCAACATTTGTGCTCAAGACGACGAGTTCAAATTCATAATCAAGCAACACATCTTTAAAAAAGACTATAAATAATCAAAAAAGCAAAAATATTTAAAAAGAACATAACTTTTAAAGAGGTTTTTGATTATACAAGAAAACGTCTTTCTATATAAAGTTATATGAGCAAATATGATTTTGGAATGTAAATATTAAATTTTTAAACTCTTAAACATCCTTGAGACCAAATAATCCTGAAGTATTTTGACCAACTTGAGATTTCATGGAGTGTTCCTGGTTCTCTTGGCTACATCTGTACAGATGCGGTTTTTATAATGTCTTTCTATTCTCTGTAGCATTATTGCAGAAGGAGTAGAGGAGTGTGAGTTTCCTGATTGTCAGGATGCCTTTAAGGCATCCTGTTTAGTTATATCCTGAATTTTGTTTTTTTCAGTTGTTTTTCAGGCGAGTTCCTTGTTGAAATATTTATCATAGGAACTCATGTCGAAATGCCCGTGTCCACTGAGGTTAAATAGGATTGTTTTTTCTTCTCCGGTTTGCTTGCATTTGAGAGCTTCGTCGATTGCACAGCGGATAGCGTGGGAGGATTCCGGAGCAGGGACTATGCCTTCAGTCCGTGCGAACTGCACAGCGGCATCAAACACCGGGTACTGATCATATGAAACAGCTTCAATAAACCCTTCAGCGCAGAGTTTACTTATGATTGGGGAGTCACCGTGGTAACGGAGTCCGCCTGCGTGGATGGCAGGAGGCACATGTTTGTGGCCGAGAGTATACATTTTAAGAAGCGGGGTCATTTCCGCAGTATCTCCAAAGTCATACCTGTATTCTCCTTTAGTCAAGGACGGGCAAGCTGAAGGTTCGACTGCAATTACTCTTGGATATCTCTTTCCTTCAATCCTGTCTTTAATAAACTCAAGAGATATTCCCGCGAGGTTGCTTCCGCCTCCACAGCAGCCTATAACTATATCAGGATAGGTTTCAACCTGTTCAAGTTGCTTCTTGCATTCGGCCCCGATTACTGTCTGGTGGAGCATAACATGGTTGAGGACACTTCCTAGGGAGTACTTAGTGTTATCGTGTGCGATTGCATCCTCCACGGCTTCACTGATTGCTATCCCCAGGCTTCCCGGCGTTTCCGGCTGCTCTTTCAGAATCTGTCTCCCGAATTCGGTATCTTCGCTTGGAGAGGGCACAACATTTCCTCCCCATACTGTCATCAGGGATTTCCGATAAGGTTTCTGGTAAAAACTGGAACGGACCATATAGACTTTACATTCGAGGTCAAAGTAATTGCAGGCAAGAGCTAATGCACTTCCCCATTGTCCTGCCCCTGTTTCAGTTGTGATCCTCTCGGTTCCTTCTTTCATATTATAATAAGCCTGAGCAAGTGAAGTATTTGTCTTATGGCTGCCTGCAGGGCTTACCCCTTCATTTTTATAGTATATCTTTGCAGGAGTTTTGAGAAGTTTTTCCAGCCTGTGAGCCCTGTAAAGAGGACTGGGCCTCCAGAGCTTGTAAATTTCAAGTATCTCTTCAGGGATATCAATAAACCTTTCACTGCTCATTTCCTGCTTAATAAGACCTTTCGGAAAAATAGGTTCAAGAGCTTCAGGAGTTATAGGCTCCCAGGTCCTCGGATCAAGAGGAGGCTCGATAGGAGAGGATAAGTCTGAAAGGACGTTATACCACTGTTTAGGCATTTCATTCTCGTCAAGGATAATTTTGGTCTGTTCCATAGGTTTTCTCCGTAGTCGTTTAGGTACAGATTCGTACTTCGACGTATATAAGTGTTATTTATTTTACATTTAAGGTGTTCGCATCCCATTTATGTACTTTTGGGAAACAGGTGTTTGATGTTTTATCCCAAAATAATTTCGCTTTTTTAATATTTTTTATTTTAATCATACATCATATACAGTTGACCCACTATTTTACTCCAATTTCGAACTTGTTTCATTTTACATGATTAGTCCACAATACCAAAATGGAATTTTACTTACTCMACGTTTAACTCTTTGCGTCGCCTGCTGTTGTATTGGGTATTAAACGTTTAAAGGATTTTGAATCTGCGAAATTATTTCAGGATACAACAGAAACAGGTGTTTGAAGAAAAGCTACTTATTAAAACTAGAACTTGAAAAAAAGAAAGACTGTCAGAAGTTGGAATTGAAAGAAGGAAAAACAGTTAGAAGCAAAAACCGGGAAAAAAGTAAACCGGACAGAAATAGGAACCGAATAAAACAAAAAAGGTCAGAATCTCTCAATTATATAAACGTTTGATTCTACAAATATTCACTTGATATTCTGAGAGGTTCGCTTGATATTCTGAGAATCTCACTTGATATTCTGAGAATCTCGCTTGATATTCTGAGAGGTTCGCTTGATATTCTGAGAATTTCACTTGTTTAGCATGAAAATGCCGCCATCCGCAAGCATCTTCATTGGTTGTGCATGTTATTCAAAGAATATCATGTTTGTTTAAGATGGCTTGTAGATAACTGAAATTATTGATTCTTAACCGGATTTTTACTGTATCTGTTCTGCAAGCTCCACAGCAAGTTTTGCCACTTCAGTGGCACATCTCCCGAGAAGGCGTATCATTGGTTCTTTTCCCTGGCCCCCTTTATCATAGATGACTTTCGGCACGCTTCCGTATTTTTTGATTGCTTCGGCTGTACCCCAGTCCATAGTGCTGGAGTTTTCCGGTTCTTCGGCCCTGTCAAAAGAGGAAATTCCAAGTTCCATATCTCTGCAGGCTGAAAGTGACTCCCTGGAGTATTTTACGTTAATTGCGGCCCTTATTTCAGGATCATAACGAAGGGACGCAAGAATAATACTTGCTATATGCCGGCTGGCTCCAAAATCCACACAGCCCACAGGAACTGCCCGTCCCCTGTACCTCACTATCCTGCCTTCAACGGCAGCAACGTCTTCGTAGCTGCCAGCTTCGGGAATAGCCATTCCGATGTTGCAGCCTACTTCGGGAATCAGGCTTGAAAAATCAGGGCTGCCTTCAAGGATCGAAACTGCCTTTTTTACATTTCTTAAAACCAGGTAGCGCTCTTTTTCCTCCAGAACCGCTCCAAGCTGGTTTACAGGACTTACTCCCCTGCCTGCAGGCCGGCTCTTGAGAATTGCCTTTTCAACGAATTTCTTTGCTTTCCTTGCAGCTCCTTCCAGGTTATCTCCAGAGGCTAAGAAGGCAGTCACTGCCGCAGAGTAAGTGCAGCCCGTGCCGTGTGTCCCTCCTTTAACAAAAGTGCCCGGAATATGGGTAAAAGTCTCAGAATCAGCTTCATAAATCAGGTCAGTGGCATCCAGATGTCCTCCTGTAATAATGACAGCTTCAACACCCAGGTCAGTGATTTTTCGAGCTGCAATTTTCGCGTCCTCAGGAGTTTTTACAGACATGCCAGCCAGTACACCTGCTTCGGATGCATTAGGTGTCGTAACCTTGCATAAGGGCAGCAGTTCTTCAGTAAGGACAGAGATAGCTTCTTTTCGTAGCAGGTTCCCTCCTGCTTCAGCAGCTATAACAGGGTCCAGCACAAGGGAAAGCTCATATTTCCTTACTTCTTTTGCAACTTCCCTTACGATCTCCGATGAGGCAAGCATACCACTTTTTGCCCACCTGACCTCCATATCGGTGCAGACAGCTTCAATCTGGCTGGCGACAGTTTCAGGAGTGAGGTCAAAGGTTTTCAGCACTCCAGTAGTATTCTGTGCAGTAACCGATGTAATAGCGCAGGTTCCGTGCACTCCAAGAGCGGCAAAAGTCTTCAGATCCGCAGCAATTCCTGCTCCTCCACCTGAATCCGAACCTGCTATAGTCAGAACAATTGGGGTTTTTATTTTTAAGGGTTTTTCGGTCATGGATGTCTCTCTTTCTTTCATTCGTGTTCCTGCTACTTTCTAGAGCTCTTTCTTCTGGAAATATGAAATTAATTTAATATTGTGCCTTTCAGGAAGATTTTTATAAGTTTTAATAGAATTATTTGTAAAAAATCTTCTCAACAGGTTTAGATGATCCTTTGTTTTTTCTGAAGGGTTATCTTTGTCCTGAAGGAATTCCCGTTCATTTTGCATTTATATCAGGGTATTTTGTAGAGAATTCCCGTTCATAGCAGGTTTTTTTTCTGTATGATAACTTAAAAAGTGATATATTGCTTCGATACATTTATATATTGTATTTGCGACTTTGATGCAAATAATCAAATTTAAGACGCGGCGATCAATTTAAATCTGGATTAACTATTTATATTGATATAGATAATGACTTGATTTATAATGTTTTAAGGGGACTGTAAGGATGGCAAACCGACCTCTGGATATTTTGAACAACGCATTGGACACACCTGTAATCGTTAGATTGAAAGGCGCACGCGAGTTTAGAGGTGAGCTGAAAGGATATGATATTCACATGAACCTCGTGCTCGACAATGCTGAAGAGCTAAGAGAAGGAGAAATTGTAAGTAAGTTCAGCAGTGTCGTTATTCGCGGTGACAACGTGGTATACGTATCTCCGTAATCTATATCAAGCACTTCATCTATTATCGTAAAACCTCGATGACCAGGACTTATTGTGACTGGCCGCAGAGAGTAAATTCAGATGAATAGAATCGCTTCAGATTATCGAATACTGCTCTAACAAATTAATTTTATCAGGAGATTTAGGAATGAGTAAAGGTACGGCATCAATGGGAAAAAGGCAGAAACGCACACATGCTAAATGCAGGCGCTGTGGGAGTGTTTCTTTCAACGTGCATACAAAACAGTGTACTTCATGTGGTTTTGGAAAAACATCTCGAATAAGAGCTTACAAGTGGCAGGCAAAGTGCAAGTATTAAACCTGTCTGTACCACTTTCTCTATTTTTTACCTTCACCGGAGGTCGAAATTGAAAGAAGAATGTGGCGTTGCAGGCATAATTCTACCAGGCGACAGGCCTCAATCCAATACTGTCGCATTCAAGCTGTATTACGCCTTGTATGCCCTCCAGCATAGGGGACAGGAATCCACTGGCATAATGGTATATGACGGTACATCCTCTCATTCCATTAAAGGCATGGGCCTTGTTCCTGATGTATATAACAAAGATTCTCTGGGGCACCTGATCGGAAATGTAGGAGTAGGGCATGTCCGCTACTCAACTACCGGAGGATCAAAAATAGAAAACTGCCAGCCCTTTATCCTGAATTTCAAAGGAGGAGCAGTTGCAATTGCCCATAATGGGAACCTTGTTAATGCCAGAAAGCTCAAGGATGAACTTGAGTGTGAAGGCCGTATTTTTATCAGTGATTCCGATACCGAAGTTATCGGCCACCTTCTTGTAAAAGAACTGATAAAACACGACCCCATAGAATCTATTCGGAATGTCATGCGCAAGCTTGTCGGTTCCTATTCTCTGGTTATCCATATCGGCGGTGCTCTGTATGCTGTGCGGGACCCTCTCGGTCTTAAGCCGCTTTGCTTCGGAAAAGTCGATGGCGGATACGCAGTTTTCTCGGAAAGCGTGGCCCTTGATACCCTTAACGGCACCCTTATCAGAGATGTGCGGCCAGGTGAGGTAATAGTCTTTACGGGCGACGGCTTTGAGAGCTGCCAGATAGGAAACGAGCCTCATCCTGCTCATTGTGTGTTTGAGTTCATTTATTTCGCAAGGCCAGATTCTATTATTGATGGAAAACTGGTCTACAAAGTGCGGGAAAATATTGGAAGGGAACTCGCCAGAGAGCATCCGGTAGAGGCTGACGTTGTTTCTCCTGTTCCGGACTCTGGGATTACCTCGGCAATTGGTTATGCCAGGGAATCAGGTACTAAATACCTCGAAGGCCTGATGAAGAACCGTTACATAGGGCGTACATTTATCCTGCCTGGCCAGGAATTGCGTGAAACCGCAGTCCGACTTAAAATGAATGCTATCCAGGATAATGTCAAAGGCAAACGTGTCGTTCTGGTTGATGACAGCATTGTCCGGGGTACAACTTCCAGGCGGATTATAGATATGGTCCGCAGGGCAGGTGCGTCAGAAATTCATTCAAGAGTAGGAAGTCCCGCAATTATTGCTCCCTGCTATCTGGGTATAGATATGGCTACCCGGCAGGAACTTATCGCATCTTATAAAACCGTAAAAGAGGTTGAAAGCCTAATTAATGCGGATTCCCTCGGATATCTGAGTATTGACGGACTTATGAGGGCTCTTGAGTGCGATAAAAGTGACATGTGCCTTGGTTGTCTCACAGGAGAGTATCCTGTAGAAATCCCTGGAGAAAATTGCACAAGGAAACAGACACGTCTGGATGATTTTGACAATAAACCGGAAAGTTCCTGAACGGCTCTTCCCAGTCAAAATAAGGAACTTTCTTCACTATTCTTTTTGAATTCTCACTATATTTTTGAATTCTCACTATCTATTTGATTTTGCCCCTACTCTTTTTGAATTATCGCTATCTATTTGATTTACCCCTACTCTTTTTGAATTCTCACTATCTATTTGATTTTCCACTAATCTTTTTGAATTCTCACTATCTATTATGTTGTTTTTCAATAACTCACACACGAACATCTACGATATTACTAAAATATATTTTTTCAAGCTGTCTCAAAACTACACATAATTCTACAAATAGGATAATGTACTATAATTCGAGGCAAATAAATACCTGAATTTCAGAATAATTTTCGATCTGAATTTAAAGTCAACAATTTCAATTATCCAATTGTAGAAATGGGTTGAGTTTTGAGACAACTGGTTTTAGAGATTTTTTATAATTAAAGGAAACAATTAAATGCAAAATTGAGCAAAAATACAAAGAGGGTTGATTTATGGAAAAAAAGCTGGTATCAGGTCTTATTTTATTTATAATACTTTTTATTGTACTGCCCAATTCAGCAGTAGCTGCCGATGAGAACTTTCTTAAACATACAAGCTCAGGAAATGCCTTTGGGGGTGGTGAGGAACTTCAGATCAACCAGGACATTCAGGGAGACCTGGTGCTTGCAGGGTCTGAAATAGAAGTAAACGGGAACACAGGAGGTAATTTCCTGGGTGCAAGCGGGGATATAATTGTTAATGGAAATGTTTCAGGAAACATTCTCGCACTAGGAGGCTCCATACGGATAAACGGAAATGTAGGTGGAGATGTAGCAGCACTCGGCGGTCAGATCATTCTTTCTCGGGACAGTGTGGTTGAAGGGGATATTCTGCTTGGCGGAGGGGAAGTAACGCTTGACGGGATAGTTAACGGAAATGGGGAAGTCTCAACGAGCACCCTCAAAACCGGAGATGACTTCGAGCTTAAAGGAAATCTTGCACTTCAAGCCGATAATTATCCACCCAGTCTGAACGATAAGGTTGGCGGAAACCTGAATATTACGCAGGTAAATGCAAAGGAAGAAAGTTATGAAAGTGTTACCAAAGGATTTAGCATATTCTCATTCATCCTGAGATTGCTCGCGTCCCTGGCTCTGGGCCTGGTCCTTATCCACCTTTTCCCGGGTTTCGTAGGCGGGATTGCGGAACTAGTAAAAGATTCACCTCTTAAGGCAGGATTACTGGGTTTTCTAACTCTAATTTTCCTTCCAGTATTCTCGATAATCCTGCTTATTACTTTCTTTGGATGGAGCCTTTCGATCCTGATTATCCTGCTTCTGGCACTCGCACTCCTTATCGCGACAGTGCCGGTGAAACTGCTTGCAGGCGAGATAATCTATAAAAAAATATTAAAAAAGGAAACGGGAAAACTGATGTACTATCTTGTCGGGGCAGTCCTGTTTGCAATTGTATACGAAATTCCTTTCCTGGGAGGGCTTATACGTTTTATTGCCCTTATTATTGGATTAGGGGCAATAGTAGTCTGGCTTGCGACTCGCGCCAGACCAACTGATTAAACTGGCGGACTTTTCAAGTGAGTGAAATTTCAATTTTCTCGTGCAGGTGATTTCAGGCAGATTTTCAAAAAACTTGAGAAAAGCAGAAAATTTGGAGGGAATCAAAAAATTTGGAGAAGATATGGGAATTTGAAGGAACTTTGGCATATCTTTCATCTTTAATTTCATCAGGATTGATGCCAGTGAAGCCAGCACTTTTTTTAAAGCTTCAAGTTCCATTTTTTACTCCAAGATATGAGAAGAGGAAATGGAAATATTATTATATTTTTTCTGTGGTTGGAAACCCATTTAATTTGAAGAGAATAGACTCAGTCCCAAAATCTAGTGATAAAAGTAAGTGTAACATCACTACACAAAATTATAATTCTATAATTATGTAATGATGTTACGGCAAAAACAATGGTAACTATAAACCTTACTCTTAATAACTTTTCGGAGCTCCCTGCTCT
>NZ_WJBJ01000048.1:0-875 GCF_020804205.1 Methanosarcina sp. DH1 | reverse complement strand
ATACAAAGAGGTTCGGCTTCAGAATACTTGCCTAAATCGCTATAAACTCCAGCCAAGTTGTTAAGGCGATTACCTACATCTGGATGTTCGGAGCCAAGTGCTTTTTCTGTGATTTCCAAGGCACGGATACAAAGAGGTTCGGCTTCAGAATACTTGCCTAAATCGCTATAAACTCCAGCCAAGTTGTTAAGGCGATTACCTACATCTGGATGTTCGGAGCCAAGTGCTTTTTCTGTGATTTCCAAGGCACGGATACAAAGAGGTTCGGCTTCAGAATACTTGCCTAAATCGCTATAAACTCCAGCCAAGTTGTTAAGGCGATTACCTACATCTGGATGTTCGGAGCCAAGTGCTTTTTCTGTGATTTCCAAGGCACGGATACAAAGAGGTTCGGCTTCAGAATACTTGCCTAAATCGCTATAAACTCCAGCCAAGTTGTTAAGGCGATTACCTACATCTGGATGTTCGGAGCCAAGTGCTTTTTCTGTGATTTCCAAGGCACGGATATACAGAGGTTCGGCTTCAGAATACTTACCCAAATTTCGGTAAAGTTCCGCTAGATTGTTAAGGCGATTACCTACATCTGGATGTTCGGAGCCAAGTGCTTTTTCTGTGATTTCCAAGGCACGGATATAGAGAGGTTTTGCTTCAGAATACTTGCCTAAATCGCTATAAACTCCAGCCAAGTTGTTAAGGCGATTACCTACATCTGGATGTTCGGAGCCAAGTGCTTTTTCTGTGATTTCCAAGGCACGGATACAAAGAGGTTCGGCTTCAGAATACTTGCCTAAATCGCTATAAACTCCAGCCAAGTTGTTAAGGCGATTACCTACATCTGGATGTTCGGAGCCAAGTGCTTTTTCTGTGATTTCCAA
>NZ_WJBJ01000046.1:0-1365 GCF_020804205.1 Methanosarcina sp. DH1 | reverse complement strand
GAGTTGAGCGTTTGTAAGCTTCTTATCCAGAGAGGATATCGTTGAACAACTTACATTCAGAAGTTTGCCTCCTTTCATACAATAGAATACCGATAAGCAAGTATGCACCCTTTCGGGTAGGGCAAAGTTAGAACCCTTATCCATTCCATTACAGAATGGCTTTCGCTTTTTGCCTAAATCCTCTGCCCTCTATGCCATTAATTTCCTTCACAGGATCTCTACCTTTCCTTTTTTTTTTCAAAAAAAGAAGAAGAAGAAGGAGCATATAGGGTTTACCAAGTTCTATACTACAAATAATGTAAATACCTTAGAAGCCATCTGTAAACCGAGAATCATTTGTCCATTTGCTATAATGTCGGCAGACCCATTACAGCCTGATTCTATACCTTTTGGTTTAAGCGCATCCAACCTGCTTTCGCTTATTCTAGATCACGATTCTTACGATGGTTCACTTTACGTTCTTCATAGTATTCTTATCCTAACCAATTATCAAAGTCAGGTTCCTTGAGTTCTTGATATTGTCATGTGAGCTTCACACACAAACGTTACCATTTATGCATGTCACACTAGGATTACCTCAAATGGAAAAGGTAGCGTATGACGCAATTCATAGTATAGCTTCTTGTCGCACGTTGAATAAGAAAGAGCGATTACTCGCTCTCCCTCTTCTAAGAACCGTACGTGAAAGTTTCCCTTCATACGGCTCAAGCATTCTATAACCTTTTCTGTATCAGGCAGCAGTTTTTTTTTTTCAAATGGAATGTCCTTTCCGGAAACTTAATTTGTATTGACGTTCACGGAAATAATTCGTGTCAAGAAACGGATTCATTTTCAGCTTTAAAGGAATATGCCTACAGATTCTGGTTTTGGATAAAAGCAATAAACCATTTATTCCTGTTCTGAAATTCCACCTTCTGGAAGTACTTCTTTTCCAGTACTTGTTGACAATCCAATCTTTGGATTTATTTGGATGTCTTCTTTTAGCCCATTTCCATAACAGTTCCCATATTATGTGGTCAAGTTTCTGGAAAGTATCCGAAGAAACCACAGAATTATGGTAGTTGGACCAGCCTCTTATTATGGGATTTAGTTTGGCAATTAAAACCTCCTGAGACCATGCTCTTCCTTCCGTTATGGTTTGACTGATTGTTTCAGTAAATATTTTAATGGACTTTTTGGAAGGTTTGGTCAGAAGCTTACCTTTATACTTGCGGAAATTCCAGCCGAGGAAGTCAAAGCCTTCATTAATGTTTGTGATAAGGGTTTTTTCATCAGAGAGCTCAAGACCTCGTTCTTTAAGAAAAGCAACAATTACATCCTTAATTTCTCTCGCAGTTTCTTCGGAATTAGCAGTGACTATGAAAT
>NZ_WJBJ01000021.1:0-211596 GCF_020804205.1 Methanosarcina sp. DH1 | reverse complement strand
AAGGAACCGATTCTTAAGTTTCTTAATTACCTGAGAGTTTCGTTTGATAACAATCAAGCAGAGCGGGATATCAGGATGGTGAAGCTACAACAGAAAATTTCGGGAACTTTCTGAAGTATAGAAGGAGCGGTCGCATACTGCAGAATTAGGGCATACATATCATCGATTAAAAAGAATGAAATGAATGTTATGGAGGCTATTCTAACGGCGCTCAAGGGAGCGCCGTTATTAGCCTGAGAATTGAAGCATTTTGCTCCAAAACATACTTTTTTATCAGTGGCTGAATAGACATGTTATAAATGGTTTTTTATACTCCACTCCTTAATCACTACTCTGAAACGTCGATGCCTACGGCTATTCATAAAACTTCATATTAACCCTATTTCTTTTTAATCTGAAACTTGGAATGGCTTTTTATTTTTTCCACAGCCCATATTATCCTGATAAGTTTCTTGGCTGATGCACACATTGCAGTATTGTAATGCTTTCCTTCGCTGATTTTCTTGTTGAAATATGTCCCAATCACAGGATTTGACATCTTTGCTTGTACAACAGCTCTTCCTAAAACCCATCTTAGCAGTTTTGATCCTCTTTTGTTAGGTCCTGAAATCACTTCTTTTTTTCCAGACCTTTTTACCTTTGGATCATATCCCGCAAAGGCAACTATTTGATCAGGATGTCTGAAATTCTCAATGTCTCCAAGTTCAGCCCAGATAATTGCCGCCATTAAATTGCTGATTCCAGGAATCGTCTGAATAAAATGCTTATTCTTCACTGTTTCCCATATCGCTAAAATTCTTATTTCTATTTCTTTGATCTGATCTTCCATGTATTCAATCAGCTTAAGTAGGGATTCCAGTTCGAACAATAAGACCCCTTCAATGAATTCAGGAGGGATCGAATCCTTTGCCTTGCTTAACAGTTCCCTTGTTTTATCAGGACTATAATAATTTCGACTTGCTGTTTTCATCAGTTCAAAGAGTTTTTCTTCTCCCATTTCAAGCATATCCAAAGGTCTTGGTGCTTCTTTGAGGATTGCTATCGATGTTTTGGTAAATACACTGGAAAATACCTGATCATATCCCGGGAAAATAAGATGCACATTACGCACGAAACGCTTCTTTAAATCAGACAGTTTTGATTTCAGTTTGAAACGGAATCTGCAATATTCTTTCAATTCTATTCTAGTTTTATCCCCATAACAAACCTTTGGTGATTCTCCAAACTGAAGCATTCTAGCAATCGTTTTTGCATCGATTTGATCTGTTTTTGATCCCCTAATATTAACAGCAGCAAACCCCCTTATCTGAGAAGGATTGTAAAGATGAATTTCATAATCTCTTGAAAGTTCAAAATATACTGAATACCAGTATATTCCTGTTGCTTCCATTCCAATCCTTGGAATCAAATTTAATTCTCTTGAAGCTGATTCTATACTTTCCCTGAACTTCTGAATGCTGCTTTTTGAATTCTTAATTCGAATAAAGTTTCCAATTTGTTCTCCACTTTCAGTCAGTATACAGGCTTCATGCACATTCTTAGCAACATCAATTCCTACATTCAAATACACTTCTCTGAGCCCCACAACACTAATTTATAGGCCGAGAACCAAATAGCTGTAACATGTTAAATTGCCGGAGAGCCGTAGGAGTGGAGGGTGGTAGTCTATTCAAGCCAGACAATGCTGTAAGTTACAAAAACTACCCTCTCAGCCTACGTTTGTTTTATGAAAATGCAGCTATAAAGTAAAGCTGCATATTACCCTTTATACGAGTTACTATAACTATACAATATTTCTATAAATTCGCGGCGCTAATATTAACGCAGATAGCTGTATCTGAATATTATAACCACTATTGACGTACTGAAGTAACACATTTTTTGTAATAGCTCGTCCCAAAACTCAAAGTTTCTTCTATGAGTCCATGTTCTGAATAATCAATTAGCTTCACAGATCATGGAAAATAAGAAACTTTACTGATTTTTGAGAATAAAATTGGTTTTAAGATGAGCTTTTTCTTACTCTTGGAAATATGCTTTTGCACCTTTCGTATCATATATACAATTGAATTCAGAATCGAGATTATTCTGAAAATTTACTCCAAGCAACATTAATGTTCTTTTACCGTGTATATTTACTAGCACAGGTCTGTTTAAGTTAGATGATCTCCAAATCAGAACTGCGCTATCATTTACATTGTTTAACTTATATTTATTTCCTGGATTTAAATCATAATATGATACATTTTTCCTTGTTAAATATGTTCTATATGGTCTGAGTCCTGTTTGTAAGTCAGTAATAATCAATCCATTATATAAATTATTTATATTTGTTATAAGTGTCATCTCAGAAGAAGTCCAAATATCTTTTTGAGCAGTTTCTTTTGAAAATATAGGAGAATCGATATTTGAAACGTTGTTTGACGTCATAAAGAAAGAAGAAGTTAATAAAACAATTAATATGAAACAAATTTGTTTATTTTTACTTTGAAATATATTTGCTATCAACAAAAATCCAACAGTTACCAATGGAATGAAAGAAATACAAGCAAATGCAGACCATCTATCTGGTATAACATCTCTCATACCAAGTATCGGAAATCCATATCTAACACCATATAATGCTAATGAAATAAATATTAATAAAGTCATATATTTGTTTATATGTTTTTTAGACATGAAATATAATGTTCCAATAATACCAAACATTAATTGAATAAGGAATCCTATCGAGTCAAATAGTGCTTCCGGCCTATCTACAATGTTTGAATATGATATATTATCCAAAAAGCCAGCTTCTGAATTCAGTGAAACGACGAGCTTTTCAATGGACATATCAAAAAAAGGATATCCTGAATTCATCCAGTGATAAACCAACAACACAATAAATAAAGCAAAAAGTGTAAAAGGTATTTGTGAATATGAATATTTATTCTCATTATATATGTTATTGTAAATGAAAGGTGTAATAAAGAACATAAGTATTACTACTAGAGAAATAAATGCAGAAATGGTATGTGACCAAATTATGACAAAAGCATATAAAACTAATAAACAACTATATATTTGTCTATTTTTAGTACTTTTTTCAAATAATAAATAAAGTATAATTGAATAGATTGCAAGTCCAAAACTCATTGCTATAATCTGAATTCCCCATTCCAAATTGCAGTCAGTAAAATTAATAAATAACATTGAAAGCAATGCAAGCCTCTCATTATTAGTTATCTTTTTAACAATAAGAAATATGAACAACGTACTTAGTAAAAGGGCTATTCCACAGATAAACCAAGATTGTTTCACAGTCACATTTCCAATTAATATAAAAATACACGAAAGTAAATGAGACAATGGAAATCTTGTATAATGGTTATTTACCTCATATATGCCAGGAGTGACCATTATATAATGATACTTTAAAAAATTTTTTATATACTCTGTATGCATCCAAGAATCAGACCCTACTGGATACGGAGAAATAAAATAACCCGTGTATCTGAGCATAAATGAGAGAATTAGAATATTTGTAATTATCATATATACACGTTTCACACTCAGTTTTACGGATACTATTTCCAAGCCCAATAGTGCTGTAGCTAGTGAAATGAAAATAAAAAAGGAAGGTGGACGATAATATGGTTCTGATTGCGAATATATCACTAATGCCAAGATAAAGCAAACGCAATAAATAACCTGAATGATTATATCATTTTTTTGTCCGAGGTCAAAATTAAAATCTAGGTTAGAACTTAAAAGACGGTTTCGATATTTTAAATATAATACTGATGTAATTGCTATAATAGGACTCAGTGATAATAAGTCTATACTAACATATAATAGATTCATGAACAACATAAAAATTCCAAATAAAAATCCAACAAATGCAAAACCGCCGTCTATTGAACGGATATTGTTTTTATCTATTTTTGTAAAAATATATCCACATATAATTAGCGTAAGTACTATTAAATATGGAACTAATTCTTTGATAGAATTTATCATATAATCCAACCAACTAGTATATCATGTGTAACATAATATTTGATAAATATTGTTACATATTAAACTAATAAAAGTCTAAATTGACTAATATCTTTTAGATTCCACATATTTCATTATTTATTTTTTTAATAATTCTGTTCCAAGAAAACTTTTCTGTAAATTCCTCTGGTACTTTATTATTAATAGGAGATTTTAAAATAGATACTATTT
This sequence comes from Methanosarcina sp. DH1, assembly GCF_020804205.1. Lineage (NCBI taxonomy): Archaea > Methanobacteriati > Methanobacteriota > Methanomicrobia > Methanosarcinales > Methanosarcinaceae > Methanosarcina > Methanosarcina sp. DH1. The sequence goes on along the minus strand of NZ_WJBJ01000021.1, from coordinate 207,384 downwards.
CATTAGCAAATTGACTCCAATCATCTGTAATTACTAAAAAATTATTTGTTTTTCCTCCAACCAGTCCTTCTGCACCAATATCTGTGGTTATGACAACTTTGCCGCACGATATTGCTTCTATAATTTTTAGTTTGGTTCCACCACCACTTACTAAAGGAGCGATCACAATATCTGAAGCATTTATGTAATCTTCAATTTTATCAACAAAACCGGTAAATATAATTCCTTTATGTTTATATTGAAGGGGTGGATGAGAGCCAACTATTAAAAATTTTGCATTTGGAATTTTGTTCAATACTTTATCAACCAATGTATCATGAATTATACTTACTGCTTGAAGATTTGGCTTATAACTAAAATTTCCAGAAAATAGAATAAGGGGTGTCTCATCATTTACATTTATTTCTTCTCGGACTGCCTTTTTGTTCTTATTGTTAGGGTAAAAAATCGTAGGATCATATCCGTTTGGGATAACAACAGTTTTTTTGAGCTCCACTCCAAGCTTATTTATTTGTTTCCGATCATCATCAGACATGCAAAATACCTTATCTGAAAACTTACAGCAATATCTTTCGAATACCCGCAATAAACCAGGATACTTCATTCCCATACGCTTCCATCGTACATATTCTACGTTATGTTCAGTAAGACAATATGGAACTTTTGTTAGAGCTCGAAAAATCATTGCATGAAGTCCTGCCCATATACCTTCAGCAATAACTAAATCAATTTTCTCTTTTTTTATTACATCAATACCTTTCAAAATCAAGTACGGATCTAAGAGCTGCATAAATTTAGTTGGTACTTTAAAAGAACATTTTTTTACATTTGGGAGAAAATTGCAGTTATCTGGAGCCGGGTACTTTTTATAATAATCAATATAAAACAAAAAAATAGAATTAAAATTAGAAAGTTGTTTAGTCAAATTATAAACCCGAGTTGAAAAACCAGAATATATAGGATAAATTCTAAAAGGGGATATTATTAGTATATTCATAAAAATCACCGTTGATACTACGTTGGAAACAGTAAAATATTCATAATATCTATCTTAAAATAATTAAATTTTTAATTGATTTTCTATAAAATTCACCATAAATGCTGTTACGTCAATCTTGTCCCGCAACAAGAGTTCTCCTTTTTTCTTTCCTTTTTGCCTTAGATCGGAACTATTCAGCAATTCAAGCGCTTTTTTTAAAGATTCCTTACCCATTGTCCTTTCATCTTTAAAGTTATAGACAAGATCGTATTTTTCTTCCTCTTCATCAGTATATCCTCTACCTGCATAATCGCAGAAGATTGCATGCGTTCCTAGTACAGCGCACTCGGAAGCCATTGTTGCACTTTCACCGTAAAGAAGAGTCGCATAATATAACAAATTATGAATTTTTTCCGGAGGGACAGTAATTCGATATTTTTCAAATTCAGGGGGCAATGGACTTTCAGAAGTAATAAGAACTCGACCATACTTCTCAAAAGCTTTCACAGCATTCCTTTTGTCTTCCATAGTAAGACCACTATGTCCGACATCATGACCGGCAGCCCAAGCAACAAAACGCATAACGATAAAAGTATCATCTTCGTTCAACCCAATTTCCTCAAGAACTCCTGGATTGGGTATGAAATAATTGGGATGCAGATATGCAAGTTCCTGATAACTGTCGTATCGAACATGCTTCTTGCCCCATTCTTTAGTATAACATTTAGGAGTACAGATACAAGATGCAAAAGGAAAAGAGGCATAATTAACAAGCTTTGCATGCTCCGTGTCAGTAAACACAATACTCTTCTTGTTCAAGAGCCAAGCAACGTGCGTAACAGAAGGATACGTTTGCCCAATTAACATGTCCGGATTAAATTTTCTTGCAATATTGAGCAACTTTAAGTCTCTAGTAATCAATTCCGTACCAAGGTTTAACAAACCTTTTTTAGCTTCACTTATAGTTGTATACTTTATCTTGTAAGCATCGAGAAGATTGATTGCAACGTCTTTCTGTCTTGCAGTTACAAGAATCTTGTGCCCTCTTTTTTCCATTCCCCAGATAAAATTTTTGATAACATGGACATCAGCTGGATGTACAATATCAACCAATATTTTCATAGTGAATCGCCTACAATCTACATAACACTTTAAGCTTATAAAATACCTGCATGAACCCAGCCGAAGGGACTATAACAAGTTATATACTTTTTGATCTTGAATTTTTCATTATCATCTGAAATAGTAAAAATTTTGCCTTCAACATCCTTAACAGGATATAATAACGATAAAGTTTTTTAAATGATAAAAACTCAAGATCTATATACTGAGCTAAAGCCCTACTTAACTCCAAAGAATATGAACTATTCCAAGTTAATGGAGGTAATGCCCCAACCATGTATACCTTAACTTTATCAAACATATTTAAGCCCATTCGCAGAGTTATTATTTTAAGTACCCTTTTATGATACCAAAGGTTTCTTCTGCATGTTCCTTTGAGGATACACCTACAACTGCCGACTTAATGTTGGGTAATGAAAACAGATACTCATAAGCCTCTTTTGGTTTTAGATATCCTGCTGCAAGCGTACTCATGGCCAGTACATCCACATCGTATTCACGCAGGCACCTCTCACATTCTTCTCGAGAAGGATTCATCTGGAAGCCTGCTTTATTGAAGGAAGTCATAACAAGAGGCTTTTCTATGCCCCACGCGTCAAAACTCTCCACAAGCCTTGCGAAATTCATTGTCCCGAAGGCTGGAATTGCGTTGTAGTTTTCTTTAATATGATCAATAAAGAATTCAAATATCTTCTGCGAATTCATGGAAAGAGCAAGGTCTGTCAGAACGTTATGTAAGAAAACCGCTTTTACATTGAATTCATTAAAAGGAAGCATTTCTACGTCAATAAATGTCGAAAGCATATTAAAAAAATCCTGGTTCAAAACATTCATTCCGCCTTTAAACAGAATCTTGAGTTTTGTAGAAGTGCTGGCAGGTTCAAGGATATCTTTAAGCATTCCGATAACGCCCATCTCATTAGCTTTTCTTACATAACCCTGAGCGTAAGGAATTAGAGGATACATGTTCAGGTTCTTTGACAAAACCGGATCCGAGCCAATAGTTTCCAGTATCGACTTCGTTCTAGGATGCGTGGAAAGCATCATTCCAGTTCCACCAAGCTCATAGAAATCCCTTACTACATTGAGAATTTTCTCATTGTCGCTAAAAAGCTGCACTCTGTCTCTTGCACGGTCCTGAGAAAAATGATCCACACCTACGAACTGGTTGTGGCCCAGAATGATTGGATCGATACTCATAGTTCATCACCCTCTACTGCAGAGTTAGTTGATGCTGATTTATATATTCCGTCCACAACTTTCTGAACTTTGAATCCCTCAAGTATGTCGAGTCCTGTATCCTGCTTCTGCTTTACTGATTCTATCATATGTCTATCTTCTCTGGTGTATTCAGGACCCCCAAGGTCAAACTCAACCCCTGCGTAAAGATCCTGTTTATAATAGTTTTTCCATCTTGCTTCCTGATCAGTATATATTTTTACATAATCATCAGTAACTACAAGCATTCCTTTTTCACCATGAACCTCTATTTTTATTTCAGGAAGCCTGTGGTTTCTGACGCTCCACGATGTATCCATATATCCGCCCAGTCCTCCTTCAAAGAGAAGATAAGCGTGAACAAAATCCTCCACATCTTTTGAGTAATAGGATTTTGTGTGACCCTCAACGAGAGAGACCTCACCAAAAAACCAGACAAGTAGGTCTACAAGATGAGCAGCTAGAGTACTTAAAACTCCTCCTCCACTTGCTTCTTTCTTATATCTCCAACCTTTTCCCTTTGAGAATAACTGAGAAACATACATACTAGAATTAAAATAAATAAGCTCACCAAGAATTCCACTGTCGATGATTTCCTTTGCTTTTGTAAAGGTATCCACAAAACGCTTTGAATAACCAATCATATTTATTACTGGTTTTTTCCGGACAGCTTCTATCAAAGGTTTACAATCATCAACTGAAATACCCAGAGGTTTTTCAACAAAAAAGGGAATACCATGATCTAAGCAATCTAACGCAATGTTTGCATGGAATGATGTTGGGGTTGTAATATATATCAGGTCGAGATTTTCCTTTTTAATCATATCTAAATAATCATTATATGTGCCAATAGAAGGTAATAGTTGCCTTATTGGTTTCAAAATAAGATCCTGTTTTTCTGCAACTCCTTTTACATTGACACCATTCAAACTATTGAGTATTCCCGTATGTAGAATACCCATCTTTCCCATTCCAATAACACCAGCATTTATATTATCAACCATAAAAACCAACAACTGTGATAATAAATTAAGTCTTATTTTCATATTCCAGTTTCTTCAATCTATACAAAATCTCATCCTGGACCATCCTCTGAGTTCTCAGGGTATCAGCTATAATTCCAAGAGTCATTGTGGAGACTCCAATGAGTATTAACAAAACTGTTAGCACAGCTGAAGGCAAATTCCCTGACACTACTCCTGTTTCAAAATATCCTAATAGTACTCTACTCCCAAAAATCAGGCCTACAAAAATAAAGAAAATACCGATTCCAAAAAAGGTCTCAAGAGGATGGAAATCACTGTAACCCCTTGCAATTGTACCCCCTGCTCTCTTGGCATATTTCCATATACTTGAAATAAGGCGGGAATGACCATCCCTTCTTCTGAATTCTATGGGGACTTCTTCAATCACAAGCCCATAGTGTGAGGCCTGGATAAGGGTTTCTTGGACATAGGTGTAATCAGCCATGACATTCAGGCGCAAGGCACAGTCTCTGGAAAAGGCTCTGAAACCGGACTGGGCATCAGAAACAGGGAAACCTGAGACCATTCTGGTGATGAAGGTTGCAATTTGATTTCCAATTTTTTTCTGGATTGGCATGTACTCAATATGGCCTTTTGTACGGGAACCCAGGACAAAATCGGATCTACCTGCAAGAATGGGCTCTATTAGTTTAGGGATTTCTCCTCCATTGTATTGCCCATCTCCATCGGTGTTTACTATTATATCGGCACCCATTTCAATAGCTTGCTGAAGGCCCGCCTTGAAGGCAGGAGCAAGACCTTTGTTTCTCTTGAAACTGATAATTTTATCTGCACCTGCCTTTTTAGCTTCTTGTGCAGTTCTGTCGACAGAGCCATCGTTAATAACCAGAACTTCAACCTCTTCACAGCAGTTGCGGGGAATTTCTTTTATAACCGAGGCAATTGATTTTTCTTCATTGTAAGCAGGAATCATTACTACTAATTTCATGAAAGCACCAGATCAAAAAGTTAATTTGTTATTTTTAGTTCTGAATTTTCAAACGAACCATGCAGTGAGGTTAAGAAGTATGTGCTTATTTCAAGCAATTGGTCATTATATCGACAACTCTTTAACGAATTGTCCACAACAATTGCTCTATCAGCTAGTTCCTGCTTCTGTAAAACCATGCTACCTATTGAAACCTCCTCATTATAGATGGGAAGAATCACGGTTACATTTGGGGGAACCATGTCTTTAGCGCGCAGATTTTTGTTTTGAGTTATACCCTGCGAGCTGTTGCCCATCTGCAGCTCATTACTCATTTATTATTACCCCTTTTTTAAAGCCACTTTCATACATATCCCACAACAAATTTTGCAAATTGTTTTAAGCATCATGGAATTTTGATCCTTGCGGATAATGACTATCATTTAGAATATAATTTAAAATGATTAACATATAATAATATAAATATATTATATACCCCATAATAATTTTATATTTAGCCCAGTAATACATAATGTGAAACAAAGATGTCTTATCAATACGATAGAATCTTGTTTGTATTGGCAGAGGAATACAAATTTAACTACTCTACTTGGAAACTATACGGAACGATTATATAAATCATATAATCTTATTTAATAAATATACTAAATTAGTTGATTATATATAAAGTTAGTGAGTTAATATAACTGTACGTTAATAAAAAGAAATATAGTGAAAATAAAAAGTACTCAGTTAACAGAACTAATATAATATTATTATCATTGAATTGTATGTTATAAAAGTATCCTGCAGCTGGACATAATATGATAAATTTCAGAAAACAAGAAAATAACTATAGAAACGAGATCATTAGAAATACTTGATTTTATATCAGTCTGCAGGCATCCATGACCCAATTCTAGGTTTTCTCATCAGTTATGACTAATTCAAGTTCATCTTGTCCTCTTTTTCATTCTCCGCATTTACTGATGGAAATGGATGAAAAATGTTCTTGGAAAATTAACTCAGAAATGCAACTATCTACCGATCCTATTGAAAAGCTGTTGAAAAATCAAACTGTGCAACATCCAAAGCATATCCAATCCTTTAAGGATATCCGACAATTCAATTTCAGAGTCAAATATTACGAAAAGAAAGTATTATAAGACCTTTAAATTAAAAAAGAAGGGGTTAGTCTCTTATTGGCAGTAATAATTGGACAGTTTCTCCAGGATGAATGGAACATGTAATTTGATTTTTCCATATGAGCTTAAGGAATAAAACTTTTAATCAAAAATAAAAAACTATAAACAAAACTTTATATATTATTCACAATAAGAGGTTGTGGAATATCAGGCAGGTTTGCACAAATAGAGTAAGTTAGCCCTGAGTGAAAGAAGGAGTTCCAATGAAAAAAAGAATTATTCATACGAATCAGAAAAAGCTGAATTTTCTAATAATTATTTCAGTGCTGAGTCTGGCTTTACTGGCAGTTTCTCCTGCATGTTGTAGTGACTTAAATAATTCCTCATCCTCACAGACAGGGCCTGTTTTGAAACTGATACCTTCCAACAATACGGAAGAACCAGGCTTTTCCACATTTGTCTTATCCGATGAGAATTCAGGGCCTTTCCAGAAAATGGGACAATATGTCGATATTATTTACGCTTTTGCAGGAATTGGAGCAGCAGCTCTGATTATTTTAATATATCGACACATGGCTTCAAAAGAACAAGAACTGATCGAAAGTCCTCCAGAAGAGCTCTATCCACATAAAACCTGGAAAAAATTAGGGATTGAAGACATAAATCTGGAAGAATTCGAGGCAGAAAGAATCAGGCTCTTTACTGCAATACCTATTGTATTCATAGGCCTGGCAGAACTCCTAATCTTTGCAGGTAAAATGCAAATCGCTATCTGGATACATATCGGAGTTTTAATTGCATTATCTCTTTCCGATATAATCATAAAGAACCTCAAAGTATACAGAATTTATCAGGCTCTAATGCTTCTCCCTATCCTTAGATTGGTAAATCTTTCCATGCCTGTATTTTTTAATACCACCCTTTATACTTTCGTTTTTGTCTATGGCCCTCTATTAGTTCCCCTGGCACTTATAGTAATTAATCAACGTTCTTCTTTTGAGAATATAGGGATTACTGCAAAGAATCTTCCGGTTTATATTATTCTTTCAATTCCACTGGGCTTTCTGCTTGGGCTTGGAGAATACCTGACCATCCATCCAGGCTACCTTATTAAGGAACTTTCTATTGTAAACCTGCTTATACTCACTTTTATAATGGTGTTCTTCGTGGGTTTAGTTGAAGAACTTATTTTCAGGTCAATCCTCCAGACAAGGCTCGAAGATGCACTCGGTGTGAAAGAAGCAGTGTTAATTGCAGGGCTTCTATTCGGTCTCATGCACTCGGGATATGGTACCTTCCATGAAGTATTATATACAGGTTTTGTAGGACTTTTCATGGGCTTTGCTTTCTACAAGACAAAAAGTCTGCCCTTTGTTGTTGTTCTGCACGGCCTGGTCAATGTTTTCCTTTTTGGGATTTTACCCCATTATCTGAGTGGCTGGACAGTATTCTGAAACGTTCTTAAAATCATTATAAGTATTCAGTTGTTGGCAGTGTTGCGAATTTGCTGTATATTTGAAATCAAATTTATTTATATGGTGGAAATTAATCTTCCGACGTTGAAGATTATAATACTCCCTATATTTTTAATATTTTAATTTTATAGGAAAACTGGCGCACTGGAAAATTAGAGTTGGTATTGATTATGGAGAGCTGAATAGACACAGAAATTATTTTATTGGTCATTGGTTAAGGAATTTTCTTGCCTGAAAGCTATCGATTTTGCATTAGGAGCCATCTTATATTTTGGCCTATTTACGTGAAATAGATACCCTGGTCCAGCTTAGAACTTATTCAACTATTTGATGACTGTTGAGGAAATCGGTGCAATTATCACTATTCCTCACTTAACCGAAGACGCATAAAAATTATTTGGATTAAACATAAAATGCACATTTCGAACCCTGCCAATTTGGGATAATAATCCCTTGATATTTGATCGTTTTGTTAATGGATGACTATAATAATTATACTTTTGTGATTTTTAATTATACAAAAGTATCAAAAATAGAAATATGAGATAAAACAGGTTTTTTGATAAAAAAGATACAAAAAATAAAAAATTTAATTGCTGATATCTAAAAAAAGATAAAAAATAATATAATATTATTTAATAGCTATAATCAGACAAAAATAATCGCTGCAACATTAAAAGCCACAATTGCCACAAAGCTGAAGAACAAAGGAATAATTGCCATATTAAAGGAATTGTTCAGATATTTGTTCCACTTCTCAGATGCTGAAAATACCTCTTTTAGAGAGAGAAGAGCTATTAATCCAACAACTATTGCAGCTCCATACTGAGGAAGTCCTGGAGTCGTGATCATAGTTACCGCGCTCGATGCAGCGGCGCTTGAGACAATACTAGATGAGATACTACTTAGTAACATAGTAACACCTTCCACCAATGATATTTCCTTTCTAAATGATAAGATACCTGCTTAGGTATTGCAAGTACCTTAAAAGAATGTTATAGTTTAAGATACAAATAACGTAATAGTATAAAAAAGTTTTCTACTAAACTTTAATTCTTAAATAGTGTAAATTACTTCTCCGGTTTCCGAATTAATTAACAAGTATTTCGAAAATTCTAGATAGATATATTCTGTTTGTGCATATAATTTAATGAGTGATCCTTCAAGCTCTGAATAGAAATGTACAGAGCTATTAGCATTAGTAGCTTATTGGAATCTATAGAGAATTAAAAAGATTTACAATGAGTATTTGTGAAATTTACACACTTGTCTTAGTGACTAAAATAGGATAATAAGCAATTTTTTCACTGCAAGAAGTAAAAAGTCTTCACTGAAAAAGAGTAAAAGGAAAGATTTAACTTTCCTCTACTTTTTGTCTTCCCGCTTCAAAAGCCCTGAGATTCACTTCAATTGTTTTCTGCGGCACAAGGGCTTTAACACTTTCAAGCAGGATTTCTTTAGGAATCGGCAGATAGCCTGAGACTGCTCCCACCATCACGACATTCATTGCAAGCCTGTTCCCTGCTTCGTAAGCCAGGTCATCTGCATTAAAGGCTTTGACTATGTATTTTTCCGAAAGAAAATCAAGAATGTCTGAGACTTCCGGATATTTCGTAAGGCCTGAGGTAATAGTTACAGGAATTATGGGTTGCGTATTCATTATAATAATTCCGCCGTCCTTCAGGAAATCCAGGTACCTGACTGCTTCCATAGGCTCAAGGGCAAGCAGAAGGTCTGCACCTTTTTTCGGGATCATGGACCCATAGTCATTTCCAACCCGAATATGGTTTACAACCGAACCTCCACGCTGGGCCATGCCGTGAGTTTCCGCAGCCCGGATAGGCATTCCTGCAATAACTGCGGCTTTTCCTATAATGTCAGAAGCAAGAATTGCACCCTGTCCTCCTACTCCTGTAATAAGGAGATCTAATTTCTTTTGTTCAGCCTGGCTCATCGTTTCACCTCCTGAATCGCATCAAACTTGCAGATCTGGGCACAGACCCCGCACCCACTGCAAAGGGCCGTAATTAAAGCACATTTATTTTGCTCGTCAAACTCAATTGCAGGGCATCCGAACTTAACACACTGCTTGCAGCCTTCGCATTTTTCAGGATCAACAACATAGGGGGCCCGACGTATACCTGCCCTTTTTCCTGAAATCACGCAGGGTTGCCTGGCAATAACCACAGCTACGCCTTCAAATTCTTTTGCTGCCTTAAAAGCTTCCTGGATCTCTTCAAGTTTATAAGGATCGACAACCGATACAAATTCTGCACCCATTGCTTTGCAGAGCTCTTCAAGTGAAACCTGTACGGTTTGCTCTCCTGTTGCCGTATACCCGACGCCTGGATTTGGCTGGTGTCCGGTCATGGCTGTAATACGGTTGTCCAGAATAGTAACCGTGATATTTGCTTTATTGACAATTGCGTTCAGGAGCGAGTTCATGCCTGAATGGAAAAAGGTCGAGTCTCCTATGGAACAGCAGATCGGCCGCTTTTCTCCTGCATGGTAAAGCCCTGAAGCAACGCTGATACTTGAGCCCATGCAGAGTGTTGTCTCAACAGTCCCGCTCTGAATTCCGAGGGTGTAACAACCGATATCGCTGGGGTAAATTGCATCTTTTCCAAAGACCTTTTTCATTGAGTAAAAAGTCGCCCTGTGAGAACAGCCTGCACAGAGAGCAGGCGGGCGAGGAGCAAGTTCAAGAGATGTGCCTGATGTTTCAGCTTCAGTCTCAAGGTCGAAGGTTTTCTTAAGGGCCTCAAGGAAGGCACTTACATCCAGTTCTCCTTCTCTTGGTACAAAACCATTAGTTTTCCCAAGCACTGAAACCTCAATCCCTGCTTCCTGTGCAATCATCTTTACCTGTTCTTCTACGATAGGCTCAAGTTCCTCAAACACCAGTACGGTGTCTACGGTTTCAAGCAGCTCAAGAATTAGTTTTCTCGGAACTGGATACGCTCCGATTTTAAGGTAAGAAACTTCAAGTCCAAGCTCCACAAGTGCTTCTTTTGCATACGCTGAGGCAATGCCTGCCCCTATTACTCCGAATTTTGCATCTGGTTTAAGCTCAAGGGAGTTCCAGGGAGATTCGGCAAGGGCGTCCTCAATGGACTGCTGGATAGAAAGGATATGAGTATGGCGTGGGCGTGCGTTCTTTGGAAGCATGACCCAGCGGTCCAGAAGTTTTTCAAAATTAGGAGCCGGTTTTTCGACAGGTATATCTCCAAGCTCAATATCTGACTTTCCGTGCGAAATCCGGGTTGTGGGCCTGAAGATCACAGGAACTTCAAACTTTTCGGAAAATTCAAAGGCATAGGGTAGCATGTCCTTTGCTTCCTGGGGGGTTGAGGGATCAAAACAGGGCACAAGGGCAAAATGGGCATAACGCCGCGTATCCTGCTCGTTCTGGGATGAGTGGCACGATGGGTCATCAGCAACGATTGCAATCAGCCCGCCCTTTGTCCCTGCGTACGCTAGAGTCATAAAGGGATCGGCTGCAACATTTAGCCCGACATGTTTCATTGTCACTACAGAACGAACTCCTGTCCAGGCAGCTCCGACTGCAACCTCCATTGCCACCTTTTCGTTAACCGACCATTCAATATGGTAATCCCGGTCTTTTCGGGCTGCAAGCGTATCTATAATCTCCGACGACGGAGTTCCGGGATAGCCTGCAATAACCTGCACGCCACCTTCAAGAAGCCCGCGGGCAATTGCCACGTTTCCAAGCATGTACTCACGCATTGTCATAATTATTGTCTCCAGTATTTAAACAGGAAAAAATATAGTTCTGATAACAGATTAAATATATTCTTATTGATTCATATCAGCAAATTTAAGTGATTTACTCGATTGGTGACAGCAAATCTGAAGTTTCATAAGGACAGTTTAACAAACCATACCTGCTGTCCGAAACCAGGTAAAACTTTTGCATTATTCAAATAACACGATCAATAATATACTTTCGGATAAGTGCCCTGAAGTTCTCTTCCTGTACGATCTCAAATTGCAGAAAAAAATAAGAAACAATGGAAGTTACAGTTTTTGAGAGAACATAAAAATAGATTTAAAAGCTGGCAACAGTTAAAAGCTGGTAATAGTTAAAAGCTGGTAACAGTTTGCTCACTGTCCAGCTTATGAATAAACAATTTAATTTTTCCTCAGAAACTCTGCAAGCTTCTTGATTTCATCTAGCTCTAAATTAAGTTCTTTGCCCTTAAGTGACGTCTTAAATATTTCTCTTCTTTCCGGGATTTCAGCCACTACATTCGTGCAATTTACCGACGCTAGCATCTCTTCCCTTATGTCCGGTTCAACCTTATTAAGCACGAAATAAACCTTGCAGCCGCATTGTGCGCCAAATTCATCAAATTTCTTTGAAAGCCTTAGAGACTCGTAAGAAGGATCAACAACAACAAGGATCAGGTCAAAGTCCTTGTCAACCCCACGCCCGAAGTGTTCAGTGCCGGCTTCGGTATCCACGATTACAAGATCATCTTTTCCAAGGTCAAGGTTTTCAAGAAATTCCCTTGTCAGAACTCCCATTGGACAGGCACAGCCCTCTCCGAAATTGTGAATTTTGCCAACTGCCATCAGCTTGACTCCGTCCTTTTCTTCCACAAATTCCGGCGGGAGGTCGGAAAAGCTCCACCTCTTATCAAAAAAGCGGGACTTCTGTTGAGCTGGCTGACCTGAAGTACTCCCACTGGCTGCAAGCCCCAGGAACTGCGTTTTTTTGGGAGCAGCCCTTTGTTTTTCCTTAAAGCCGGTTTTTCCTCCAAAATATTCCATAAGATCCTTAGGAGCTACCATTCCTAGCTGGCTGTGCAGCCCGTAATTGGACTCGTCAATGTCGAGTACAAGCACGTTTTTAGTTTTTGCCATTTCCTTTGCCAGGAGCGCCGAAATCGTACTTTTTCCGCTTCCTCCTTTTCCGCATACTGCGATTTTCATATATAGTTCACCTATCCCAGTAATTTCTCCTGCTGAATTAAAAACGCTTCCTTTAAACACTTTCTTGCCTGAATAGTCAGATGAAAAATGAAAATGAAAGGAAAAGTGGAGAAAGTGAAAAAACGAAGATCACGGAGAAAAAGAAAGAATGAATAAATATAAAAAATTATTTAGAATAATGATTATAACCTGATAATAATCAGAAAGAGATGATACCAAAATTCAAAAGTGGATGCCAGTAGTGAGAAAATGTATCCGTTTTTAAATGGAGATTAAAGGCTGGTCATGGAGAATAACGATCTCGAAAGACCTTCTCCCGACCTGGAATGTGGGATGTAACGGGGTGAGCAAATCCCCATAAATAGCTATGAAGTTTTAGTATATAATTACGCATGTTTTGATCTTTTTTAATAATTCGGGGATTTAGGATCTATTTCTTCTGCACATGATTTAGCTTTATGATTTAGCTTTTATCCTGATAGAGATGGGACAATTTTTGTGCCTCAGAACTCATAAGAAACGGAAATTGAGTGCCTCAAACATCTAATTATTTTAATACATATGTAGGTTAATTTATGGTTCAGAGTATACCCAAAAAGTCAAATAATGACTGAAATTCTCGACATACATTGAAAATAATTTAATATTTACAGAATCAAAGTCAATACTCTGGTGGAGTATTATGAGTTCATCAGTGCTACCGGAAAAACCTCAGAAATTTCAGGGAAGAACTTCTTTCCTGTATTTTTCAAATCCCAGCCTGTCAAAGAGATCTCCTAACCTTTCTCCGTCAAGGCCTTCTCTCCTGTAATACTCAAAGGTTTTTTCTAGAATCGAAAATAGCTGCCCCTCGTCAGCAAGCTCAAGAAGCTTTGTCCCGTGCCCAGGCTTCCTTCCCAGCTTACCTCCGACAAAGATTGTGCATCCGGTTTTTTCCGCCCTCAGCGCATCTTTCCTGCAGGCTGCTATACATAACCCGCAAAGGATGCACTTTTCCCTATCTATGCTGGCTTTATCATCGAGAACCTTTATTGCTTCCATTTTACATGCTTTTTCACAGCGCTTGCAGCCAACACAGTTTTCTGAGATAAGTTGTGGTTTTGTCGTACCCATTACTCCAAAATCGGTATCCTGGGGTTTTACGCAAGCCGATGGACAGCCAGTTACTGCAATCTTGAGTTTTTTGGGAACAGTTTCTCCTACATATTTTTCAGTTATCCTGTTTGCTATTTGCTGGCAGTCGATCAACCCAAACCTGCAAACCTCATTTCCCTGGCAGGCAACTACTGCTCTTACTCGCTTTCCAGACGAGCCTCTCAAAACTCCCTGCTTCTCAAGTTCAGAACTTGCTTCTTCAGCCTCTTCGAGTTTGACAAAAGGAATCTCAATTCCCTGCCTTGAAGTTATGTGGATATATCCATGTCCGTATTTCTCGGCAGCATCAGCAATTGCACGCAGCTTTTCTGCGTCAATCCTGCCACTAGTAGCTCTAACCCGCATTGAAACCATGTTTTCCTGCCTCTGAGGCAGAAATCCTTTACTTTTGAGTAAAGACTCATCTATTTTTTTCTCACTCATATAAGGTCACTTGTTGAAAAGGCATTATTATGGATGTATATAAAAATTGTTAATGATTCGATTTTCCTTATAGATTGCTATTTGTAATCCGAACCCGAAACGTGGAATTTCTATCCCTGTACCGACTGCTCGGAGAAATATCCTTTACCCGGGGCTACTATCCTGCACAAGATCGAATGTCATAAGGGAAACTGTTGAAGACGGAATGAAGTGTCAACAAAAAGAAAAATCTCTACTGTTTGCAGCCTAGAAAACAAAATCCAAGCTCTAGCTTGTGAAATTGAATTTTTATTATTAAAGTACCCATATCGAAACTGTCTCCTATATATGAGCCACTATCGTATAGAAAATAGTTCCCTATTGTATTTTTTACAGATACATTCTACAACTATATTACACTACACCTCAATGATTAAGAAACTGAATCGTTATATATGATAGGATGAAAAAACTGGGAGTAAACTGAATAACAGTTTTAAAGGTGATAAAGTATGTTTTGTAATCAATGTCAAGAAACTTTTAAGTCAATAGGTTGTACGAAAAATGGAGTGTGTGGCAAGAAAGGAGAAGTTGCAGATCTTCAGGACAGATTAATCTATGTTCTCAAAAGCATCTCTTTTTATAATCTTAAAGCAAGGGCTGCAGGTCTGAATGAAGAAGCAACAGATCGTTTTATTCTCGACGGCTTCTTTGCCACTCTTACTAACACTAATTTTGACAAGGAGGAAATTGAATCCTTTATAAAGAAAGGATTTGAGCTCAGAGACAACATTAAGGCAAAGCTTCCTTCGGGAATAATAGATGCCGAAAAAGACCTGCCTGCAGTGGCTACAGTTACCCCTGAAAACATAGGAAATTTGGATGTTGCTGTTCACTCAACTGCAGATGAAGATATCCGATCCCTTAGAGAACTTCTTACCTACGGGATGAAGGGAATGGCCGCTTATGCACACCATGCCTATATTCTGGGATATAAAGATGAAGCAAGCTTTGAGTTTATAGAAAAAGGACTGGTTGCAACAACAGACGACAGCTTAGGAGTGGAAGCTCTAATCGGTCTTGTCCTGGAGTGTGGACAGAAAGGTGTAGCTGTCCTCGCCCTGCTTGACAAAGCAAATACAGAAACATATGGAAACCCTGAACCAACAGTAGTTAACATAGGTGTAAGAGATAGGCCTGGAATACTTATCAGTGGGCATGACCTTCGAGATCTCGAACAGCTCCTTGAACAAGCGAAAGGCACAGGAATCGATGTTTATACCCACGGTGAGATGCTGCCTGCAAACTCTTATCCTGCCTTTAAGAAATATGACAATTTCGTAGGCAATTACGGAAATGCCTGGTGGAGACAGAACGAAGAGTTCGAAAAATTCAACGGCCCCATCCTGCTAACAACAAACTGCATAATCCCACCAAGGGAATCATACAGAAACAGGATCTACACTACAGGAGTCGTGGGTTTTGAAGGGCTTACCCACATATACGAAAAAGAAGATGGCACAAAGGACTTTAATCCCCTTATAGAACAGGCAAAAATGAGCAAGCCTCCCGAGCAACTGGAAAGTGGAACAATAGTTGGAGGTTTCGCACATGATGCAGCCCTTTCTGTTGCAGATAAGATCGTAGATGCCGTAAAAAGTGGAGCAATCAGCAGGTTCATAGTTATGGCAGGCTGTGACGGCAGACATAAGGAAAGAGCTTACTACACAGATTTTGCAAAAGCCCTGCCAAAAGACACAGTAATTCTGACAGCTGGCTGTGCCAAATACCGCTATAACAAACTGGATCTTGGAGATATAGGAGGAATCCCGAGAGTTCTCGACGCCGGGCAGTGCAACGACTGTTACTCGCTTGTAGTAATAGCTCAGAAACTTGCAGAGGCTTTCGGTCTCAAGGACATAAATGATCTCCCTGTTTCCTACAACATAGCATGGTATGAGCAAAAAGCCGTGCTTGTTCTGCTTGCTCTTTTGAGTCTTGGAGTAAAGAACATCACCCTAGGCCCAACACTTCCGGCTTGTGTATCTCCAAACGTTCTTAAAGTGCTGGTTGATAATTTCAATATCAGGCCAAACACAACCGTTGAAGCGGATATGAAAGTGCTTCTGAATCAAGCATGAGCTTCAGGAAGAAACTGGTGTTGCGTCAACAAACATTGATGCAACACTAGCATAATTTGTAAAAATATACAGGATAACATAAAATTATGGTTAAAAAGAGGGAACAATATGAAAGTTATTGAGATGAAGTCTTCACCTGAAAAACCAAATCCTCACAATGTAAGCGTTCGGACTCTTTATGATACAGAACATGCCCAAGCAGTACACATAGAACTCAAGCCAGGAGAAGCTTTAAAAAAGCATATCACTCCAACAGATGTCTTTTTCTATATTCTGGAGGGAAAAGGCGTAGTTGAGATTGGGGATGAACAACAGGAGGTCAGCAGGGATACGTTAATTGAAAGTCCTGCAAAAGTTCCTCATCGCCTTTTGAATCCTGGAGATGGAGTCTTTAGAGTACTTGTTGTTAAAGTCCCGAGGCAAACTGAATCCACACGTTTGCTGTAAGATTTAATCACACGAACAGGATAAATAAAACAATAGAGGAGAAATATGTCTACAGAAGAGAATAAAGCAATAGTCCGTCGATTCTTTGAGGAAGGGCCCTCTAAAGGAAATCTAAATATTGCCAATGAACTGCTATCATCTGATTTCACTCTTCATGTTCCTCTTCCTGTATCTTCAGGAATAAATGGAATAAAAGAAGTAATCACCTCATGCAGAGCAGCCTTCGAGCATCTTAATGTTACAATAGAAGATATGATTGCCGAAGGAGATAATGTGGCTGCTCGCTTCACAGCCCATGGTATACATAAAGGCGATTTTATGGGTCTGCCGATCACAGGAAAACCAATAACTATGACTGGTATAGAGATCTTCCGTATTAAAGATGGTAAGATTGTCGAGTTATGGGGTGAGGCTAACCTTCTCGGCCTGATGGAACAGTTAAGGAATTTGTCTTCACCTGGGAACCAGGATTAAACTCCGCCAGGCACACAGTATTCTGTTTGGGATTTAGTTCCTTGACCCTCACCTTGACAAAAAGGGATAAGTGAACCTATGAAAAAAATTAGAATAGGAATGTTTTCCTGGGAAAGTTTGTATTCCATACGTGTTGGGGGAATTGCCCCCCATGTATCCGAACTTTCAGAAGCTCTTGCAGCTGAGGGACACGAAGTTCACCTTTTTACACGGGGCCACGAAAATAATGATGAGATAATTACTGGCGTCCACTATCACAGAGTTACCTGTGATCAAATTGGGGGGATAGTGGAACAGATGAACCTGATGTGCGAAAATATGTACAATCGGTTCCTGAATGTAAGAGAGAAAGCAGGTGAATTTGACGTCTTGCATGGGCACGACTGGCATCCTGTAAATGTTCTCTGCAGAATAAAAGCCGAGTTCGGGCTGCCCTTTGTTCTGACTTTTCACAGCACTGAATGGGGACGTAATGGAAATCGTTATGGAGACTGGTGGGAGGCAAAGGAAATCTCGCATAGGGAATGGCTCGGAGGGTACGAATGCTCCGATGTGATCATTACTTCGACAATATTAAAAAAAGAAATTCAGCAAATTTACAAAATTCCCGATTACAAACTCTGGAAAATTCCTAACGGCATAAATGTGGGAAAGATTAAAAGAGAAGTCGATCCAGGGAATATAAAAAAGCATTATGGCATTCATCCGTGTCTTCCAGTTGTGCTTTTTACTGGAAGGATGGCATATCAGAAAGGGCCTGACCTGCTAATAGAAGCTGCGGCAAGGGTTCTGAAGAAAAAGAATGCACAGTTTGTACTCATAGGAGAAGGAGAAATGCGCGCCCATTGTGAGTATCAAGCTCATAAACTTGGGATCGGTAATTCCTGTAACTTTCTTGGGTATGCCCCGGATAATACTGTGATAGACTGGTTTAATGCCTGTGACCTTGTCTGCATTCCTAGTAGGAACGAGCCTTTCGGAATTGTCGTACTTGAAGCCTGGGATGCAAGTAAACCGATAGTCGCAAGTGATGCAGTCGCCCTTGTGGAAAACTTCAAAACAGGTATTATTGCTTATAAAGAACCCTCTTCTATTGCCTGGGGTCTAAATTATATCCTTGAAGGGCTTGGTCGTAACAGGATGGGAGAAAAAGGGAACGATCTTCTTAAACAGAAATACAACTGGAAAACCATAGCGGAAAAAACGTTGGAAGTATATGAGAAATTGGTTGAAAAGCACAAATCCAGTTTTTGAAACTCAAGAAGCTGATGTTTCTCTTAGAGCCCATCCAGAAAGTCAAAAATGAGTAAATGACTAAATGAACTCAGAAAATGTTTAAATAATTAAAAGGGGGGGGAAGTAGTTGATTCGACTGAAAAGGATTTATGAACAGCCATCAGACCAGGACGGATTCAGGGTACTTGTCGATAGGCTTTGGCCTAGGGGGCTTCGAAAAGATGAAGTCAGGATTGATCTGTGGTTAAAGGAGATAGCTCCTAGGGACGAGCTTAGAAAACTGTTTTCACATAATCCTGAGAAATGGGAAGAGTTCAGGAAATGCTATCTTGAAGAACTGGAGCTAAAAGAAGAGTATGTACAGAAACTCATAGATAAAGCGAAAGAAACTGACCTGACCCTACTCTACGCCGCAAAAAATGAAGATTTTAATAACGCCGTAGTTTTAAAGGAGTATCTGAACTCCAAATTAAAGAGACCATGATCGCGAAAAATTGGATAGTACAAAAAATGTGTATCGATCCCCCTATATTATCAATAAACCAAGGATAAACATAGATGAGCGCAGATCAGAATCCGTGCTTTACGTTTAAAAGTACACCCAAAAAGCCAAATAATGGCTGTATTTTCAGCCATACTTCTTGAAATTTAATCCTTAGTTGGCAAGTTATAGAAGAAGAAATCCAACGGGAAAAGTTAGATCGTATCTCCTCAAAAACCTTAGTTGCGGCAATTAAGATCTCTTCCCTTAGGTATTAATGAGCACGAATTGTTCAAATGAGCACGAATTGTTCAGAGGAATCTCCATCTTTTCTTTTATCTTTAGACATATAATTTACCTCAAATCAGTCAACCATAGCTTTGACTAAAGCATCTCGAACGTCCGAGTAAAACTGAATATCAATCTTAGTTGCCATATCATCAGATAGGTCGAAAAGCTGACGGCGACAAGAAACGGGCATAAGAAGGGCAGTTGCACCTTTTTCAACAGCAATTTCTGCAATAGTCACGGGATTATGAATAGGCTCAATGGAACCACCCAAAGCAATTTCGCCAACTATGATCAAACCACCACGAACACTCCTCCTTAATAATGAAGTACAGAGGGCAACTAAAGAGGGCATTCCGAGCTTTGCTCCAGACTTTGAGACATCAAAAGCTCGTAACTGGACTGTAAATTCATGATGGCGAGGATCTTTGTCTCCTACAAGTTGCATAAACCTAGAATAGAGATTCTGTTCAGCATAGTTCACACTCTCACGGAAAGCCTGTGGAACCGGTTTATTTAGAATTTTCACACCTGATCCAGGGCCTTCATTTACTTCGATACGGTATAGTCCAGGATGTTCGTCTATACTGCCAGGGCTAATGGCCCAAACCTGTCCGGGTTCCAAAGGATCTCCTCCGATGCTGTTTTCACTCTGAAGCTCAGGTGTAGAGACGAACTTTTCTATTCCATCTTCTCCCATAACATAGCTGAAATGGGTATTCCGAAACTCTGCTGCACCGATTCTCTTTTGTTGTTCCTTAACACGGCGTCTTGCTTCCATAGCAATCCGGACAGCCCATTCAAGTTCCTCCTCTGGAATTTCTGTGGTATCTCCGGGATAGAGCAGTTTCAAAAGCCCGCTAACAGTCTTGTTTACCGCGTTTGTATCCCGGCCGCTGAGCGCACCTCCGTAAAAAACACGGTTCTGGAGCAGAGAAACTCGGCTCTGATTGCGAAGCTGACTCCAGCACTCCGAAAGGAAATCACTGACTAGGCCAAAGTGATCAGTGAGTAATTCTTTGTTGATCTTGGGAACATCCCACCCTGGAAGATAAGCATGAATACGATCCATGAAAGCAGTGTCATCTCGGATTTCCGGAGGCATGGGGCCGAAGAGATGGCTAACACGTTGTTGATGCTCAACATCTACCTCAAAATTACCTACCAAGACCATGCTTCCATCGGCACGGATACTCTCTTTGCCCCGGCTGAACTCACCGGATTCCATGTATCCTTTCATGATATTGACACCATCCTTCTGATCGAAGCTGATGCCAGAAATTTCATCAAAGCAAACTACATCATACTGACAGACAAGTCCACGCTGACCGGTGGAGTTATTTACAAACATCCTTGCTACTGTAGCTTTTCCGCCGGAGATTAGATGAGCATAAGGTGAAATCTGCTGGAAGAGATGACTTTTTCCGGTACCGCGAGGCCCTAACTCCACAAGATTATAGTTGCGTTCTACGAAAGGCACCATCCTTAGAAGGAATGCGTTCTTTACTCTTTCAGAAAGAGTAGTTGGTTCGATGCCTATACTTCGAAGTAGAAAAGCCTTCCATTCTTCGGTAGTAAATTTTTTCCTGGCCTCTGCCATAACATTCAGTACATCTCTCTTAGATAGCTGGATCTCCCTAAGGCTTTCAATTCCAAAAGGTCGTCCCTTGCTTTCCTGGGCAATGGCTGCATCATAATTGAGAGAAATTTCAGCGTAGAACCCTCCAGTCAACATTCTTTCGTGCTCATTTACCAGTTCAGAGCTGATTCTAACATCTGTTAACTGAAGGCTAGGTAATGTTGCTACATAGGAGTCTGTTTTAGCATCAAGGCGGGCAGTAATGAGATCTATAATCTTCACTTCACCGTTTTCCCTTGCTCTGGATTTAAAAAGTTCTTCTTCTCCTGCCTTTACGGTGCGAGAATTTAACTGCCGCTGGACGATTTCAAGTCCTTCCTCTATCTCATCATTATCTATACTTGCGCAGTAACGTCCCAGAAGGAACTCTACAACGTAGGTAGGTACTGGAAATTGACGACTGAAAGTCCGAACAAGATCTTTCCTGACCAGATATCCATCAAGAGACGAGGCAGCCAGCCTGTCTATCTGATCCAATTCACTCATTCTTTACCTCCACCGATGACTGTATCAGTTTGGGCCACAAGCTGACCATTAGAATTAAGCAGAACGATAGTTGCACTGACCCCTTCCAATTCTTCATTTTCAACAACTACAGAAGCTGTTCCGTTATCTTTCAACGGGTTTACTTTCACAACCACACTGGAAAATGGATCTCCTGGTTGAGTGCGAATATCAAGTGATAAACCGGAGAATTCTCCATCAACAGCAATGGTACACCTCAGCCCCTTCCAAACTATATCCGTAAGTTCCACGGAAACAGCTGAAACCTTCGAGATTCCAGACGAAACGTTTAGTTCCAGTGTTAGGCACTCTTGGAGGCTCAAACCACCATGAGCATATTCCATACCATTACGGAAACAACTAATACCATCTGCTAACGCAAAATACTGATTTGTGTTCCAGTACCACGGATAGAGTCGCTCACTTGTATTGGCGCCGGGTTTAATAGAGGAACAGCGACCCCATTTGCTATCTGCCAACACACTTGATAAATCGGTTTTCGGCAATCCACCTGGCAATAGAAGCCATCCATGATCAGTGACTATATGGACACTCTTCCACCCAGCTTTAAGAAGACGAATTACCCTGTCCTGAATCTCGCTCAACGTGCTCTCAAGATGCTTGGAGAGTTTCCATCCCCTGTCATGACCGTCGTGGTCAATGTTGCCGAATTCACACCAGGCACGACCATTTACATTGCCACTCGATGAGCGTTCTAAAATCTCCCATCCTCCATCAATTAGCAACTTTTTCAGATGGTAACCACCTTTAAGGGACTGACCAGTTTCAGCAACAACGGGCTCAAAGTCAGTGCTGGAATCTTCACCTTTTATCTTATCTCTCACAGGGGTCACTGCAGGTTTACCCGTCGCTGTAATGCTGGGAAGAGCTGACCACACTGTTTTTTCTTCTACCTTATATTCTCTTGAAGCAAGCATTTCCACAAGCCTTTTAGCGGTATCAAATCGAAGTCCGTCTACAAACAGGACGCATTCTCCATCTTTGTACTGAAGTGTTTTGCAGATGGATGCACTACCACCCGGATACCCTGATTTTTCCACAATCTTCTGCAGGTATCTGGCGGATTCTTCAGCCCAAGTGATATAAATAGACTGAATTGCTTTTTTGATCGCCTCAAAGTCTTCTTCATTTTCCACACATGCAAGAGCCTTCATCACGGCATCGTCAGCTCTCCAACCGGCATTCGTGTAACCAGCCATGAGGTCATCAACGGAACCTGCAGCCAGAGCGGTAGTCGTGGTAGAGGCAAGAACAGAAAGGTGTTCCATAGCACGTGCAAGAGGAGCTTCACCCAACTCCGCCCATACCATACTGCGTCTTGACTTATGCTGGGTTTCAAGTTCTGTAAGCTTTTTACGGGCTTCATGAGATGGCATGCTCTCTAGAGCACTCAAATCTGTGCGAAGCTTATTCTCCTGGGTTTCATTCCACTGTGGCCAGCCATCAAATTTGCCTCCCCCTAGGTGCCATTGGATTGTCCCATTGGGTGGTTTGCATTTGCGTATTTGGGCAGGGATACTAGGATATCGTTTTGGAGCTTCTCGGTATCTATCCCAAACAGGATTCCAGGATCCTTCATGACAAGCCAGTTTTGTCGCTCCAACAATAACTCCATCTTTTTCCGGATCAAAAGAGAACTGAGACTTGCAAAGTTCCACGAAAGCTTTCCATTCGTTTTCGTCATGTTCAGCACGGAAGGTATCCCCATGATCAAGCCATTGAAGCAAGTCACGGACAGGGTCGCCCCCAGTAAGTAGAGTATTAAAGTAGTCCTTGTCTAGCCGTTTACCTTTGAGGAGCTCTATCTCTTCATCCAGCAGAGGGCAAAGAGCCATTTGCATGGCATTCTTGGTGTCGTTGTCCAGAGCGACATCCAGGCCCATGCCCCCCTGGTCAGATTTGAGGAAAGCGAGGATAGTCCAATCCTTGGCATTGACCTGCGACCAGATCACTCCAAGGTACTGGAGTGAAACCAGAGGCTTTAGCTGGTCAGGACAGCTTTCCACAGCCCGTAAGTCCTGGCGGCTGAAGCCCGGAAGGTAGAAAATAGGTGTCCTGTCACTCGGCAGATCAACATCATCAACTTTACCTGCAACTACACAGCGCAGCCAGATCGCCGGCCCTGATCGTTTTTCTGGATCGTAGTCACCAAGGACAAAGAGCTCAGGCAGCTCATTCTGCAGGTTAGAAATTACAGCCTCCCATTGCCTGTCGCTGTCCGGCCATAAAATGCAGGCAGGAGCTACCTGCACATCCGAATTGTAAACTGCAGCCTGACGAATTTTTTTGATAAAATGTTCTATGAAACGCATTTATTCCTTCTCCTTCAGGGCAAAAAGGTTTAGCGTCTCTTCAACGAGCCTGGAAGTTCTTGAATCGATGCTTTCGATGTTCCATTTGTCAGTTTTCACGAGATCTTCATTCAGATAGAGGCTGTTTAGGTATCCAATATAGCGCCCTTGTTTATCTTTCCTGTCTCTTTTTTCTTCAAAACTTTTGTTCCCTAGATTGCTATTATACCCTGAAATGGTCAGATTTCCGAGACGATCGACATATTTTGCCTGCAACTCTTTAGCTCTTATTTTATTCCCCTCAGCAATCATATCTATCCACGGCTGAGGAATGTTTTCACCTTGGGGGAATATGTGTTCTATAGTCCAAACGTATCTTTTTCCTTCCATTGCCCAAAGATCCACCATGCTCTCTCGTGTCTTGGCTTTTTCTTCCAATGCGCAAAGGATGAAACGAACAGCTTCGGAGTTTTCTGAATAAACCGGCCCTTCAAGAAGTCTACGAAATACCTCATCATTAGCGGAAACAGCTACAAGCTCCTTTTCAACTATCCTAACAATTTCATCGCCTTTCAGCCCATCTATTTTGTTAATAAGATTCATGAAGAGGCGGGTTAGATCTCTTGTAGGAGGAGTGTCTGTAAGGTTCCTTCTCACAAAGAAACGGACAAGCAATTGGATAATTTTGTTTAGGTGCATTTCGTCAAGAAGGTAGCGTTCCTTTTTGAGCAAAACGAATAAAAGAAATAGATACGAAGGAGCACCCTGGATGCGTTCAAGGTCTTTTAATGGCCTGGAAAGAGAAGCATACAATTCTTCCTGTTTTGGATTAAGTATAAAAGAATAACATTTACCAGCCTGCAGAATCTCTTCAAAAAAGCCGTTTGCATCATTCACGATTAGTTTTTCATAAATCTTAATGAGGTTTGAACGTGTAGCTACTGAAGCATTCTGGACATCTTTGATAATTGGCTTGAATTCGTTATTGAATGCATTGTAGTACTGTCTGAAAAACCGTTCCTGAACTGTATAATCGTCTCCCAGGTAATTCAAAAGATAGTTCCAGTTATTGAAATGCTGGTCAATGTGTCCAGGATCTATCTGCTCCAATTTAGCTAATAACTTATTTTTAATGAGATCAATAGGTGTTAGTGGCACACCTCTGTTATTCAACGATTCAAACAGTATATAAGCGTCCGAGTGACTTTCTACTTCAATTTTTACCAATGTTGCCAGACTTACTCTTTCCCCAAATCCCATAATAGCTGCCAGTTCTTCCTCTGAGTGGCCAGCGAGAGCATTTATTCTCTCCTGGAAATACCGATAAGCCTTGAAGATCCTCCGGTTTCCAGCATTGGGAGGAATATTAAAGGATTTGACGACTCCAGCTTCATTTAGAACAGAAAGATAATCCTCTTTGTTATGGTTCTGAACCTGAGGCATCACACGTATCTGGTCTGCGTCCTTCTTGAGAACCAGCTTTCTTTTTAGATTGAGTAAGTCTGTTTGTTGATCCTCAGTAAGCAGATCCTTATGTGACTTCAGGCATGAGTAAATGGCAGCAAAAAGCAACGACAGAGTAGTCATCCGCTGCTGACCGTCCACTACTTCAAGCTGCTGAACTGAGAGAGCGTCAGTACTTTGATTGATACAAATGATGGAACCGAGGAAGTAACCATTGTCATTTTCAAGGATGTCATCAAAGAGTTTTTCCCATTCCCATTTCCCCCATGTATATTCCCGCTGGTACCGAGGAACGGTATATACAACATTAGCTTCAATATCGAAAAGTTGAGAAATAGGGTAATTATTTACGGATTTAATCATTTTGCAGCCACCCTTGCCTCCTTCTTTTGTTTCAGGCTCAGATTGTGATCATTGATGCGGTCACCTTTTTTGCCTCCATATTCAAGACCAAGGTTATACCAAGGAGCTGATCCAACATCTGTTCCCCTATCCTTGTTCCAGTTGATATTAGGCTTGTCCCGGAGAACACCTGCACCTTTCTTGCTCACATCAGGTACACTCATGAATGGTCGGATGTTGAGACGTACTCCATCATTGAGGTCGGGATCCCAACCAACAGGCTGCTTTTCAATGGGTTTCCAGCGGACAAAAATATCGTAAGGAGCTTCACCCTCAAGGATAAGTTCAAGTTTTTTCTTCAGGCTCTCAGCTGCATCAAGCTTTTCCTGTGAACCATCAACACCATTTGCTTTATCCTGCTTCTGGCGGCTGATCCAATCTCCTAAATAAGTGTAAATCAGTGTCTCAAGCAGCTTTTTATCCAATTTATGATAGTTAACTAAAGCTGCAAAACCGTCTCTCAGGCCGTCCCATATATGCCAAATAAATGGCCGATGTTGGAAAATCTTGCAATGTTGAGTAAAGAATTTCTCACGCAGCCAGGTTTCCAATGGTTTACCCGCATGATCTGCTTGTTTTAGCAATTCTGAGAGCTTGTCATTGTTCCATGAATCACCATATGCAGCAGCCAGTAGGTTAAGGAGCTGATCGGCTGCAGAGGCTTCTCCCCTAACTGGAGGTATGCAAACGATGCCATCTTCATCAGCATAGGAAATCAACTCGTCGCATTTTTTCACCCAATCTCGCGCTTCATCGGAGAGTTCCATCTCAGGGTCTTGCTCAGCGGGCCATCGATAGCCAAGTAGACGGGCCACAGCAACTTGTAAGGATTCGTCACTTTTTTTTGGATGCCCGTGGAAAATCCATTGGGTCGGATCTTCAGAATAAGGTTTAGGCAAGCCTTCAGGGTATTTTTCAGTAGCGTCTTTAATCCAATATTCAAGGTCAAAGGGAACTTTAACAAGGGTAGCGTTTGTGACATTTAACTTCTGATCAATTGAACGAATACTCTCACTGTACTCCTTAGAAGAGCAAAAGCACCAAATTGGCAATAAATAAGATTGATCTATCGGTAAGATAACAGCACAGTTGGTATCAAACTTCTCCCCAGAATAAATAGCACATGGAAGCGAGCCAATTTGCTTAATCAATACACCGTACTTACCCCATGCCTCTTTTCCTCTTAAATATGCAGTTCCATTATTTAGCGCAGCTCTAAAATCATCATTCATCCACAACAGAAGACTTTTACCACCATAGTATGCAATAGATGAAATTGTACTCTGCCAAAAGTGCCATTCATCTGAAATCTTATTTAGCTCCCAAAAATTTCGACCATAATGAGGTAAATCAGCGGGAGAAATACCCTGCAATCCTTTTGCATATTTTTCAAGAAGTGGTATTTCAGCAGATTCTTCAAAAATCAGCCTAGCATCTGGATTCTTAAGCTGCTTTGCTTGTACTATTCTCTTGATCTCCCCATACCGCAATTTTTCTGCCTTTTCTAAGGGCTGATAGGGTTCAGCAGCATCGATTCCGGAAATTACGGAGGCAATACTATCATCTCGGCTGATGCTAATGAGTATGGCCTTAACCACTTCACCTGAGATCGTTTCAAAGGCTCCAGATCCTAAACGAGCAATAAGATTCCAATTGTAGTTTCTAAGAAGTTTCTCTCGAAACTTTCTGTAAGTAGTGAGGAAGAGCCAATTCTGAGGAAGAACAACAGAGACATTACCACCCTTGGTGCAATATTTAAGACAGCGGTCTAAAAATGCAGTTTCTAATGCAGTCTTTCCTTCTGGATAGTATTTCTCAAAGTGATCTTTAACCAAAGAAACCATTTCTGCTGTCTTCTTATATGGTACATTAGTAATAATCCAGTGATACTTTTCAGCCATTAAAATGGTTGCTTTCGAGAGTCCTTGAGCAACCACGCCCATTTCTATTTTTTCTTCATCTTTCTCATTGGAAAGGACTCTTGCCAGGAGTGGTGCAATATCTTCCCACTCTACTCCAATCAAATTGCCCTTAGAAAAACTTATTCCAGGAGTTATCAGGCTACCCAGAACCGGAGCTTGAATAAACTGCTCATACAGTGTATCCAAAGCAACCTTCAGATTTGCATCATCACCAGCAAGTGTCAGCCAGTCTTCTTTTTTTGCGCTTATAGATAGCCCTGAACAGGCAATTTGTATTTCTGGCAAAATTCGATACCCACCAGCATTGGGATAACGCCAAGCAGTAAAAGCAACAGCAAAGGCTGCTAGCTCCACGCAGCGTCTGTCAATTTCCAGACCATGCAGATTATCGCACAAAACTGCATCTACTGCTTCCCTTGCAGTAAGTCCTTCCATTTCCATGCGCATTGGCACTAGCATAAGGAAAGCGGCTGTAAGAAAATGTCCAGATCCACCGCAGGGATCGAGAGTCTTAAGTTCGCTCAGATGTTCTGGCCAACCGTCAAAAGTTCCAGCAGCTGGTGTCCATACACCGTCATCAGTTTTAATGAAACGAAGATATTCTAACGGCACACCTGGAAGTGATGCTCTTTCTCGAAGTTCTTCTTCACTGGCTACAGTTTTAAGATCCTCCTCGGTCAATCGATGTGCTGCCCACCACGCTCCTAGCGAATTATCTAAAAGGAAGTTAACCATATAAGACTCTGTGAAGAGCTGTGTGACAGCAGGCAGTTCCCTAGCGCCAATTTTCACCTCGGAGTCATTAACTTCTTCTTTTTTCTTAGCTTGCCAAAACTGGTAAACCCAGCCAAGGGAGTCGGAAGCAGTGAATACCTCTGAAGGCAAATCTGCTAATAATTTTTCAAGCTTCTGCTGATGTTCTGGTGGCAATATGAGCTGAAATACAGGTGAATCGGGTCTGAAGATCTGTGGTAGCATTCGGGCAGCGTAACGGGAAGCTACTTCCCAGCCATTCTTTGCACCTTCATCGAACGCCATGTCTTCACATTCTTCGAGAGTCACAGCAACAGGATCAACTGGATCTGGATACATGAGCAGATTATTCTCTGCAAGAAAACGGGCAAATAACATACGGTGCCAGTGTTCGTATGCTACTTCTTCGACGAGTCGGTCGATTTCCTGAGTTCCGGTTTCAGGTTTACGCTGATCCCCAAGCTGTCGGCCATGAGCACGGAGTTTACGGCGAAGTTCTTTCTGATCTTCAGAAAGGTAGGCAAAAGGAGAAGCTTCACCAACGCCAAGCTGTTCCAATGATGTCCGAGTCGCTGCCTCAGCAGTATCCCTGGCTTCCTTCACCGTTTTTTCGAGTTTATTTCTCAATGTTTTTTCAAGAGGCTTCATTCTCAAATCCTCCGAATTAATTACCTAATTACAACTGGGCCCTTACTCAGGGCTGTCTTAATCTGTTCTTTTACGTCCTGAACCCAGGCATCAATATCATCTTCTGTTTTGAAGGTGCGGCGTGGGAGATCGATTGTCTGGGTTTTCGGTTCAAGGGATTTGGCTGCCAGTTCCCGTGCTTTGGAAAAACGGTTGCTCAGGGCATCAATCCGGTCGCTCCATGAATTAATCGGATACTTTTTCAGTGCCTTCAAAAGTTCATCATGTGTACCAACAGTAATTTCCGGGACATCTGTAATGTCACACTTAATGAGCACTTGCTCGCGTTCATCTTTTGAAAGTTCCTTCCATGAGGAATCTGCTTCCAGTTGTTGTTTCTGTTTTTCCAGTTCATCGACATAACGCTTTTGTTGAGCCGTCAGCTCCTTGCGTAAAACATCTTCAAGAGACTTAACAAGAGGTTGAATCAGGTCTGGGTCAGTCAGTAACAGGCGTTGATGTTCGATGGTTTCAGCCTGCTGGCGTGCTTCCTGTACAGCTTTCATTTCTCCTGCATGCCTAAGTAATTCCTGAAGACTTGTCCAGGAAGGCCAGCGCCCCTCTATACGCTCAGCCAAATTGTTCCAATAATCGATAGCCTGTGTGAGTTCATCTTTACGATTATAGAGAGAAAGAAGTTGTTCGTTTCCGACTTCTAGGCGAATTTCTTCCAATGATGAGATATTTGGCAGCTCCGGCTTAGGAGCTTCACCTCCAGCACGATGGGCTAATCCCTTCATTTTCTGAAGAAATTCAGGTATAACTGCTAGTTCTTCTCCTTGTTTGAACTGGCAACCCAGCTTTTGAAGGAGTTTGCGTACCTGAAGCCTCTGTGGAGTTGTTACCGTGGAAGATTCTACTTTGAACATAACTTTGCCTATGGCTTTTCGTTCCAGTTCCTTGGGATCAATACTTTGCCTGTGTTCGTCCTGTGCCCGTATGAGACCTGCTACTAGAAGCACCTGGAGTCCACCATCTATGGCATCTCCAGACCATCCGAAATTTTCATTTTCAAAATGGCTGCGGATCTCTGAACCTTTCTTGCCCCCTGCAATAAATCCCAGAATATTTTTGCATACCGGGTTTGTAGCTGGTTCACCTTCATAACCTACTGCTTTGAGGGCATCAGGAGAACCTTTTTTGGCATTGGAGTATACTTTTTCCCACCCATTATGATCAGCGACATGGAACTGGGGGTACAGTCGCTGGAGAGAGTTTCCAGCAGCTTCAAGTATCATATCCTGCAAGTTATTTCCAAGAATTTCGTTTCCACCCGCCTGAAATACACGGGCTCCAGAAAAAGCTTCATTCAGCAATTCGTTAATCTGACCTTCAGCGCTCTGCTTTGTTGTTTCCATAGCAGCACGAGCTTCGGTTCCTTCGGGCGTATTGGGTACACCCTTCTTATCTAAAGTAGCACTGGCAGCCTTGTAATCGATGAGATGGTGACGCAAATCATCAGCTGAACGTTTAGGGATGAAAACAAAAACAGTTGGAGATTGGTTTCCAGCTTGCAACGCATCCACTCTAATAGATTTTTCATCTATACTCCAACCATCTCGGATCCAGACACAGATTTTCTTGTTACTGTCCGAAGGCAACTGTGCATCAAAGATTGAATAAACGTCACGTGAGACCTTAGAGACACCCTGTTTTAGAGAAATCTTTTTTACAGTATCACCGAACTTGCGGCGAATACGATCATCGCGTTCAGTATCGATGCGATGAGCTTCATTAGCTAGTTGATTCCGCTGACTGAAGAATTCATCGTTCCAGGCGGCACTTTCCTCGGTCTGGATACGATACTCATCTCCTACTCTCATTAGCAGCTCGCAGTTGTCCAGAAGACTTGGGAGCTTACTCCTCAAGTAACTGCTACCCTGAGATAGATCTTCCACCATCAAATCTGCAAGAGTGTCAACAGTCACCTTGATTCCAATTTCGTTATTACTTCCGGCAAGCCTATTGATAAGGAACACTAGGCCACAGGCCCTGGCCATAAGCCGTTCATCTTCGGAGCCCTTAATCCAGCTCATTGTTTTCTCATGCACCTTCCTGGGGATAACACGAGATTGAAGCAATTTATCTGCAGAATCAAAATAGAGATAATCTGCCGTGACAACGTGTCCCAGAGGATCATCGAGCTTGGTCTGAATTACTTTATGGGCCATGCTGAGCTGGTTACGAAGCTGGCTATCCGTACCTGTTTGGTCGAGCACTCTCAAGGTGTTTTCCCAGAAACGGCGGCGAACCGGAAGGATTGGATAGTCCTGGGAAAAATATTGAATATCCTCCTGTCGGTGCCCAATAGTCGTTCCTGCAAGATGCCTGGAGATTTCTCCCAGATTGGTTTGCATCACCTGCTCAATAGTAGAAATGGCTTGGGGTTTTTTAGCCAAAATAACCTTGCGGATGACAGCGTCTACATCGGAATCTGAAAGCTCAACACGAACTGTAAACCTGCCTTCCAGCTTTTTCAGGTTTGACGTTCCGGTTACTGCTGTTTGCCCAGTCCCGATGAACAGGAGCTTGCCACCAATGTTCTTACAGCAGGCTTCCACAGCTTCCTGGACATCCATAGAACGCTGACTGCTTTCGCCTATATACTGCTGAACCTCGTCAAGTACAATAAGAGTAAGCGGGAACTTCCCCTCATTTGTCAGAGCTTGACGGATAGCTTTGATCATATCGTCGCTACTGATGTCCTTGACATAAGGAAAAAGATTCTTGAGAATTTCTGCGCAGGTCTCAGTTGATGCAAATAAATTGGGCTTGGCTTGGATGAGTGCAGCATGAAGACCTTCAGCCACATATAAATTGTCCAGTTCCTCATCCCAATCGTACCCATTTTGCTCCACATAGCCACGTACAGTCTCATAGATCTCTTCGTTCTTCAACCACATCACAAAACGGGCCACTGGATACTGCTCTGGAAGATCAACCGACTTAAAGATGATGCGGAGAAGTGCCAGTCGGACGCTCTCACTTGAACCTGCTCCCAACGTACCGGAAGCTGCATGAAGTCCACCGTACCGCTTTGCCTGGGTACTGAGTTCTCTTAGCAGGTCATTTATGTTCTTTGGGAGACTGGCGATGCTGCGTGCAGTAGCTCCATCATCAAAGGTCACATCTACCCACAGAGAGCGAAGCATTTTCACCAGGTGAGACTTTCCTGATCCATAGAAGCCACTGACCCAAACTCCTGGTTGCTGCGCTTCACTGATATTTCGGAGGTAAGTTTCCAGAATGTGTTCCAAGCCCTTCTGATATTGTCCGTCACAAACAAAGGTATCCAGCTCGTAACGAAGAACCTTCATCGCCTGGAGAGTCTTATCGTCATTTACGTAAGCTACACCCTCGTTTACAAGCTTTATACTGGCCGGATCTTTCTGGTATATTTCTCTATTTTTCATCTAAAATGCCTCTGAGGACTTCCATAAACTCTTTACTTGTTCAATAATTTAATGATGGGAATAGAAAAACTAAAATTTTTAACACGAAATATTATTGGAAAACTCTAACGATTCCTTTTTTTAAACTCCTCTGTCTGCAGTAATTGGCACTGCAAGATAGTTCCACCCGTCATACCCATCGAGTAGACGGTAATTGTTGTTTTCGTAGCTCCCTGGGAAGAAAACCAACAGCCTACCTTCAACAAGTGGAGCTAGCTCTTCTACCACATCTTTTACCTTTAAAAAATCGAAAAGTGAACCAACACCCATTAAAGCTACTACTGATTCTTCGGTGACCGAATTAACCTCAAGGAACTTCTCAAACTCCTGCTTGATATAGGCAAGATATCGATGCATCAGTCCATTGAGAAGATGGGGCTGCTGAAAGTATTTTTTTGCATAACGTTGTTTAGCAAGCCAATCGGCAAACGTGTCTGTTAGATCAAACAAAGCCCATCCATGACCGAAATCACGGGTAGCAATTTGAAATTCATCAATTCCTGCCCTTAGGCGGAGTTCATCACTTTCGTTATAAACACAGAAGATGACACGCTGAGCTGCAGCCGCATCTCTCCTCCATGGAATTGCGATATAACTTCGGTATGATTGTACAAGTCGCTTAATTTTGCTCACGAATCCACTCCCTTTCCTGTTCTGTAAGAAGATTTGGGAATAAAACTTCCATAACATCTCCTATCCGCTTGAAAACGATCCATCCACGACGAGAGGCTTCTTCAGCCAGCTCGATGGAACGGTCTATGGAGCAATCAAGAAGACAGGCATACTCTGTCCTGAATAGCTCTTCTCCTCGAACTCCAGTTAGATATCCAAGAAATAGAGCGTAAGAAACAGATCCTGGAGTTGCATTGGCTCTTGAGCGTACCTTCTTTGCTCTTCCTATAAGATGACCGGATTTTGTCCATGTGGAATTAAGGTTCTGAGCCAGCGATTTCAGAGTCGCTTTGCTGAAGCGATCAGGAAATTTTTTTTCAATATATACTTCCAAGGTTTCACGATTGACTATTTCTCCTTCCTTATACTGCATAATGAAAGGAGCACTCATCCTAAGAAGCGCATCCCGTGAGTATGCACATATTAAAGCCAGAAGGGGTTGACCATCAGTATCTCGCTCCCAGAAATACTTCATAGCTCGAAAAATAGTAATTGATGGGTCGAGTGAATATAGTTCTACAAGGTGTTCCGCTGTTAGCTTTTTGGTTCTTCCAGAGCGCTTACCTAAGCAGTTGTCTTCCTCGATGGCCCTGAGATAATCAGTTTTAGAAGCATCTGGACTGTTAACATATGATAGTAAGAGTTTTAGATCTTCCAGCATCATTGTACGGGCGGTATGTACACCACCTTTTTTGAAATAGAATCCAAAGCGAGATAAAGTGTTAATTTTCAATTTATTCATATTTACACAAACTTTGTTGTTTTTAACTTGATGAAATCATTGATCCTCTTAATAAGTACATTTCCATTGTCAAAGACGTTGTACGAGGGCGCATTTTCTATGATCAATTTCTACCTGATTTTAATTCCAAAACGCTAGCATAAATATTTCTTTATATACCCTGGATTTATTATAAATTGGATTAATATACTATAAATAGTATTCATTTGAAAATGAATATGCACATTATGACCTTGTCTCCATATTTAGAAGTTCTGATTTTGCTTTGAGCAGAATCAGGTTGGGATGTCAGTTATTGAAAACCAGAATCAATATAAACTCTAACTACTTTTATCAAATATGGCGATAATGCTCGTTTTTCAGAATGATCCATGAAAAGCGTGTATATCCTGCCTCAAAAATTCAAGGAAAAATCAAAGGTTTGTGTCTTTCCCTTCTGAAATATCAATCATCCTAAAGGGATTTTTGCCAGGATTATCCGGCTCATTCCCCTCTTATACTGCTAATTGATACCTTTGAATCTCAATCATAGTTTTGAGCCAGTTGTTCAGAAACTCATTAAGCTCTTTCTTGAGTTTTGGATAATATTTCCCAGTCTCTGGATATACTTCTTGATAGATCCCCATGTAATCATTTCTAAATGTGAGAGCTTCAGCCATTTTTAGATCAGGATAAATTCTTACTTCCATATCAGGGTCAGCCATTACATCCCCGTTTTGCTTCCCGTTGTGTGCCAGTGCGATTGTATCATATGTGAGCTTATCCACATTTAGAGACATTAAACCGGAGCTTACAAACTTCATATAGTCAGCCTGTGTTTTTCCGGATTCGTCAATAATTCCCATCTGCTGAAGTCTTGCGAAAATCATCTCATAAACAGTTCTTCTCATATTCATTCACCTTTTCCCGAGCACAACATAAAAAGGATCAAAAGGCCTGATTAGAAAGGCCTCAGAAACATTGGGTCGATGTATTCAAGTGCTCCGTCCCCTTCAAAAATAACCTCTATTTCTTCTCTACCGATTCCAACAATAGTACCTTTCCATTTCTGGTTTTCGTATCTGACAGCCATCCCAATTTTAAGGTCTTGAATTCTCATTTGTTGCGCTCCTTTTATGTTACTACAATAAAGTAATTGGGCTTAAAGTATATAAACTTTATTCCTTTGAGTAGAGCATAGGTCAAAACATAAATAGGAGACAAAGGAAGCATTTGGAATATAGGGTTATGGTAGATTAAATCAGTTTCTTAGTCATAAACCATATATACTTTAAGCCCAATTTTAGTATTGAATAAGAAAGACCAGATAAGATAAAAGGAGTAGTAGAATGATTCAGAGAAAAGGAAGAGCAACAAAATGGCAGAAAATTCAGAAAGCACTCGAAAGAGCAACAACAATATCCGAGGCTTACTTAATTCTTGAGCCTTTCAACCTGACAAATGAGGAAGCTTGCAGGATAGCACAACAATGGCAGATAGGAAAGCAGATTCTTGCAAGGCACGGGGTGATCTAAATGATCTCCTTTCTCTGTACGAGGGGAAGAGAACGCACCTGCGAAAGAAAGAAAATAAGTCGATTACTTCCCTTTTGGCGTCATAAAGTTTATAAAGTTTAAGTCTACTATATAAAGAATATGACTGGAGAATCTAATAGACCGTCTAATACTGTACCCATGAAAATAATGTGCAGTATGGTGCTGATCCCTAATAGACATGATGAAGTAGAATATTTCAAAGTGGATTCTAAGGGATACCCTATGCCTAAAAAAACAGCATACGCAAACAAGGAAGTAACTATTATAGTCGGACACAAGGAACGAAATAACCTTATGGTTACGCCTGATGACCGTGTATTTACTGGCGTTTTTGGGAATAATGGGCGCCTGTCTTCTGTGGGCAAGGAATTAGAGGGCCAGGAACTCACAGTAATTGTACACATCCCCGAATAAACATATTTTCTTACTGCTTCTCCATTTTCTCTTATGATCTAATCTCTTGATTTCATCTGTGAACTTACACCTTATCTAAGCCTTTACAAGAAGCTTTTAATAAAGGCAATGTGGATTTGTCCAGCCATGCACTGAACGCCTTGCAGGCAGGCTAATAATAAGCCCAGTCTCATCTCTGAGAGATCAGGGAGTCTGTGTGCAACATGCGACATATTCAGCGGCTCTGTGTTGATCTCTATATGCAGTGATGAGAGAATGTAGAAAAGACAAATCTTCTATTCTCCTGCGCTCTCTGTAGCTGTGAAGGGGGAGGGAGTGGCTCCAAAGTTCAATCAGTTTCGAAAATCCTCTCCTCAAAGTTCCTGAGTCAAATACTTTGCGAACATTATCTTCTCCAGGAAAACAGGCAGGTACGGAGCTCCGAATTAGTCGTTGCGAAAACATTGTCCCTGCAAGATGCAACATGTCTACTACAAGTGCAACAAACAGAGTAATAGGCCAAACTTCAAACGGAAAGCGGTATTTCTAAATTTTTGTGCGTTGTGGATACTGACTACAATTTTTGTATAAAAAAAATAGCACTTTAGACAGTTAACAATTATATAGTGTTACGTATATGTTACTACTAAAAGTAACACTGGGGTAACAATGACTTTATATCTAGACCTCATACAGAAGGAATTATTTTATAGTATTCTCGACAGAGTACAGGCTTACGAGATTGTTAAAAACTCATGGGAAGCAGCAGTACATAAACCTTTAACTACAAATGAAGAACTGAGACAGGCAACCCTTGAATTATATGTGAGTGCTTGTAAGACAGGCAATGAACCAAATATAACGAAAAACATGGAAGCGGTTAACAGTCTCTTAGATAAACTAATGCCTGAAATTTACGTTATAGATAATCCTATGCCAGAAATACCTGATCTTATAGGTGAGAGGCGCCAAAACTCAAACCTCCGTGCTGCTCTCCCATACATGGCGAAAAACCTGGAGGGAAAGTTAAGAGAATTTGTCACCCTTCTTAGTGGTAACAGTAACATACAAGTAACAGAACAGGATAAGCGGGAGAGTAACACAAGTGTAACAGAGCCAAATAACCATAACATAGAAAAAGCGCATACCTGTTTAATCTGTTCTGAGTCCTTCACATCAAAGCGGAAAGATTCTAAATACTGTTCTTCAAGGTGCAAGCAGATCGCATATAGGGAGAGAAAGGAGAGTGCTTAACTCTCCTGGGAGTTCTCAGGGGCCTTATACTGCAGGTCTGGCGGGAGTTTGATCTCACCGTAAAAGACCTTTATTCCTTCCCTTCCGAGCTCTGGATAATGAAGGAACATTAATTCCTCTGCTTCTGATTTGCACTTACTTAAAAGCTGGTCTGCCTCTCTCGCAAGCCTGTAAGGTTTCTTCGTGATTCCTGTCTCATTCCCTAATCTACATGAAAGCTTTGTGAGCCTGTAACATAGGAAGCTTAATTCTGCTCCTATCTCTCTGTAGTCCTCTAATGATGGTTTAAGAGTCATCGTTTTAACTCGCCTGTTAGGATTCCTGGATCTCAATTAACCTGCTCTTGGGTGCGAGCTTTGCCAGGATTTCGGCTCTTATCTTGGCTCTGCCCTCAGTCGTGGCGGAAGAATTGACATTGAGGTTGAGGTTCTGATTCTGAGCGTTGACGTTAACCTGAGAGGTTTTTCCATAACCATCATCAGAGAACCGCTTTTCCAGTAAAAACATTGCAGACTTCACATCCCCAAGTTTCATAGATAGTTTAACACTGTCTAAACATTCTTTCATTAGGGCTGCCTCTGCTTCCTGGATCTTGATATACCATTGAGAATAGGGCATTTTTCCGTCTTTTCCAAGGTTCACCCAATTACACCAGGTTTGATATGATATTCCTATTGCTTTTGAGCAAGCAGTGTAAGGCATCCCAAGCTTGATATTTTCAACACAAATATCAATGAGTTCAGGAGTTAGCTTCGTTTTTCTAGGCATATAACTATTAATTATAATGCCCAATGTATAAAAATATAATCAGTGGAAAGTAGGGAAACTGCAAGCCTTTTTATCCCTGGAATTACTGGATAACTGGAGTATTTTTATAAGGAAAAGTGAGTTAAAATAACCGATGCTCTCGCCATTTATACGCGAACAATTCAGTTTAAAGAGTTGCCTCACTATACTTCGCTATTATTTAGATGGAACAGTCATAATTACTGACGAAAACAACCATAACTCCTGACGAAATTACAGTAATCCATGATGAAAACACGGCAGCCAATGATGAAATTACAGCAACTGCTTATGAAAACACAATGCTTCCCTTATCTTGAATGAAGTTTCATGCATCAGAATCAGATGTGTAACGCACCTCCTGGCACTGATACGGCACGTTTCGGCACAAAACACTGCAATTACAACATCTGTGGAACGTTTCCTGCATTTTTCACTCAGCAGAGACTGCCCATTACAGAACTTTACCTGCATCTGACAGGGCCTGACAATTACTCCATAAGATCCTTAGAAACTTCTGCACAGAACATGAGTTCCTGAAAGAGTCCCTACGAAATGGCATGAGGCTTATTCTAAAGCCCTACAAGAAGAGTTCTTTAATTTCGTCAACCCAACCAAGCGATTTAAACTCAATACAGAGCTTCTAATTAAGTCACACCCTAAAGATGTTGGTTATTCTCCCCCGCGCCCCCAGGAATTTAACGCCACTCCTGCGGTGGGAAGGTAATGCTGACTTGGGAATGTCAAGTTAACTTTCGCGGTCAACTTGGAATTCGTGGATGCAAACTTGTGCAAATTGGTATTCCGCAACTCCTGTGCCAGTGCATAGCCGGAGCGCAAGTAGGGCGAAGCCCGTTGAATGATCTCCCATAGTGCTCTAAACTTATCCATTAACAGTATTTTATAAATATCAGTTTAATTTAATAAAATGGTTATGTGCTTAGTGATTTAGCCTCTATACAACCACTGTTCCAGCTTTTATTCAGCTCTTATATTACAGCTTTTGGCTTTTATTACGCAACTCCTTCACCATAAGGCACTCTTGTTTGGGTCATGAATAGGTCATGAAATTGATTCAGCATCAGTTGTCACTGGGTCATGAAACGGTCATGAAATTATTTTAGCCATAAACAGTATCTATATACACTAAGGTCATGAAAGTCATGAAATATAGAAATAATATACGCTACGTAATCTCAGAAAAAAAAATATTCTATACACAAATAATTTTGTTTTTCTCCCCCTCAAATATCTCTCTATATGTTTCAAAAATTCCATGACTTTCATGACCCAAACACTAAAGAATCTTTTAAGATATCGAAAATTCGTTATTTTAAAAACATGACCTACTTGCTAAAAATGTATTACAATGTTTCCTACTGATACCTATTACTAAGGTCATGATTTTGAAATTGGATTTCATGACCTTTTCAGTTTTAGGTCATGAACTTGAAAAAAGGAGTGGTTTTTCAACAACAGGAGTGGCGCAACTCCTATGATGTTGATTAGGTAAAAGTCGAAAAAAAAGAAGGTTAGATTGTTTTTAGACAATCTTGAATGTTGTGCTATTAAGCTTCTCGATATCTCCATTCTTTGCAAGCATACACAGAGTACTGTCAATTTCTTCGCTTGTATCATTGATTATCTGCTTTATCAGGTCTACACTGGCTGAACCCTGCATTTCTGTAAGGAATCTAACTGTCTTCATAACCTTTTTGACACTTTCTGTCTGGGGTGTGTCCTCAATTCCACCTTCTTTGAAGTCAAGGCCAAGAACATCATTCATCTTGCTAATGTATATCCTGACTCCTCCGACAGCAGAACCATTCCTCTTGAAGGACAGGTTTCCTCTCTTGTCTTTAGGGGCAATTACATTGTTTGCAATCCAATCTTCCTTTATCTTGGTTGGCTTCATACCGTTTTCTTTGAGTTTCAGAGTAAGTGCAGACCCAACAATGTCTATGTATTTCTCGTCAATGTATCCACATCTCTTGTTTCCTTCATTGGTGACTGTGCCAGATGCAGGGCAGATTGCAAAGTTCCTGTACTCAATGTTTACCCAATCGTTTACAAGTCTGAGTGCCCTAACCCATTCCATTTCAACAGGTCTTTCCTTAACACAAAGCACAAAGTACTTGTTAACTATCTCTTTGGCATCCATTGCGTCAATTCCAATCTCTGCAAACACTTCTTCAAGGATCTTCCCTGCAACCATGATTCCTGCAAAGATTGATTTTGATCTTCCCTGTACATTATCTACTGCTTCTGGAAGTTCTCCAAGACAGGTCTCGTACATTGCACAGAGAGTCTTGTTGTTCTTCTTTTCAAACACTTTTGCAAGGAACAGGTCAACAACATGCCCGCAGTTCTCTGAAGTTTCCTTCTTAATGAGTTCTACTTCTCTGGTTTTCATTACAGGGATGTCAGCTTTAAGCTCAATTACTCTGTACATCTGACCAGCGTTATCAAGACTGTCTCTGAGCATGTTTTCACCAGTTGTCATGCAGGTGGTGCGGTATATTTCTCCGCCATCCCTGTGTCCATCCTGAGTGCTTTTCATCTTGGCAATTCCACCTGTAATCTGGTAGACAACATCTTTAATCTTGTCTTCTTCACCAGTGGTTTCGTCAATTAGGAAAGGCAAGTCTGAGTAATCTCTTACAGTTACGAACATTCCATTCCTTGTACTCTTAGGACTTAATGTAAGCTTATCCATTCTTCCAGCCATTGTTAGGCATACTTGTGTTGAGAAGGTTTTACCTACTGAAGTGTTACCGTACATGTCTGTTACGTGTGATTCGAGACCAATGACATAGTTTGTCATTGCTGACATTGTATCGTAAGCTCTGAACCTTATTATTTCGTGGTTAAAGATTCCTCTTGTACCTTTTACCCACCCTTCTAGTGTTCCTCTCTGCTCAAGGGCTTCAAATCCAGTAGAGTCTCCAATATTAAGCATTGGTGCTGTTCCGTCCTTTGTAACAACCCTGTTTCCAAGAACAAACATGGTCTTGTCTTCAGTCCATCCACACTGTTTTGCAGAGAACTCTTTCTTGAAGAACTGGGCCATGTCCCTGATTGAGTTACTCACGTAGTCTACAGTTTCATTAAGGATGTTTCCGGACTCAGGGCAGTTGATATTCTTAAGCAGGAATTCCTTCTTGAGATCCTGTTTAGACATAAGAACACTTGGGCTTGACCAGTATTCCTGAATGTTACCGTAGTTGTCTGAATACCTGATCTTATAGTAAGACTCGTCACCAGTAAGAGACTTGCTAACTCCGCAGAGTACAAAAGGTGTTCTGCAAACTGTTATTAGTTTCTCAGACTCATCACCATCTGGACTCATTACAGTTTCTGTTCTGAATATTCCGTTTGAGTTTATTGAGTACTCTCCCTTATCAGCATTTGGAAGCACGTATGATTCCCAATCGTCTTCAGGTTCGCTGTTAACGTTTTGCGGAAACTCTTTTTCGTCTTTAGGTGTTGCGCTAAAGTTTGACTTGCTCTTTACCTGTCTATTTTCTGAGCAGATTGACTTCATTTTTGTTGAAATGAGTTTACCCTCTGCTGCTGAAATTTTGAAGTAGTCGTAAATATCTACAGTTATGAATGCATCTATTTGACTGTACGTGAATCTTGAAAGATATGTTTTTGCGAAGTCGAGAGCTGCACTGAATTTATCTCTTTTATTTCCAGGCACAGGTATTGTGTGCATAAGTTCAGTTGCAGCCTCTTCTGAGAAGTCAGGAGCTCTAGTTTCGAGATACTCTCCCATTACTTCTGATATATCTTTGATTCTTTCTTCGTCCTGCTGCTCTTCTTTAGGAAGCAGTTTATTATGATCAAGCATGAATCTGAGTCTGTTTTCTGAGTCGCTTATCATCTGTGCTGTTGTCATTATTACTGGGAAGTTATCCATTTTTCAATCACCTTTTCGGAAATCATGGTTTTGAAAAAGAGAAAACAGACAAACGCATGCAGTAGACCAAAAAAGCTTTTTATACAAAGAAGCACTATTTATACATGAAGTTGTGCTTATGGATATGACAACTTCAGATTTTTAATGGTGCTTACAAATAAAGAGCATGGCACTTGCAGGCAGGCTTCTCAAAGTTGTCCAGACTCTGAAGCTTGTCTGTTTACTACACTTTTCTATTATGGTTGTTTTATGAGTGTTATTTACTGCGTGCTTTCCTTCTGGCCTTTTCCTTAGTTGCTTTTATCATTCTTCTCCATTCCTGCAGTTTGCATTATTCGTTTTGCAATAGCTCGATCAAATGGATCAGTACTCTTCCTCATATGCTCCAATATGTCAGGGTGCTGAGTACTCACCAGCTTTGTCCATTCCAAAAATGATATATTACTTAGGATCATATTTTTCATAGCTGGACACTTCCGTTTAAGTTGTGGTCGGTACTCCGGTTCCTTCATCTTGGCGGGTGGCAGGAACCGGGCAAATCTTAAGGTTTCCATCATCAAGCAGTACAATTTTCACAGAATCACTTTTTTTCATTAAGTTGCTTCTGATCCATTCTGGGGGCAAAAGAACAAAAAATGAACCTCTGACCTGCTGCAATTTTCTATTTCTAAAGATTAACATTGTCTTTCCTCTATTCTACACATATGTTTTGAGATTGTAAAAAAATATCCTTAGATGAGGTAATACCTAGGGGTATGAAAAACAAGTCATACACCATGTTATCAAGAGGTAGAAGCAAAGAACTTATACACCTAAGCATATGCATTTACAGATGGTACAAGTAGAAAAAAAAGAAGATAGAAGTCCAGGAGATCGTCTACCCATAGGAGAAGTAAAATCTGAAATTATTTCGTATATTCTCAGTAAAAATGACGCTGTATCAGCAACAGATTTAAAAACACATTTAAGAGAAAAATATGGGATAAGAAATAAGAAGAACATCGATAACCACTTGAATGGATTAGAAGACGATAATTGTATAGAAAAAATTAAACCTCCAAGGGATGGTTTTGAGAACAAGTGGGATATAACAAAAATAGAAAATTTGAAGAATATCATGTCTCTTTTCCCTGAGATACGATTGAACAAATATGAAAAATCTGTTAATATAGTCATCAAGAAGTTTAACTTTACTGCAGGTTCAATTCATGCAAAAAAAGCGTTTGTTCAATTATCATTATCTTCTTCTTTTTTCGCGAAATGTCTGGATACTGAAATTAAGACATTACACGCCAGAGCTTCCAGATTTTACCAGGCGGACGGAGACTTTATGAAACGAAAGATCGAAAGACAGATCGAGGAATTGATTCACGAGGCTTATCCTGAATGTATGAAAAGGATTCAGAAAATTCCTGGCATTTGGTCGGTTGTTGATGAAGAGTACATAAAAGATTCAGTGAATTTAGATATTTATCAAAATTCTCCACAGAGCTTTCAGAATAGCACAATATCAGAAGAAAAATTCCAAGAAATGTTGGAAGAAATAAATTTCCCGTTAGAAGAGAAAAACTCCCACAAGCAGATCCAAATAATTGTAAAAGAGCTATCTATGAAGATGTCGGATGAAATCCTCTCAGAAAGGGAGAAGAAACTTCCTAAAGATTCCCTACAGAATCAGGAAGGATTGAACAAAATGCCTGATAAAATATTTGAAAAGCTAATGGAAGAATTTCCGGCAGACTTGCCCACTAAAATACATACTATAATAGTCAATCAGTATCAAAACGTAAGTATAAGCTTCGACAAAGTTTTCGACCACTTTTATCGGCGAGACGTTATGGACGGTAGTGACATCTACGAAGAACGAGAATTTGTATCTAAGATAAATGAGATTACTTCATTTGACATATTTAATATAAAACAATTGGATATTGAACTCGATAAGTTAGAGCACCTTTATGATGATTATTACGAAAAATGCAGAAAAAAAATGGGAATTATATGAAATAACAATCCCATCAGAACTTTATATGAATCATTTTTTGGCTTTAAACATCTCCTCCTTAAACTTGGAGATTTCTTCAAGCCCCTGTTCATATGCAGCCTTCATTTTTCTAAGTTCTTCGAAGTCCGCAAATTGCATATAA
The DNA here is from genome assembly GCF_020804205.1 of Methanosarcina sp. DH1. Classification (NCBI taxonomy): domain Archaea; kingdom Methanobacteriati; phylum Methanobacteriota; class Methanomicrobia; order Methanosarcinales; family Methanosarcinaceae; genus Methanosarcina; species Methanosarcina sp. DH1. The sequence continues at coordinate 163,326 of NZ_WJBJ01000021.1, read as the reverse complement.
TCTTCTTTTATGGATTCTACCGTTGTTGTAGCTTCTCTAGATAAAGGCAATCCACATTTAAGACAGAACCTTGCATTTACAGGAGTTAGCTCATGGCATCTGGGACACACTCCAGGCTTCAAGAATTCAGTATCATCTTCATTTGTTTTAATGCCATACATTTTCAAAACAGCGTCGTCCATATTTTTTCCACTCAAATGAACGTATGTAGCTGGTTGGGTCGATGTAGGAGACCAACCTAAATACATCTTGAGCTGTTGTTCTGTAAAATTTGCAGCTAGGTGAGTTGCTCTATCGTGGCGGAAGGAATGAGGATTGACTTTTTTCTCTATTCCTGCTTTTTCCCCACATCGATTGAATACATTAACAAGCCCGGTAGCTGACATAAGGCCAGCTTTTTTGTCCAATGTGCACCATAAAGGTGCATCTCTGTCATCCTTTCTAGGGTGATCATCTATCCATTCCCGTAGGTATGGAGCAGAGAAAACCAGTCTAACCCTCCTAGCTCCGGTCTTACCTTCTGGGAAGGTAATCACAGCCCCATGCTCATCAAACTCTACGTTTTTGAGCTTAACAGACAGTTGTTCCCCTCTTCTGGCGCCAGACTCATAAAAACAAGCTATAATGGCTCTGTCCCGACTATTGCTGCCTGCTTCAATCATTTTTACAATATCTTCTTTACACTTGATGTCTTCAGGAAGCTTCTTTCCTTTGAGTCTCTTACATTTTATTTTTTCGTGAAGCTCGTAATTTTTGTTCCATTTTAAGAACTTCTTGAAAGATACTTTTCGAGTCTCCTTTGTCGGATCAGAATATTTCTTTACCTTTCCTGCCCTATCTTTGTAAGTATAGTTTTCTAAAGCATCAAAAAAGAGATAAAGGTCATCCTCTGTAAGTTTCCCCAAATCACATTCATGAAGAGCCTTCGCTATCCATATCATATTTTCCATATGGTTTAAAGCTGTTCTTTCACTATTCCCTTCATGCCTCAAATATCTGAAATACTTACTCAAAATTTCCCGATTACATTCTGAAAGCTCTTCAGACCTTAGGAAGTTTTCAGCATCCACTAGTTTGAACATACTAAGTAAATGGCATTCTTAGTATTTAATTCATGAGGTACTCAATTTTCGTGCCTCAGAACTCATAGGGCTCATCATGAAATCAGCGAACTTTTTCATCACAGGCACTCAATTGATGTTCAGATAATACATTGGGTTAATATAAGAAATATCTTTCAGAAAAAAATAAAAAAATATGAAGATACAAAATATGAAAAGACAAAATATGAAGATACAAAATATGTCTTAAAAAAAGTTTTTTAGTTTTCTCCCTTGATTTCGGCCTCGATCTCGGCAGCAATCTTGCGGGCAGCTTCTCTCGGGGATTCTGCTTTGTAAATGGCTCTTCCTACAATTACCCAGTCTGCACCTGCGGCAATAACATCAGATGCTTTTCCTCCCTGAGCGCCAACTCCAGGGGAAATTATGGTAAGTTTATCGCCGATAATTTTTCTAATCGCCTTAACTCTTTCCGGTCTGGTCGCGGGTGCAACAAGGCCAAAAGCTCCTGCTTCGGCTGCCATTCTTGTGATTGCTTCTCCGACAGGCTGGAGAAATTCGGCTCCTCCCGGGTGGCTCATTTCACTTACCACAAACACGTCTTTCCTGTACTCGGAAGCGACCTCAATGCAGGCATCAAGGCTGTCTCGGCCTGTAAAGCCCTGGGCAATGACTGCCTCTGCTCCTGCCTCAAAGACCTGCTCGCAGATAAGGCGGTTGGTATTTGGAATATCGGCAACCTTGAAATCGGCTATTATAGGAGCAAACTCTGCAAGCTCCCTGATGATTCCAAGCCCGGTAGCAAGTATTAGAGGATAGCCTACCTTTATAGCGTCCACGAATTCCGAGACATCTTCTGCAATTTTAAGAGCTTCTTCCCTGTCGGAAACATCAAGGGCAAGGATCATACAGCTTTTCTTTTCCATGAAATCACCTCTTTGAAAGGCGTGTACGCACAGCTGCAACCATAAGCGGGAGAGTAATAGTTGCATCTGCATACACGGTTACGGCTTTTGCGTTTTCCCCTACTTTTCCCCAGGACTGGGCTTCATCAAGGGTTGCCCCGCTCAAGCCGCCAGTCTCAGGGTGGTCCATTGTTAACTGGATAGCGTAGTCAAAGGACTTTGGAGTCACAAGCATGGATTGCAGGATATAATTTTTGGGAACCCCTCCACCAATGAGCAGGGCACCTGCACTCTCAGCCGCATAGCAGGTCTCTATAAATTCGTGCATATCAGCAAATGCATCAACATGTAGAGGGTTTCCTTCCTTATATAGCCAGGCCTGAAGCCCTATGACTGAGTCCTGAAGAGCAGGGCAATATACAGGCACTCCCATCTCTGCTGCGGTTTTCAGGATAGAGGAATCATCATCAAGGTTTTTTCCGATCTCAGTAAGCACCTGCCGGATCGAGAGTTTTTCCTGAGGAAGTCCGGCATAAACACTCTGTAAAAAGTCCTCAAGATCTGTAAAGTGCTGGTCAGGAAGATAAACATCGTAAATCCTGTCAATGCATTCATTCTTTAACTGGATATCATTTGCACAGTCTGTGCCTTTATAATGGTGAAGTCCCAGAGCTTCAACAGTGTCGTGCACCATATTAGCTCCGGTCGTGACAAGCACGTCGATGTAGCCGTCTCGTATTAAATCCGCAACAATGTTTCTCATGCCTGCAGGAGTCATGGCACCTGCAAGCCCGAAAAATTTCGTAGTTTTTTCGGAAGCAAGCATCTCATAATAGATTTCTACGGCCTCAGCCAGCCTGCCTGCTCCAAAGGCACAGCCTCTGTATTCCCTGACAAGATCATCAACACTCATGTCGGGGTTGATCTTTGCGGCTTTGATTGGGGTCGAAAGTTTTTTGTTTGGAGTATTACAATCCATTCGATTTCCCTCATGAAAAGGTATGATAGACCATATCTTTGAGAATTATTTCTTTGAAAACTATCTTTTTGAGAATTATCTCTTTGAGAATTATCTCTTTAATAATTATTAATTCTAGATTATTTTTGAGCTGATATTGAATTACCTGAAAACACATAGTATATGATAAACTTTCTCTTTATTGATTCAGTTTTAACGTTCACGTACAATACTCTAGACCATCGATCTAGAATACAATCTTGCCTGAAAATCTAAGACTCTGAATCATTACACATTTTATATCAGATTAATAACTGAAAGAATCAGGCTAGAATATAATCAGGTAATATTAATACCTTCATGGTAAGGTCTTAAGAACATGTCTGCTGAACCATTAAATAATGAACTGATTAAATACGAAAACATCGGGGTTTCTTTTGAGAACAGAAAGATACTCTCAGGTTTTAACTTGACCGTAAAGAAAAAACAAAAAATTCTCCTGCGGGGAAAGTCCGGAACAGGAAAAACCACCCTCTTAAAAATACTGCTTGGTTTTACAAAGCCTTCGGAAGGCACCATCTATTTCAAGAACCGGGTAATCGATTCAAAAACCTGCTGGGAGGCTCGAAAGGAAATTGCTTATGTAGTACAGAATACTGACCTTGGGGAAGGAAAGGTCAAAAGCCTCTTAGACGATATCTTTTCTTACAGGGCAAATAAAGAAAAACTAGACAATGAAAAACTGAGGATTTTTATGCGGGAGCTAGAACTGGAAGACGATGTCCTTGAGAAGGATTTCCAAGAGCTTTCGGGTGGAGAAAAGCAGCGAATAGGAATCCTCATTGCTCTTCTCCTGAACAGGAACATATACCTGCTTGACGAAGTCACTTCCGCTCTTGACGCGAAATTAAAAAAGAAGATTGCAGATTATTTCCTTGCCCGAGAAGACTGGACTCTTCTGATCGTCTCCCATGATAGGGAATGGGAACGCGACTGGATGGAAACAATAAATCTTGAAACCAGGTCCTGAGAAACTTCCAGGATCATATTCAAACAAACCAGTAAACAAAACAGTAAACAAAACAGTAAATAAAACAGTAACCAAACCAGTAAATAAAACAGTAAACAAAACAGTAAATAAAGCAGTAAACAAACCAGTAAATAAAACAATAAACAAAACAGTAAACGAACCAATAAACAAAAACAAAACCCCGGAAGACTGAAAAAATGCCAATTTATGATATTAGCTACACCTCGTTAATTTTCTGTTTTTTCTTACTTGCAATTCCGATTTTCATAAGCTGGAAAATCCGGCTTGAACTCGAAAAAAGCACTCTGGAAGCTGTCTTCAGGATGTCAATCCAGCTCTTTTTAGCAGGCATTTTTCTGAACTTTATTTTTAACCTGAATAATGGACTTTTAAACCTGGCCTGGGTAGGGATAATGATCTTCTTTGCGTCCTATACGGCAATAAAAAGTGTGGATCTTAATGTAAAAAAACTCTTTGCGCCTATCATTTTAGCAATTGCCTTTTCAAGCCTGGCAGTTCTATTATATTTCAATAAATTCGTTATTAATCTGGAGAATCTTCTTGAAGCACGCTACCTGATTCCTATAGCGGGTATGTTTCTTGGAAATTCGCTTCGAGGAAATGTGGTAGGAATAGGTGACTTTTATAGCGATATCAAGCGAAATGAGAACCGCTATCTATACAGCTTATCTCTTGGGGCGGGCATGTATGAGGCTGTTCTCCCATACCTGCGAAAAAGTTTAAGAGCTGCAGTAAAACCCACTTTAGCAAACATCGCGTCCGTGGGGATCGTCACTTTGCCAGGGATGATGACCGGACAGATTCTTGGGGGAGCAAGCCCTCTAGTTGCCATTAAGTATCAAATTACCATCATGATAGCACAATATGTTTCAACCCTGCTTGGCACAACCCTCAGCATTCTTACAAGCTTCAGGACAGCTTTTGATGAGTACGGGCTTGTAAATACGAAATTATACGAGAAAAATATCTGAAATAAATTGTGACTGAAAAATGCAAAAGCTTGAGAGCTTTACTTGAGAGCTCAAAAGATTGAAAAAATACTCTTAATCCTTCAGTTAGGTTGAATACTTCAGTTAGGTTGATTCAAGCGTATCCTGTAATGTCCTGACCAACTGGAGTACTTTTTCTTATGCACTCTTCTCCGTAATGAATCATATCTTCAACTGCAGTTTTCAGTATGGAAGGATAAATCTGGCCTACCTGTTCCCATACAGGCCTTCCGTGACAGAAGAACTTAAACGTAGGCGTGCCCTGAACTCCGTATTTTTCCGCAGTCCAGGGACTTGTTTCAATGTTTATGCGGGCAAAAATAGCTGAATTCTGGAATTCCTTTGCATAGTTCATAAAATAAGGTTCCATAGCTTTGCAATAAGGGCAGGTCGGGCTGTAGAACATTACAATAACCGGCTTTTTAGAGCTTTCTACTACTTCTCCCCATGTCATGTCTTGGATTTCGATCACATTGCTTCCGTTCAATCAATTACCCCCGAAGTTATGAACAGGTCAACTGAACAAATTAATCGAGCTTTAGACCTGTCGAAAGCAGTCATTCAGTTAATCAAATTTTGTATATCAGATTGTGCTTAGTAGGTCAATATTATCTATTTTTATAAGATTAATATTTATGCTTTGTAAAATTAAAGTTCACACATTTATGGATAAGTTTCTTAAAAAATGTCCAGATCACTTTTTTGAGCAAGAAGTTCTAGGCAGGAAGTTCTAAACAAATTGAGAAGAAAGACAATAGAAACAAAAAAAATTAGAAAAAGCGGGTGACAGAACTGAAGAATCAGTTCTGTATTATCTTGGCGAGATTTTCCAGGAACTGAAACCCGATCCTTGTCAAAGGATTCAAAATTTAAAAAGAGTGAATGAAGTTTATAGAAAGGTTTTCCATTTAAATCTTTTTTTCTTCACCCACGGGGTTCATTATCTCACTAAAACATGTGCTGCAGACATATTTGTCCTCAAGACATGTTTCTTTAAAGTCAACTTTGGGGCCACCCGGTTTTGTGGTTGCCTCCTTAAATACATAGAACTTTTCATTAAATTCGATTGGCTGGCCGCATCTCGAACATACGAAAGGTGGATTCTCAATCGAATCAATTGCACACTCAATGCATATTAGATCGGACTTTTCTCCGTGAACTTCTTTGAATTTTATTGGTTTCATATCCAGGCTGGTGTCCACAACCAGTACATCTTCCATCAGTTCCCGACCACAAATATTGCAATGCTCCTTCATTGTGTCGCCTCCTGTGTCAAGAGGATTTCTCACCAAACCCTGTGCTGAGCCTACACAAGGTTTCAATGTCTCCGTGTTTGCACTCAAATCATATTCCCCAGTTTCAGCTTATTACCCATACTCATACCGAATCGGGCTTTAGGTGTCCAATCCGGCTCAGTCTTTCACACCGTTGAGCTGTGTTTTACCTGCTGGCATTGGCTTGCTAGCATGTCAACCTCGAGAAGATCGGTCCAGAGATGGGAAAGCAAACAATATAAATTCACAGAAACATGTTTTTGATAATGTCGTCTCGGAAATATTTTCTGCATTTGAATCGAAACAACATTAGAAGACACTTCACAAAAATGTGTTTTAAACCGCTTTCTAGTCTCTGGTTTTAAACTTCCCTATATAAATATAGGGCTTGAAACTATATACAGTTATTGATTTTGATCAAAAAACAAGTGGCTTCCAGAATAAAAGGTGGAATATAAAACCAGAAGAAAAATAAAAATATAGTACTTAATCTGAATGAAAGTAGCTATTAATCGCAATAAGTTGCGAAGTAAACAGAATTAAAATTATCAGCAAACAGAATTAAAATAATCAAGCAAACAGAGTGGAGATTATTAAGCAAACAGAATTAAAATTATCAAGCAAACAGAGTGGGGGTTATTAAGCAAACAGAATAAGAATTAGAATTAATGGGAATTCTCAAGAAAACAAAAAGGAAGTTACTAATTTAATAAACTAAAACGGAAGAAAATAAGGGAATAAAACAAAGAATTTTATTCATCTTTGATCAATACATAAAACGATAAAGAATACAAAACGATAAAGAATACAAAACGATAAAGAATACATAAGACGATAAAATTACTTAAAAGGGTTCGAAAAAATGCTCAAGCAGAGATTTGTGCTGGATACTACAGCATTAACGGACCTGCAGACGCGTGAGGTTATGGGCTATGCGTCCCTTTGCGAGGGGATGAAAGCGATTCTTGACCTGATAGCCGATGCTCGTCTGCATTTCGGGATAAGTTGCTACGTGCCCTATCCGTCAGTATATAAAGAGATGTACGAATTTGCAAGTCGCAACGGCTGTGACAGGGAGGTCGTGGCTAAAATAGATACCTGGCTTGTAAAAAAATCTCCTGACCGGTATAGAGTTAGCGTAACTTCTCAGATCTTTCATGAATATGTTGCCTATATGCGGGAAAGAATTAACCGGGGAATGGGAGTAGCTGAGGACGCGATATGGGAGGCAGCTACTGAATGCCTCTTTATGGAAAATCCGCAAAACAAGAAAAAAGAGTATAAGGAAGAGGTTGAGAGGGAAGTAATTGGAGGGATCATTGGCAAATTCCGGAACAAATATCGAGCTGCTTTGAGATATGGAATTCTCGATAGTGCTCCTGATATTGATGTTCTTATCCTTGCCAAGGAGCTTGATGCCGCCGTAATTGCAAGCGATTACGGGATTGAAAAGTGGGCCGAACAGCTTGGAGTCCGCTTTGTACCTGCAAACGTTTTTCCCATGATGATACAGGAGTACCTGAAGCATCTTCCGGAAAACGAAAATGAACCAGAGTACGAAAACCGAGGCAAAAACAAAGAAGGACCATCGGGAGAAATAGAATTTATCTAATAACTTTGATACTCAATGCTTGATAATTATCGAAATCAAAGCCCGGATAATAATGAAAATCTGGGTACTTAGTCAGATAAGAAGGTTGAAATATGCTCAGATCAGAGGCTTGAAATTTAGTCCGATAACAGTCTTGAGGTTTAATCCGGGGAATTAACTTCAGACCTGTATTATCGAGCTATTGAGCCTTAGTGAGGAATAGTAGATGCCAATTTTATCAAGCCTTAAAGGAATTATGCCTTAAGGAAACCGTACTTTTTAAGATATCGTACTTTTTAAGAAATCGTACCTTTAAAGAAATCGTACCTTTAAAGAAATCGTACCTTTAAAGAAATCGTACCTTTAAAGAAATCGTACCTTTAAAGAAATCGTACCTTTAAAGAAATCGTACCTTTAAAGAAAATGCCTTTAGAGAAACTGAATTCAGGGAAATTGCATTTAAAGGAACTGTACCTTTTTAAGATTAGCATGAAAATGCTGCCATCTGCAAGCACTTTCATTGGTTGTGCATCTTGTTCAAAGGATATCATGTTCGTTTGGGGGGAAAGAGTTTGAGAAATATAGTTATAGACGAATTAAAAGCATCTGAAGTTTACCGCCAGAGAGTTGAAGTTGTTGAAAGAAAAGGGCTGGGGCATCCGGACTATATATGTGATGCCATAATGGAACAAATTTCGGTAAAGTTGAGCCAGAAGTACCTTGAGACTTTCGGGAGTATCCTGCACTACAATATAGACAAAGGCATGCTCGTTGCAGGGGAAGTGGAAGGAAAATTGGGAGGAGGCAGAGTTGTAAGCCCTATGAGACTTATCATCGGGGACAGGGCTACTTTTGAAGCGCAGGGGGTAGAAATCGATGTTCCCGAGCTTGCGGTCAGTACGGCGCAGCAATGGCTCCAGGATAATCTCCGCTTTGTCGACCCTGAAAATCTCATTTACCAGATCGAGCTAAAAAGAGGTTCTGCAGAACTTACGGACATCTTTAGCAGGGGAAAAGAGATCCTCGGGGCAAATGACACTTCTGCAGCAGTTGGATATGCTCCTCTAAGCCCCACTGAGAAACTTGTTTTCGAATGCGAGAGATTCCTGAACTCAAGAAAGTTCAAAAAGGAATATCCGGAATCAGGAGAAGACGTAAAAGTTATGGGGCTCAGACACAGGGAAGATATGCACCTGACTGTTGCAATGCCGCTTGTGGATAGGTTTATTGAATCGGAAGAAGCGTACTTTAAGAAGAAAATTGAGTTGCACGACCGGATTGAGGAATTTACTGCCGGGTTTGCAGAAAAAGCAAGGGCTGAATTTGAGGGCTGCATGTGTCTGAAACCAACAGTTTCCCTTAATACTCTGGACATTCCGGGTAGGGGGCTGCTGGGAATTTATACTACGGTAACCGGCACTTCTGCGGAAGATGCAGATGGTGGGCAGGTAGGGCGTGGAAACCGCGTAAACGGAATAATCCCGCTAAATCGTCCTGTTAGCAGTGAAGCTGCCGCAGGTAAAAATCCTGTAAGCCATACAGGAAAGGTTTACAATCTTCTTTCCCACAGGATTGCAGCGCGGATCTACAGTGAGGTGCCTGATATCTCCGAAGTTTATGTCTGGCTTTTGAGTGAAATTGGAACTCCAATCGACCAGCCTCAGATTGCAACTGCCCAGCTCGTTATGAAGAAGGGATCTGCGAGCGAGGTAGAAAAGGAAGTGGCTGAGGTAATGGAAAAAGAGCTTGAGAATATACAGGCCTTCTCCATGGAACTTGTTGCAGGAAAATGCCCTGTATGCTGAGAAAAGTTTGATCCGGGAAAAGTATTATCCGGGAAAAGTTTGATCCGGAAAAATTTATACCCCGGCAATAAAAGCAATGAGCGCAAAGAACATTGCGATCTTGAACATTTTAGAAGATTTGGTAGGATTGTTGCAAGCAAGAAGCTGGTAGATAGCTGCAAGAAACCCAAGGTCTGCCAGAAGGACAAGGTAAAGATAACGCAGGCCAAGTACCGACAGAAGGTAAGGAAGAGGGCTAAAAACTACGGCCAGAAACCCTATAAGCACTGCAAGGTAGCTTGCTTTTTTTGCTCCGACCCGAAGAGGTAAAGTATCTGCCCCTTCCATTTTATCGCCCTCCATATCCTCAATATCCTTTACAATTTCCCGGGCAGTAATCGCAAGGGCTGCAAGCAGGAATAGCACAAAAAGGGCTTTAAGTCCTTCAAGTCCAAAAACCGAGGCTCCAAATAAAAAAGTAGAGCCGGTAAGGTAGCCTATACTCAGGTTTCCAAAAAGAGGGGTACCTTTGAGGGTTTTTGCGTAGAAAATTAACATTAGCGAATTAAATAAGGCAATAACCCCGCAAATTGGGTTGATTGAGAAAGCCAGAAGTGTCCCGAGGGCAAACAGGACATAAGAGAAATAAAGGGCTTCTTTTAAATTCATCCTGCCTGATGGAATAGGCCTATCAGGGCGATTGATTGAGTCTATCCTGACATCAAAATAGTCATTAATGGTATTTCCTGCGCCTGAAATCAAAAATACGACCAGGAATACAAGGCCTGATAAAAAGAAAGGAAATTTTTCAGGGCTATAAGAACTGGAAGCATTAGAGGTCAGGATATTAAAAGCTATCAATGTTCCGATTACGGCTGCAAAACTTGCCATGAAGCAGTTTTCGTATCTCATAATCTCCAGATATGTGCGTACGCCTGCAGACATCACAACAAAGCAGTATTATAAAGTATTAAAGGTATCGGATTTTCTCGCCCGAGTTCCGTCACCCGAGCCCCTTCTCGGAAGGATAGTGCCCTTTTTGCTCACTTCGTTCGCTCAGAGGAATGATTTATTCATGTTTTGTTTTGGGTTACGCGGCGGAAGTGGTTATGACTTTTTTAATAAAAGGCTTAACTGCGACCCTGTTGAAAAAAGGCTTAAGTAAAAACCCCTGGTAACATTTGAGTTTGGAACTCTTGCTCCCAAACCCTATCCGGCGTGATAAACCGGCGCAAAGGTTTGTGATAAATCGACGCAACGGTTGCAGCACAGCGATTTCGGTTCAAGGCGTCTGATCTGATTGATCTCTTCTCAATAGGAAGAATCAAATTGTACTGAACTGGGCCCAAAACTCAAAATTACTTCTCTTAATCCGTATTCAGAATAAACAATCGAGTTTTTTATCGTGGAAATTAGTTCCGAATTTCCGATTAATTTGGGAATAAAATTGATTTTGGGATGGAATCCATATGATATGTCACATAATTTTAGGAGTATATTTATCGAAAGGATAATATTAAGTAAAACAAAGTTTATTTCTTGCTGTTCTTCCCTTTGATAGCTAGTAAGTATTAGTCAGCCTCAAAATAACAGGCAGATGTAATCAATGTGATTCCTGACCTTTAAATCATGTTTTGCTTCTGCCATTACTAAGTTCAAAACATTGGCTTTGAACAAAGAATGTCTGAGACTAACAACTTTAGACTAACAACTTTAAACTAACAACTTTAAACTAACAACTTTAAACTAACAACTTTAAACTAACAACTTTAAACTAACAACTTTAAACTAACAACTTTAAACTAACAACTTATGGGAAAAATCTACGAAACAAGCTGCCTCAAAACTACATTTAATTCTACAAATAGAATAATGTGCTATACTTCAAGGCAAATGCATACATGAATTTCAGAATATTTTTCGATATGAATTTAAAGTCAATAATTTAATTATCCAATTGTAGAAATGAGTCGAGTTTTGAGACAAACTGTAAAGTAAATCCTTGGATATTGTTTCTATAAATTACATGGTTACTTGTCAATAACTTACTTGCATACCAGACATTTCTGCTTACAGACGTGTGGGTGGAGGCAAATAAAAAATGAAAGCCGGTTTTTGTAATTCACTATTTTATATAATGTTGATAATGCTAATAATCCTCGGAATGGCTCCCGGCATGGTACATGCTCTGGGGGACAACGAAAGCTCAGTCTCAGATAGTGGAAGTTCAGATACAGGAGATTCAGTCTCAGACAGTGGAAGTTCAGATTCAGGAGATTCAGTCTCAGACAGTGGAAGTTCAGATTCAGGAGATTCAGTCTCAGACAGTGGAAGTTCAGACACGGATACCGGAGACTCAAACACAGACAAAGGGGATTCAGACTCTGTATCCGATAATGGAAGTTCAGATTCTGGATCTGATAATGGAAGTTCAGACTCTGGATCTGATAATGGAAGTTCAGACTCTGGATCTGATAATGGAAGTTCAGATTCTGGATCAGATAATGGAAATTCAAGCACTGATCCGAATGATGGAGGTTCAGACTCCGGATCTGATAATGGAAGTTTAGACCCTGGATCTGATAACGGAAGTTTAGACCCTGGATCAGATAATGAAAGTTCAGATAATGGAAGTTTAGACCCTGGATCAGATAATGAAAGTTCAGATAATGGAAGTTTAGACCCTGGATCAGATAATGAAAGTTCAGACCCTGGATCCGATAATGAAAGTTCGGATACAGGAGATTCAGTTTCAGATAATAAAAGTTCAGATACAGGAAATTCAGACTCCGGTGACGCAAACTCAGGCGAAAGTTCAGATAGTGGAAATTCAGGCACCAAAAACTCGGATACCGTAAGCTCAGATACAAGCTCGGATACTGGGAACTCAGACACCAAAAACTCGGATACCGTAAGCTCAGATACAAGTTCGGATACTCAAACCTCGGATAACACAAGTTCAGATAATGAAAGTTCAGGTACCGAAAGTTCGGATACTATAAGTGCAGATAATGAAAGTTCCAGTGCAGATAACGAGAGTTCCGATACCGGAAATGATGACTCAAATTCTTCTAGCAATTCGGGTATGACTCTTGTTTCCAGTGAGCCCGCGAACAATATTGCTGTTAGGGAACTTGCCACCGAGAGTATCATAAGTGGTTATCCTGTCCAATTCAATTTTGCAAAAAATGTTACATGCATCGTAAAGATTGAATTTGACCCGAAAAAGACGTTCAGAAAAACAACAACAGTTGTAGAAGAACTTAAAAACAGATCTACCCTTGTCCCGACCTCTCCTGAAGGCACAGCATATAAGTATGTAAATATCTGGGTAGGAGATCGTGGAGCAGGGCTGCCTACTTCCATTAAAAGTGGGTTTGTGGAGTTCAAAGTTGAGAAGGCATGGATCAAAGATAATAATATAAGTGAGGCTCAGGTAGTTCTTCAAAGATATGATAATAACTGGCAGCCACTTTACACGGAAAAAGTTGGAGAAGACGAGAATTATATTTACTTTAAATCGGAAACTCCTGGATATTCCTTCTTTGCAATTACGGAATATACCGGGCAAAATATAATGAAAATCAGTGGGGCAGGAAAAATACAGGAAACCCTTAGAAACCTGGGAACCGAAGGAAGAGCAGTTCTTTACGGAAGTGCAGGAAATGAGAGCAGTATGATAAAGAATCCAATGGGAGCAGCCAGGATACTTATGGCAATTTCCTTACCGCTTTTCATGCTGCTTGTTGGATATGGCATATTTAAGAAAAAGATCTGAGAAAAATGTACGTTAGATGAAATATGTGAGAAATGAAGTATGTGAGAAATGAAGTATGTGAGAAATGAAGTATGTGAGATTCTCTTCTCACCTGCTTCTTACTATTTTTCATATCATTAAAATTAAGTGAATCTCACATGCAAGTTTAAAACACCTGATGTTTATCGAATTTTTACCGCGAGCATTCGATCAAGTGCTTCTTTTGCTTTGATCCTCACATCGTACGGGACAGTGACTATGTGCTGGACTTTTTCAAGAGAGACCAGGACTTTTTCAAGATTAACCATTTTCATGCTCGGGCAACAGGCAAATTCCGATATGCAGTAGTGTTTCTTTTCGGGAGCTGCCTTATGTAGCCCATGAAGGAGTCCGCATTCCGTACCTATAATGAACTCTTTTGCAGGAGAGTTTTTTGCATACATTATCATCCCTCTCGTGCTTGCTATATGGTCTGCAAGATCCAGAACTTCGGGGCGGCATTCGGGATGTGCAATAAACTTAGCTTCAGGATGTTTTTCCTTCATTTTGAGGACATCCTCTCTCAGGATCTGGTGGTGCGTTGGACAGTGCCCCTCCCATGGAATAATTTTTTTGTCAGTCCTGGCTTCTACATAGGCAGCCAGGTTTTTATCAGGCACAAAAATAACCTCGTCAGCTTCCAGGGAGTTTACCACCTCTACGGCATTTGCAGACGTACAGCAGATGTAAGACTCGGCTTTAATGGCAGCCGAGCTATTAACATAGCAGACCACCACTGCATCAGGATGTTTTTCTTTTTCTCTCCTGAGACCTTCAATATCCACCATTTCTGCCATAGGGCAGGTGGCATCAATTTCGGGGAGGAGGACCGTTTTATCAGGACAGAGAATTGCAGCGCTTTCTCCCATAAAATGGACACCGCAAAAAACAATGACATCAGCAGTCTGGCGGACAGCCTCCTGGCTAAGGCCAAGTGAGTCTCCTACAAAATCTGCAATATCCTGAACCTCAGGACGGGAATAGTAATGAGCAAGAATAACTGCATTTCGTTTTATTTTGAGTTCTTTGATCCTTTTTATTAGCTCTGCTTGCTGCATGGGACCACCATAAGTTTTTGGAATAAAGTCCGGAAATAGGGATCCGGATATGAGATTGAAGATCAAGCTTAAAATAACCAGTTCAAATATAAGGTTTTAACAGGCGAATGAACGTAAAAAGAAGTGCAACGACGAAAATTCCATTCCGTGCGCTCTTTTTGCACACATGCCATTTGCTCCTGAGAGCTTACGTGCTTAACTCTCCCGCACTATATAATATTTGTGAATAATATTTGTGAGCTTCCGAGTTGCACCTGATTCTTGTAACCCTTTTGAAAAAACTGCTTGCTCACGAGCCTTTTCAAAAAAGGCTTGAGCGAAAACGACCTGGTCGGACGACCTGGCTGGTATCGTTAGGAGGCACCACGCTTGCGCTCAAGTGGACTAATTTAGAAGTAAAAATCTCTGCTCTTTCGCTTAATGAACCAGTAAGATATTGCATTATTTACTGTGTGAGTAAAATAGTGCAGTATACTAACTTTAAGTGTTTCGTTATTAATTCAGGTTCCGATCTGGACCGGGCTCAGGATCTTTTTCAGGGTGGAAATTGCAGAAAGGGCTGCAAGGTAACTGGTTTTCGGATTTTCCGGGGAGGGAAGGTTTTCGACTCTTGTGGAAAGTTTCCCGAATTCGCCTTCTACAGTTATCTCATGTACATTTCTGGACAGAGTAGGGTCAGCGATTACTCTTACTTTTGTCCGTTCAAAACCTATGCCTGCCAGGCTTATTGTGGCTGCAACATTGACATTTGCTGGAAAGGCTTTAACTGCTTCCGAGGCAGTCCCTTCAAAAAGCAGGGTTTCTTTTTCGATTGTTTCAAGCTTGATTCCCAGAGCTTCAACATGGGGAGCCCCTACAAGGCCCATAGGCGGTTTTCTGGTAGTAAGGGTAACTGATGATATTTCCGCGGCTGAGGCAGAGTTTATTCCATCGATACCAGCAACGGCGCCTGAAGGGAAATAAAGTTTGCAGTTATTCTGCTCTGCAAGTTTGAAGAGCCTTTCTCTGAGTTCTTCGTCCGCAAAAGCGCCTACACTCATAACCATGACATCACGCCCAGCTTCAAGAGCTTGCGGTACTATTAACCTGACAGCTTTTTGAGAGGCACTTTCTATAACAAAGTCTACATTTTGCAGTAGTTCCTCAATCGTCATTGAAGCAGGACTGTACCTTTTCAGGGAGGCTGTAAGTTCCAGAACTTTGCTCTTAGAAGAGTCGGAGATAGCATACAACTCCGCGTTAATAACTCCTTTGTCAATAGCCTTGCAAATCTGTCCACCAATAAATCCGCAACCAATAACTCCTATTTTCAGCATTTCAGGCTCCTGTAAATGATCAATAAACCTTGATCTTTAGATTTTAGTACCCGGCTTTAAAAGCCTGAGGGCCGGGTTACTCTATTTCTTTCCTTCTTTTAAAGCCTTCTGTTGAGATTATTGAGACTATTGAGATTAGTGAGATTAGTAAGATTAGTGAGATTAGTAAGATTAATGGGAGGAAAAATCAAAACGCCCGTACCTCTTATAAATCCGTCCAACATAAAATAGCAGGGTAAAAATCATGCTTATCAAAGAGGTTGAAAGCTTTATAGAAGAAGATCTGGGATACGATGATGTCTCTTGCACCATTGTACCTGACAAACCTGCAGAAGCTATTATTTTCACAAAGGAAGACTGTACTGTTGCGGGGATTAAAGAAGCCGAATCAATTTTTTGCTATCTTGGAATTCAGGCTGAAACCACTCTTAAAGACGGTGATCGCCTAAAAGAAGGGGAGATCATTTTCAGGGTAAAGGGAGGAGCAGTATCCATTCTCAGGGCAGAGAGATTGGCCCTTAATTTCCTCGGGCACCTTAGCGGGATTGCCACTCTTACCCGGGCATGCGTGGATACGGTAAGGAAGTATTCCGTGACTACAAGAGTAGCCTGCACCAGAAAAACCACTCCCGGTTTAAGAAAGTTCGAAAAGCTGGCTGTAGCTGCGGGCGGAGGAGACACTCACAGGTTTAACCTCTCTGACTCGGTTATGATTAAGGATAACCATGTCAAACTAATGGGAATAGAAGCCGCAATTGAGGCCGCAAAAAAAACCAGCTTCACCCGGAAAATAGAAGTCGAGGTAGAGTCTGTAGAAAACGCTGTGCTCGCTGCAGAGCTGGGAGTTGATATCATAATGCTGGACAATATGAAGCCTGAAGCTATCCAAAAAACCCTCCAAACACTTAACAGAAAAGGGCTTAGAGACTCAGTTATTGTGGAGGCATCCGGAGGAATTTCCCAGGAAAACCTTGAAAGTTATGCAAAAACAGGAGTAGATGTCATCTCTATGGGCTCCCTTATCCATAAATCAAGATGGATAGATATGAGCCTGGAAATCGTAAAATAATAAGCTATTGTCATGACAATTTAATTATTGAGCATAATTTTTGATAGCTTCTCATCAACATATGGCGATTCAGAGGAAATATGTTACTAATAACTAAATTTCCAAGACAATTATTAAATAATAAATATAAAAACAAATATAAAAATAGTTTTTGTGTTAATTTTTAGTTTTATCCTATTTTTAGCTCCGTTTTACCTTATCAGTTTTAACGGGGCTAACCTTTTGCAGGTGTTAATTCCCCAGAAAACAGCCACTATCACAGTTCTTATTTTCATTCATTAAAAGAAAGCTGGTTCAGGTTACATCGTAAGTTTATCTTCAGCTGCTTTAAATGTCACGCTGCTTTAAATGTCACTCTGCTTTGAATGTCACAATAACTCATCATTTTAGTGGATTTATTGAAATTTAATAACAATTAAGAAAATTTAGTTAATTTTATGTAATACTTTTACTTTCTGAACTTAGAGGAAAGTAACATGAAATTTAATTATAGTAACAAAGTATCTAAAGTTATTTTAATTGGAATACTCATTGC
Source organism: Methanosarcina sp. DH1 (assembly GCF_020804205.1). Taxonomy (NCBI): domain Archaea; kingdom Methanobacteriati; phylum Methanobacteriota; class Methanomicrobia; order Methanosarcinales; family Methanosarcinaceae; genus Methanosarcina; species Methanosarcina sp. DH1. The sequence goes on along the minus strand of NZ_WJBJ01000021.1, from coordinate 145,939 downwards.
TGCCCTTATAGTGACTTCAGGGTGCGCGAACAAATCCACATCTAGTGATAATGGATCGTCTCCATCAGAAACTTCAGGAGTTTCGGACGCTGATAAGGCAGCAGAATCTGGAGAGTTGACACTCACGGACGGATTTGGCAGGGAAGTTACCATACCTGAAAGTGTGGAACGGGTTGTTTGCTCGGGAGCCGGATGCCTGCGTTATCTTGTATACCTGCAGGCTCAGGACGATGTAGTAGGAGTTGATAGCTTAGAGAAAGAGGAAAGCGCGTTTGAAGGTCGTCCCTATGCTCTTGCAAACCCGCAGCTCAAAGATTATCCCCTTATTGGAGAATTCAGAGGCAAAGATGATCCTGAAAAGATAATTGCCATCAGCCCCCAGGTCGTTCTGAAAACCGGAACAAGCGGCCAGTCGGCAGCAACCAATGGGGCTGATGCCGATACGCTTCAGAATAAAACTGGCATTCCTGTTGTCATGTTCCCTTACGGCTCTTTAAAGAACGAGGAGCAGAAAGCCGAAATGTACAATTCACTCCGGATAATGGGTCAGGTAGTAGGCAAACAGGAAAGAGCAGAGGAAGTAATCAATTATATCAATGCTACGATGCAAGACCTGGAAAACAGGACTGCCGACATTCCGGAATCCGAAAGAAAGACTGCCTATATTGGTGGTGTGAGTATGGCTGGAGCCCATGGGATAATCTCAACGGAACCTGCTTATCCACCATTCCTCTGGGTGAATGCAAATAATGTTGCAGCCGGAATGGGTGCAGAGCATGCGGATATTGCCAAAGAAGCACTTGTAGACTGGGACCCAGAGTACATATTTATCGATATCGGCACTCTCCAGGTTGGTAACGAAGGAGCAATTGGAGAGCTTAAGAATGATACGTCTCTCTCAGGACTCTCGGCTGTAAAGAATAAAAAGGTCTATGGAGTGATTCCATACAACTACTACAGCACCAATTATGAGTCTGTGCTTGCAAACGCTTATTTTGTAGGAAAAGTGCTCTATCCGGACAGGTTTGAAGATATCGATCCGGAAGCAAAAGCCGACGAAATTTATACCTTCTTCCTTGGTAAACCTGTATTCTCTGAACTTAATGGACAGTACGACAACCTTGGGTTCAAATCGATTCCACTATGATTGAGGTATAAAAAATTCGTTTTACCAATCGATAGTTTCGAAAGATTACATGAAGTAATTTTTAGTATCGGAGTCTGCTCAAAAATTACTTTATACAATTTTTAGATATTGCTAAATTATTTCAGTCGAATACCCCGCTAGCTTGCTGCGGGGATGGAAACTTCCCCGGTAACCGTTGATGACTATATAATTATCAATTCCATTTTTCGGTTGTTAACTTCTGCTCAAACTAAACCGTTTAGGGTTACTATTTCCTTTGACGGAATTTCGAGCGGTGGCGCGAACATACCCCGTTGCTTGCAGCGGGGTGCGCCAGCGCAACTTTGATTTTTTATTTTATTTTGTTGTATTTTTATCTTATTTTTTTAATTTTAGTCTACTCTTTAGTTCTGATTTCATTGAATTAATTTTTCACGGAGTTAACATTTTAAAGTAATTGTTCTGCCAAAAAACAGCCAGCATCATAGTTTTTCATTTTTAATAGTTAAAAGCAAGTCGGTTAAAGTTACACCATAAGTTTATACTTATCTGGCTTAAAAAATCACAATAGCTCATTATTTTCAAAAAATTAGTTAGATTGGATATTAAATTAAGAGAATTTCGTTAATTTTATGTAATACTTTTACTCTTTGATCATAAAGGGATGTAACATGAAGTTTAATTATAGTAATAACATATATAAAATTATTTTTATAGGATTGCTCATTGCTGCCCTGGTAGTGGCTTCAGGATGTGCAGATAAGTCCTCATCTGATAAGGATCAGAACGGATCGGCTTCAGCAGAAGCTTCCGGAGTTTCAGGTGCCGACAAGGCAGCAGAATCTGGAGCGTTTACACTCACGGATGGGTTTGGCAGGGAAGTCACCATACCTGAAAATGTCACCAGGGTTGTTTGCTCAGGAGCCGGATGCCTGCGTTACCTCGTATACCTGCAGGCTCAAGATGACGTAGTAGGGGTTGACAGCATGGAAAAAAAGGAAAACAAAAACGATGGTCGCCCTTATGTATATGCGAATCCCCAGCTCAAAAACTATCCTCTGATTGGAGAGGCCAGGGGTAAAGACGACCCTGAGAAAATCATTGAAGTTAACCCTCAGGTTATCCTGAAAGCCAGTATGATTGGACAGGCAGCAGCACCTACTGCCACTGAAGCCGAAGTCCTTCAGGACAAAACCGGTATCCCTGTGGTCTCATTCCCTTACGGGTCTTTGAATAATGAGACACAGAAAGCCGAAGTGTACAGCTCTCTGAGGATAATGGGTAAGGCAGTAGGCAAACAGGAAAGAGCAGAGGAAGTAATCAATTATATCAATGCTACGATGCAGGATCTTGAAAACAGGACTGCCGACATTCCGGAATCTGAAAGAAAAACTGCCTATATTGGCGGGGTCGGTATGGCTGGAGCTCATGGAATAATCGCTACAGAACCTGCTTACGCGCCGTTCCTCTGGGTGAATGCAAAGAATGTCGCAGCCGGAATGGGCACAGAGCATGCGGATATTGCTAAGGAGGCACTCATAGACTGGGATCCCGAGTATATATTTGTCGATGTTGGTACCCTGCAGCTTGGTAACGAAGGTGCAATTGGAGAACTGAAGAATGATACATCCCTTGCAGGACTCTCGGCTGTGAAAAATAAAAAAGTCTATGGAGTAATCCCTTATAATTTCTACAGCACCAACTATGAGTCCGTACTTGCAGACGCTTATTTTATCGGAAAAGTGCTCTACCCGGACAGGTTTGAAGATATCGATCCGGAAGCAAAAGCTGACGAAATATACACTTTCTTCGTTGGTAAACCTGTATTTTCAGATCTGAACGGAAATTACAGCAATATGGGCTTTAAACAAATTCTGCAATAAGATGGAGGGTATAAAAAGGTGCATTTTGCCAAAGGAGCAGTTCCAGAAGATTATCTTGTGTACATACGCAGAAAATACTTCTGGCTAATGGGGGGGCTTCTGTTCCTCTTCATTATGCTTATTTACTCGATCTCGGTAGGAGAAGTGACAATACCACCTAATGAAGTGCTGCAAACCATAACGGGACACAGCGTTTCTACAAAATGGGATTTAATTATCTGGAACATCCGGCTCCCTCAAGCTCTGGCTGCAATAGTTGCAGGAGCCGGGCTCTCGGTTGCAGGGGTTGCAATGCAGTCTATACTGCGTAATCCCATTGCATCTCCTTTCACGCTTGGAATTTCAAATGCCGGTGCTTTCGGAGCTGCAGTGTCTGTTGTGGTCCTCGGCACCGGAAAAATGCAGTCCACAGTTGCAAATGCTGTGACAATCAACAACCCTTACCTGACAACAACGGTAGCTCTTTTCTTTTGCCTTCTTGCGACAGGAGTGATCCTGCTAATCTCGAGTATAAGGGGGGCTTCGCCCGAGGTAATGGTACTTGCAGGAGTTGCGCTTTCTTCCCTCTTTACCGCAGGCACGGCATTCCTCCAGTACTTTGCTGACGATACCCAGCTTGCAGCAGTCGTTTTCTGGACTTTTGGCGATGTCGGAAGAGTAACCTGGACGGAACTTGAGATAATGGCTGGCGTTGTGCTGCTTGCAGTTATATTTTTCGTTGCCAATTGCTGGAACTACAATGCCATAGATGCAGGCGATGAGACCGCAAAGGGTCTCGGTGTCAATGTGGAAAGGACAAGGTTAGTAGGCATGGTAATCGCAGCCCTGGTTTCTGCAGTGATTGTTGCATTTCTTGGGGTTATAGGGTTTATAGGGCTGGTCTGTCCTCATATGGTCAGAAGGGTCATAGGGGATGACCAGCGTTACCTGATACCTGGCTCTACTCTGTTTGGAGGAATCCTGCTTCTGGCATCAGACACTGCGGCAAGGCTCATAATATCACCATATGTGCTTCCCGTATCTATTCTTACTGCTTTCATGGGAGCACCGGTTTTCATATACTTACTTCTTAAGGGGTACAAACGATGATACTTTCAGTAGAGGAACTTGAATTTTTGTATCGCAACCGTAAAATTCTCCATGAAATAGCTTTTTCCATCGAGGAAGGAGAAATTGTAGCAATCCTTGGGCCCAATGGGGTTGGTAAGACTACACTTTTAAAATGTCTTAACAAAATTCTCCGCCCAAAAGGAGGAACAGTTCATCTTGATGGAAATAACATTTTTGACCTTGGAACAATGGAGATCGCGCGCCTTGTTGGGTATGTCCCCCAGCGGGTAGAAACCGGAAGGCTGACAGCTTTTGATGCAGTCCTGCTTGGAAGGCGGCCCCATATCAAGTGGGACGTTACCGTAAAAGACCTTCAAATAGTCGATTCTGTCTTCAAGTTACTTTCCATGGAAAAACTCCGCCTTTCATATATCGATGAAATGAGCGGCGGGGAGCTCCAGAAGGTTGCAATTGCACGTTCACTCGTACAGGAGCCAAAAGTCCTCCTCCTTGACGAACCTACAAGCAGCCTTGATATGAAAAATCAGGTTGAGATTCTGGCCATTATCAGGCAGATTGTCCTTGAGCACAGAATTGCAGCCATAATGACAATGCACGACCTTAACCAGGCCCTCAGGTACGCAGACCGGTTTATTTTCATGAAGGGGGGGAAAGTCCACGCGCAAGGGGGCGCCGAGGTAATTACACCTAAGGTGATCGAGGAAGTGTATGGCTTGCCTGTAATTATCGGGGAGATTGCAGGTATGCGCTGTGTGGTTCCTGGAAGCCCTGAAGTAGCACTTGTACATAACCTGTAAAAACCAGCAGCAAGTAAGGAATTCTCTCAAGACTGGGTATATAACAATTTCAAAAGTAGTCCGAAAGAATAAGGTCAGAGAAAAAAGTAAAAGTAGATTTTAAAATAGCGGTGCGGTTTGCCAGAGAGGCAAAACCGACCAGAGAAAGATTTCCAGGTTTTTACCTGGTAATCATCATTTCTGCAGTTTCAGGTTTGTAGAACCAGTCTCTCGGAAGTACCTTTTCCTGCTGGTAGTACTTAACAAGCCTTCTGATCTTGGATTCAGTAAGGTTAAGGGCACGCTTGTTGTGGACGTCTTTCTTGTTAACAGAAAGGTGCTTCCTGAGCCTCAGGGCTTTCACAATCAGATTGGTAAGGTCTTCCGGAACGTTTGGAAGAGCATTGTTCTCCTTAAGAATGGCTGTGATCTTCTTACCTGTGACAAGCTTGGCATCAGGAACCCCGTAACGGTCCCTTAAAGTCATCCCGATTTCGGAAGTAGAGACACCCTGTTTCCAGAGGTCAAGAGTGATTGTAGTAACTTCTTCTGCGCTGATCTTGCACCACTCAGGCGGCTCGGTTCTGATTGGCCTGGTGGAAGCAGACTTGCCTTTTCTTTTGGTATGCATTTTTGCCATAATAATTCTCCTGATATCAATTGATCGATGCCCTGAAGAGGACCCTTCGGGCTGAAGTTATATCTTTACCGACTATAACGGACCAACACATCGATCGGGAGATTTAATCCGCCACAGCAAACTGCTGCGTGGCTTTTCAGGAATTCCTGGAAAAGCGTAAGTTTTTCGGTAAAAACATCACTAGAGAACGCACCATAACATATATATTTTGTGTTGGGCAGGGAAGCGTCTGTCTCCGTTCAGATCGAGAAGTTTCAGTGGTAAACGCTTTCCATAAGCACATTTTATCTGAGTATATATTCAGATTCTATATCCAGGTTCATGAATTAGAGTTCCAGAAGCTCAAAACTATTCGCGCCCCACCCGGATTTATCTGCCTATAAACAGACTCGACATGCGCATCGCGAAGGGCTCGGGCTTCGGAAAGGTTTTCAGCTTCAAGAACGGAATAAACCGTTTCGTTGACCTCATCTGAGAATTCACCTTCAAGCTCGCTCCGGATTTCACTTTTTATATACTCTGTCGTCATGCCTTCAAGTAAAGATAACTCGGCTGTTGATGCATTTTCAGAAAAAGCCTCGGAATTAATTGGGAACCCGGCTTCAAGTAAATCCAAAAAATATACCGCAAAAGCTTCTTCTCCGGACTTTCTCTCTACAGGATTTTCAGAAACTCCATAGATAAGGGTCTGGAAAGATTCATCATTTTCTTCCCCAAACCCCGCCCCAAAATAATCCGATGGAAAGAGCAGCTCGGTAAGTACCTCTGCACCTTCGAGGGCTGCTGCGTCAAGTGAATCATTAAAAGCCTGGAAGAGTATCTTGCTGGCTTCTTCATCTGAAGAGTTCAGAGAAGCTTCAAGTACTGAGTCATTAACAGAAGCAAGCAGAACAGCTTTTGAAGGAGGGTTGGAATAAAGGGGCATGGAAAGCTTTGTACTTTGTCGGATTGCATTTGCAGGAGGTTCTTCACCAATAATAAGCTCGCTTTGTACAGGAAAAGCTTCCACAGGATGCCAGTAAGCCTCAAACCTGTAGGAAAACCTTCCCGCGGCTTTCTGATCTATATATGCTGAAATGAACTCCTTGTTTCTGGAAGAATAGTCTGCAGCAAGAGGATTCAGGAAAACTAAAGAGTCATTATTCGAGATCGCAAGGGAAAGGGAAAGATATTCCGCAACCAGGTCAGCAAACGTCCTGTGTTTCTGCTCTTTCCCGAAGAGGGCGTGAGAAGAATTTTCCACAACTGAGTTTTCAGGTATTGATATATTAAGAGCTCCAAGAGGGGAAATCTCGTATTCGAAATTCTCAAGTTTACAGGAAAGCAGTGACTCAAGCAGATAAACGTCAAGTTCCGAAGAAGTGACATATCCGGCTGCATAATATTGTTTTTCTGCCTGCATGGAAGGTATTAGCAAGATACCTGCAAGTGAAATCAGGACAAGCAAAAAAAGGGCATCAAAAACCGTGAAATAACCTGAACATTCCGCAGTCATCTTGCCTTTTTTCTTTGGGAATTGCCAGGGGATTTCAGGAACTATTGGATATCTTACTTTATTCTGCTCTCTTATTCTTAATTCCCCGCTTCTCTTTATGGGCTCTCCGGTTATCTTCTCTTTCATGTAATTTCTCTCATTTTCATGCAATTTCTCTCATTTTCATGCCAGATTTCTCATTTTCAGGTTCACTCTAATTTCCATCCAGCTTTTTGAGTTTTCACGCGTTTTTTCGACCTTCCATTCGATTCTTCAATTTCCATGTACCTTTTCAAATTTTTATATGGCTTTTTAATTTCGATGTAATTTTTTAACTTATCTCCGGCTCTTTAATTTCGATGCAATTTTTCTAACTTCTCTCCAGCTTTTCTCATTTGCTGACTCCCTTTTTCAGTTCCATTCTGTCTTATAAATCACCACAGTAAGGGTTCCGGGGACCGATTCGGCAGGATTCAGTTCGATAACAACGGGCACAGAGGCTGCAACTTTTTCCAGGCCGTCGGCAAAAGCATCAGGCTCGGCATCATCTGGTTTGATCTGCCAGTGCCACTGGCCGTCTCCTGTCCGGACTTCAACCAGAAATCGGTAATTCCTGGAAAAAGCTGCAAAAAGCCTTTCTCTTTCGTTAGCTCCATTCGGGCCCGAAAATGTGTCAAGTGAAGCTGCCGAAAGCAAGCCTGTGCTTTCCGCTTCCAGAGCAGGAGAATCTGCCAGGTTTTCAGCAATAAAAGATGCGATCTCGTAATTTTCAAGAGCAAATGAACGGTCTTCGTATCCGAGGTAGGTCTGTGACATCAGGGCTGCGAAAACCATAAAACCTATCACTGCAAGGGCTACGGAGAGTAGATCGGTATGAGGTTCAAGCACCCCACTTTCGTCCCTGGACATTAACGCACATGTTTTTTTCACAGGTTTTAAGGCAGCTTCGAGCCGAGCTGTAGCTGTGAGCCGCTTTTTGAGTATAACTTCGAGAAGATTACCGGTAAACAGGGAGTCATTGATAAACAAGGACACAGCCAAAAGCAGAGACCCCCTCCTCATCTTTCGTATAAATGAATTCTTTCTTTAATGAAATATTTTCATCCGGGTTCAGGACTGCTTCTTCGGCCCCCAATACCTGGAGAAAAGCCCTAATTTCAGAATAATCGGCTGTAAGAGGAGTTTCCTCGTTGCCTGGAGCTCCAAATTCCTCACTGAGTTTTTCGTGCAGTATAGATTCGTTAAAAGGTAAAACCCTGAAGGCGAAGGGCTTTACAGCCCTGAAACTCCGTTCTCCGGACTGGGCTTCCAGACAGACATATTCTCCAGAAATCCGTACTTTTATATCTCCCGCAAAAGGCAAATCCCTAAAAATTTCCTGTTCACTGAAACAATAGGAAGATTCACGAAATTCATCTTGAGACCCGCTCTGAAATTTCTCCTGAAATCCCTGTTGATTTTCGGCCTGGGAATTGCCCGATCCTGAATCATCTGATCCTGAATTGCCTGATCCGACCTCATCTACTGCAGTTTTAAAGCCCAGAGCAAGAAAATCAAGCTTTTCCTGGGTTTCAAGCCCCTTGAAACTTGCAATCAAATTAAAAAGTGCCGCAAAAAGGATAACGCTTGCAAGAATTAGAGCCGCTTTTGAAATCAAGAAATCGGCCCATGCAGAGTCATCGCGAGCAAAATCCCTCACAGCAGATCTTCTCCTATATATTAAATTTTATTAAGAGTGATATTCTCGGAAATAATCACGAATAGCCTTCCGAATTTTGGTTCGAGTTTTGTTGAGAGCGAGAGCCTGTGCCTGCCTGAACCAAGGAATACGGGACCGTTAAGTTCAGGGTTTGAGAAAGAGGCACACGAATAATAGAAAGTGTTTTTCTCTCCTGTGTGGACGCAGTAATCGTTAGCATCCGCAGGCCATTTGTCCTGCCTGCCAGGAAGAGCCCCAAAATCCACACTTACGCCTTCAGGCAGCCTGAGCTCCAGGGAAACTTCACTTCCTTCCCCACGCAAGGAGAGCTGTTCGGCAGCAGCCGTAAGCCTTGAAATCTCATCCAGAGCTGTTTTTTCCTTTGCTTCGTCCAGAAAATCATAAAGATAACCGAAGGAGAGGAGTAAAATCACAGCAAAAAGGATGCCTGAGACTGTCAGCCTGAAAGGAAGCGAAACAACTGCGGATTCGTCAGTTTCAATCGAACGAGTCAAAAATGGATCTTGATTGACCGTAAATTATCCTCCTAACCCAAAATACGGAAAACTTTGAATGATGTGAATAATGAACTTAGTAGGGCAGAGTATAAAAAATTTATTACTGTATAGGATTAACAATTACTGTATACGATTAACAATTACTCTACACGATTAATAATTACTTTATACGACTAACAAATAGGAACCTCTGAGACTGCAAAAATTAATTCCTGCAACATTAAAATAGCTCAATAATTGGCAGTAACCATAGCATTAGATATGAAGTAATCAGTAAGATAGTTACTGAATAATAATTATCAATAGTTTTTTATACTATTTGTCCTATGTAAATCTGGCGGGTCGACTGATCTACTGTTACACAAAGAAATTTTCCTCCTTTATTTCCTCCTTTAATTTCCCCAAATGTAAATAATAAACACTCCACAAGATCCTCCTTATCGGCCTGCCAATCCTCCTTTTTATCTAAAAAATAGCTAGATTTTACTTGAAAAGTTTTTAGGCTTTTCGTTGGTTTGTGTGGATATTCTCATAATATTCTCATAAAAACCAATGGGTCTTGAAGTGAAAATTATATTTATCCATAGAGAGTGACGAAGAGCCAGTTTCCTCTAGTTTCAGGCAATTTTGGTTCAGACAATTTTGGTTCAGGCAATTTTGGCAGTTTTTGATATTCTGCAATACAGAATTAAAATTAAAAATAAGAAAGTTGGAGTTCTTGTGTGTTCAATCAAGTGAAGAACTAAGCAAAAACCCTCAACTGGAGTTTAAAACAATTCACTCAAATTGTAAGAGTAGTCCTGAGGACTATCTTTTATTAAATCCATCCAAAAAGTTTCTCGAAGAATCCAGCTTCCTTGACTTCTACCGGAGCCTGAAGGATGTCGGTATACTTAATGTCACCTTCTGGAGTTTCGTATTTTAATACAGTGTCAATTCCATATTCTTTGGGCACAGCTTCGCTATCTGCTTTAATTTTAATCTTTGCAACAGCCGTGCTGCCAGGTGCTATAGTGGATAGGAATGCCGCACTATCGGTTGTGCTCAGAGGATCAGCTGGATTAATTATCGCTTTAACGTTTTTTGCCTCTTCTTCACCTGTGTTTTTAATAGTTATATCAATCATATTCTCCCCACCTGGAGAAAGACTGCCTGTAGTGTTTACAATCTCAAAATCAGCCTGATCATTCACCTTAATCTTTAATGTCAGATTCTGATCCATTATTCCATACCAGCGATTCGCGTCATAGGTCTGAGCGGTTACATCCGGATTCATAATTTGCACGTTTTTCTGGTAATCGTAGGAAAGATTCAGGTAAAGGTTGTATTCCCCAGCCCTTGCTTTTTTATCGATTTTTATATCAAATTTCGCTGGTGCCAGTGAATTTTCTCCGCTTTTTATGGAGCCGATTTCCTGGCTAACTGACTTGACCTCAATCGGACTGTCTGGATCTGTTGAAAGAGAGACTACTACGTTTGTAGCGTCCACTATACCGCTTTCAAGTTTCATTTCGGTTTGGGCAGCATAGATTTCATCTGAATCATAAGGAGTTTTATCATTCTTGAATCCTAATAATTTGCCTTTGTTCATCACATTAATATTCAAAGTAGCCGTTTGATCTCTATCAAACTCATTACTCCCAATAATATTAGCGTTAAGATCAGGGCTACCATATACAGTATAGTAATTTTTCCCAAGATCAAAGCTTTGGGGAATATTATAATTATTCGAGGTATTAGAAGCGCCTGCTGCGCATGATATCATAGCAGTCAATAGAAGAGAGATTATTATCATTTTTTTCATTTTATGCTTCCCTCCTGAATAGATGGACACCTAAAGTAAAAGTAACAACTGCAAACAAAGAGAGTATCATCAAATCGTTAGATATAGCGTTCAAACCCTGACCCTTGATCATAATAGTACGCATAGCATCGATTGCATAAGTCAGAGGCAAGCAATAAGCTATATAACGCATCCAGTCAGGAACCGAACTCAAGGGAAAAAACACACCTGTGACAAACATGGATGGCATAGTAACCAGCATGTTTAATTGAAAGAAAGATTCCATATCTTCTACTCTTGAAGACATGACTATCCCCATCCCTACGCCACCGAGAGTGAAAACAATAAGCACCAGTGAAATCAGAAGCCAGCTACCATTCATATTGAATCCCAATAGAATATATGCTGCAAGTATCAAGATAACTGCTCTGCCTAATTGCAATATTAGCTGATATATCGTCTTCCCGAGAATTACAGATCTCTTACTAATAGGCGTCATCAGCATACGAATAAGTGTACCATCTTCTTTTTCTCCTGCAATTGCAGAACCCGTGGTTGCTACAGAACCCATAAACACTGTAAGAGCTATAACACCTGGTATGAGGAAGTCCAGATATTCCAGATTACCGTAAACATTGGGAATGTTTAAAGAGACTGACCCTGTTTTCGCCAGCAACTGTTTCATAAAGTTGATAATTGTGCTACTTGTGGTAGTGTCTGATGTGTCAGTCAGAAGCGTCAAGTTTGTACTCTCATTTTTGACTATGCTATCACTATAATCAGGAGGAATAAGCAGAACGCCTTTATACATTCCAGCGTCTATTTTACTCTCAGCCTCTGATTGCGACATATCCTTAGTGTAGGTCACCGAAAACATTGGATTTCCATCGTATTTGCCAGTATAGCTTCCGATTTCCTGAACAAGGGAATTTGAGACTCTGCCTGTATCATCATTGACTATAAGGATGGGAGCATTTTTGACTGTTCCACCCATACCATAGCCAAAAAAGACTATCATGATTATAGGGAATAAAACCAGAGGAATTATGAGCGCCTTTTTTCGGGAAAGTATTTTGAATTATTTTTTCGCTACTATTAATGAATCCCTTAGCTCAGTTTTTATTGTCATTTAATCACGTACCTCTTCTCCTGTAAAGTGTACAAACACTTCTTCCAGATTTGTACTCCCTGTAGTTTCTTTTAAACGTTCGGGGTTATCAAGAGCTACCATTTTGCCGGAGTCCATTACAGCAACCCTATCACATAGATTGTCCGCCTCTTCCATGTAATGAGTTGTAAAAACCAGAGTTTTCCCTTCTTCGTTGAATTTCCTGGCGAGTTTCCAGATCACATTTCTTGTCTGGGGGTCAAGACCGGTTGAAGGTTCATCCCAGAATAGAATCTGAGGGTCGTGCAACACTGCGGCGATTACTGATAAGCGCTGTTTCATACCACCAGAAAAGCCTCCAGTAAAGCGGTCAGCACTAGCTTCGAGCCCTACAAGCTTCAGATAGTAATCGATTTTTTCTTCCATGACCTGTTTAGGAACATTGTAAAGGTTCCCCATGAGTTCCAGGTTTTCTCTGGCTGTAAGGAGTGGGTAAAGGCTGAGCTTCTGTGGAACTATGCCTATAAGCGGTCTTATTTTGTAGTCCTGTTTTTCAACATCAAAGCCAGCAACTCTTATACTGCCACTTGTGGGCTTTATTAACGTGGTAAGCATGGAAAACGTAGTTGATTTGCCAGCTCCATTTGGTCCTATCATACCGAAAATTTCTCCTTTGAATACATCGAAGCTGACATCGTTCACTGCGGTTATTTTCCTCCCTCGTGAATGAAAGACTTTGACAAGATTTTTGACCTCAATAATCGGTTCCATTTACTCACCTGTTTTTCAGTTTTCTTCATCCTTCAGGATACCTTTAGTGAATATGTCAATAAACCGTTCAATTTCCTCATTATAATCACCCAACAAACTGTCACCAAATACTTCTCTTAGTAAAGATGTATAAACAAAATAACTGACAAAAGTTATTGCTGCGGACCTGGAATTTATAGTCCGCATTTTTCCGTTTTTTATTTGCAAATCAAAGTATTCGCTCAAAGGCTTGATATTCAGTTGAAGAAACGATAATAGAGCTTCAGAGACTTCAGGCCTCCGTCTTCCTTCTTCAAATAGCATAAACATAAACATCCGGCGTTTGCTATCCTTCTTTTTATCTTTCATAGCTTTTGCAATATTTTTCCCTAAAATCCGAAGCTCTGTCTCAAGGTCTGCATCTTTTTCGTTCTGGAATATATGGAATAACTCCTCCAGCGATGAAAAAACAGTTCGGTTACTGATTAACACCTCTTTCAGCAGGTTTTCTTTTGACTTGAATTTTCGGAACAAAGTTACCTCGGCAACGTTTGCCTCTTCAGCGATTTTTCGTGTAGTCGCACCCGTGTATCCTTCACTGGCGAACACTCTCAAAGCTGCGTCTAAGATTCTTTGTTCTGTATCTTCCATGTAAGTAAGCAATTACTTACTTTCATTTAAAGATATTGCTATACATACTAAATAAAACTCTATTGAAAGTAAAAATCAAGGTATGAATTAAAGATATGAACAACCTGGATGCTCAAAAACAGATTCTTTCAAAGATTTACGTGCGTTTAATTCTTTTTTATACTGACATCTGGACAGATGGAAGTTTAATATTATTGAGTTATTACTTCAACAGCTAAGTCATAAGTATAAAAATCAAGTTCTGTAGAAATCCTTTATTCAATCACTGAAATCTAACTTTCGTACTTCTGTTTATAAGTATTTGGAAATTCATAACCTACAGGATTTCTACAAAAGCCAATAATATGCCTATATTATTTCCTTAAACTTAATTAGGAGGATAACTAGCGAACCATTTTACAGGATCAATTACAACTGGATATCCCGCATTTACCCATGCTTTGAGACCGCCTTGAACGTTATATACGTTTTTGTAACCGGCATCTGCTATCATTTGGCTTGCGGCGGCACTTCGTCCCCCGCTAAGGCAATAGACAACTATCTTTGTGTTTTTGTTTTCTGGCAGTTCTTTCAGCCGATTAGGCAGTAACTGGTCGTCTGGCAAACTTACAGAATCATGCTTCGGCACATTTTTTAATGGTATTAATGTCGCTCCTTCAATGTGAGAATAGTTAAATTCTGCTGGAGTACGAACATCCAGAAGGAATACATGTTTATTTTCGAGTATATCTTTAGCTTGACAGACCGTGACATTCTCATAACCCGGTGCAGTACAACCAATCTTAGGGGCCGCTCCTGCAATGCCAGGAGCAATTATGAGAAGCGCAATAAGAATTGCAGCAAAACTTGATAAACATTGTTTATTCAATCTTACTCCTCCAATAATACAATTTTTTACCTTCTTTAAATTTTAGGGAAAACGCATGGCTTTAAAAATACTTTGAAATGACGCATTGTGTAACGTATTATTTCTTAAAATATCACCGAATTTAGCTTTCCCTTAAAAGTGCATTTTATTTTTATATAAAATTAGATTTTATTTCTGTATAATATTGTAAAATCCGTTTAGTGAGGCGAGTAACCGCTTTAATTGAATGTTTTTAATCCTTCTGTTTTCTAAATATACGAAGGTTATAATGTAAATTACTTTATAAATATTAAATAATTTTGGTTTACGATCCAGCGAGTAAGACCTTACACAATAAGAGATATTGCCCTTTGAAAAATCAATTTTCAGGAATCCTAAACCTTTGGAATCCTAACCGTTGTATCCTGAAATGCTTTCGTAGATTCAAAACTATTTGAAAGTTGATATACGATACAACAGCAGGCGACTCAAAAAATTAAATTTGAGTTAATTCCAATTCCCTTTTGATACTATAGAATAACCATGTAAAATGAACCAAATTTGAAGTTGAAGTAAAATGGTGAATCATTTGTGCACGACATATAACTGAAATACAAGATTTAAACGGAATAATTTTGGGATAAAACGCTCATGACATTTGATTCAAAATTTTTTATATTCCGGAAACCAGAAGTTTTTCAGTCCTCATGTACATATAAACAGGAAGTCCTGATCTGGAGAAAGAAAATGATATGGAGCAGACTATTTATTTTGCATACTAATGAAGAGAACAAAAAACAAGCTGATGAGAAACACAGGATTTTTATGTGATTTTTGCAAAAAAAATATCATTGGATGATAACGTTTCCCAGGAACTCCAGAAGGAAAATAGAAAAATAAAAAATATTGTTTTTTGATATTGAAACTAATATTTAGTGAGATCTTAATATAGAAAGAACAAAACTATATATACAAAAGATGTGTATCATTGATTAGTAACGTGGGAACAAAACCTATGAACAGACCCGAACCTATGAACAGAACTGAACAGACCAGAAAATATACGAACAGACAAGAAAAATATGCCTTCACAAGAATTGAATTAATTATCCCATGTTACTTATTTTACAGTGAGCCAGTGCTCAAATCTCTTCATTTTCTTTTTTATGGCCATGATTCAATAAGTTAATGTCTTCCAGACCTTCACTTGCGCTTTGAGTCTCAATTCCCAGAATATTAACTTCTGTTTTCTCGCAGGTTATTTCGGAACAAAGGTCAGCCAAAAAAATAGAATATCAAAGAAAAATTCACTCGACTAAAAAATTTAATTATATATAGAAAATATACTTATTTTATTAATTACCTTTTTTCTTTTTTGTATATTGTCTAAATCGAATAACTATATATAATTTCATTAATTATTATTCTCAACGTTGAAACGCGAATGAGTAAGACAGAGGAATAGAAATTAAAAGAATAGTACATATTTCAGACATTCATTTCTCAGAGGCATATTATATGCCTGATATTGCAAATTCCATGCTTGAAAACATAAACAGGAGTTCTCCAGATATTGTAGTAATCACCGGAGACCTGACGGAAAACGGGCTTGCAGCCGAGTATAATGGGGCAAAGAAATTCATCGACAGGATTGAATGCGAAAACAAGGTGATAGTTCCAGGAAACCATGACTCCAGAAATGCCGGTTACCTCTTTTTTGAGGATCTTTTCAAAACCAGATCGACTTCCGGGCACTTTGGAGAGGTCACTGTAGTAGGGCTTGATTCTTCCCAGCCGGAACTTGACGAAGGACATATTGGAAGAGAAAATTACAACTGGATAGAGAATACTTTTTCAGTAAACGGTTTCAAAGTTTTTGCCCTTCACCACCACCTTATTCCGATCCCCAGAACTGGTCGGGGAAATAATGTACTTGTAGATGCAGGAGACGTTCTGGAACTCCTCGACCGCTCAGGTGTCAACCTTGTGCTCTGCGGGCACTGGCACATCCCCTGGGTCTGGAGATTGAATGACATGCTTGTAATCAGTGCGGGAACTGTCTGTTCTTCCAAAGTTCGTGGAAAAATGTCTCAGTGCTACAATTTGATTGAAATTGATGCACCAGAATCCGATTGCAAGCGTTGGTATCTGCAAGTTTACAGAGTTTTTTCTAGAGGGGAAAAAGAGAAAGTTGTTGATAGTATAATATAATTAAACAAAATAAAGTATATAATTAAGCAAAATAAAGTATATAATTAAGCAAAATAAAGTTAGAAAAATATGAGGTACAGTGCTTGAGAAGTATCCTGTTCCTTCTCCTGAAGAGCTTTAAAAAAGTAAAGATGTTTTAAATATACAATAATTACATCCTCCTTTTTTGCCTGGATACCATGAATAATGGATGCTATTACTATAGCTGCATAATTTATGAGTCTTCAGACCTATTCTCCTTGTAACTAATTATTCACTTATTTTTACATATTCAGGAATGTATTATTGATATGGAACTGAAATTGATTTGATCCCCAAATCCAATGATGAACGTAATTCCAAAAATCACAAAATTCTGGAAACTATATCAATTTTTTAGATGTTAAGTTACTTTAATCTCATTATTATCAAATTCGTAATACCCCAATATTCAGATTCGAAGTCACTACATGTAGTATTTGAAGCTGCTACAAGTGTTTTAGTCTCCAATCAGTTAGCCTACATTCGAGAGGATATTAGATTCTTATAGATAGTCACCAGTAGTAATAAATAAATTCAATTTAATAGTATCCAATACAAGTATATAGAATCAAAGTCACTATCTGTTCTTTCATCAATAGTATAATTTTTAAAACGAAATATGTAGCTGTTGACTAAAGTTATATTGATAAATATCTTTTTAAAGTGGTGGGTATAAGGTGGCATATCAATATGTAAATACTTTAAGCCCTGGAAATCCTTTCAGAGACTGGCTTGTTGAGAAAGTTGTAACAGATCGGCTTAAGAATAAGCATTGTTTGGTTGATGTTTTTAAATCAAATTCTTCTCATACTGTCTGCAGGTATCATTTCAAGGGCCAACATTATAGTGTAGTGGCAAAGTTTTTTTCTGAACCTACAGGACAACTGAAAAATTATAACGCTTATAAAGGCATGATGAAGGAATATAGGAACCTTGAGAGAGCCGCTTCAATAATAAATGTTGCAAAACCGCTTGCAGTCAATAAAAAATATAACTGTGCGCTTGTGACCGAGTATATACCAGGTAAATCTTTGGGCTGGTACATAAAACATGAAGAAAAACTCAATGAACGGCTTACTGCGGTTGCACATATGCTTCGCCAGCTTCATGATAATACAAAGTCCTCTTACAATAAAGAAAACGAATTCAAAAATTATCATGAGGTCCTGGGCCATCTGAAACTGAACCCTGATACTAGAAAGACTTTTAATAAACTGCTTGGAGAATGGTGGTACAGTTCGTGGCTCGACAGGGAATGCGGCTGTATGGTTCACAGGGATGTCACTCCCTCCAATTATATATTTTGTAAAGGTAAACCTTATGCAATTGATTTTGAAAGCTCCTGGTCACATGCCCATCCTGTAAGAGACCTGGGAATTCTCACTGCAGAACTTAAGAACGAGTTCGAATGGTATAAAGGAGGAAGCTGGAAAGCCGAACCATACATAGGAAACTTCCTCAGGGAATATAGCAATGATGAAAAGGACTTTATCTACATAACCAGAGTTTTGCCTTTTTTCATGAGCATAGGTTTACTTCGTTCAGCACGCATTCATCGAGGCAGCCACAGGAACTATCTAATCAAAGAAGCACGTGAGTGCTTGAAAGCAATTAATAGAGGGTAAAATGTGGTTATTCAGAGGATATGCGAAAGGATATAGCATTTAAAATTCATTATTCTGTTCTTTTTTCCAATTTATTGCTCCAAAATATCTCCTTTTTTCTTAAAAGGTAATTTCTGTAGCTTGTATTTGATAGACTTAAACGGTTGAACGGAGAAATCAATAGCATTAAACATTCAACTTTTTAAAGTAAAGTCTAAAGAAAGACGCCGTTCATAACGCCGAATGTGCTTGAGCTTAACTTTAAGGAAAATTCTTTATGATAAGGAACACTTACTTTTAAACTAATTAGTATAGTTTACTACTATATTGAATATATCCAAAAAATATATAATAAATCCATTCTATGTATAACCTGAAAGGTTTCCAGTACCTTCAACCAGATCTCTATGGGCTGCAGGCATCTCTTCCCCTGTAGCTCATAAATTTAATAAGAACAGTAACTGAAGGAAATCCAACCCAGCAGCACATATAAGAATACTTTGACTTTGCAGTCTTGCCTGAATTATTAAGGTTTCTACAGAACTCTAAAATCCTTTGTTTAAGGTTCATTCAGATAAATGTCCATTTACCAAGGAGGTTTATTTATGAAAAGTCTAAAATTTTGTCCCGAATGCCATTCAATACTGAAAATGAGTCAAGACAGCGAAACTCAATACTGTCCTGTATGTAGATACTGGACAAAGATAGGTACTGCAAGGCTTGATTCAATAATGATTTACGAATAAGGGACCTGTGCGGGGGGAGCCAGTTCTTCTATGTTTTGTAGTGCATGTAAAAAACGAACTTAAACACAGGTTTATATTGGAAAATTATGCTTCGCGATAGATGTGAAAGAAAATGTGATAGCGTCAGGTTATATCTAAGAGTCATATGAACCAATGGGAATTTAAAAGTTCAATGATCATGGGCCAGTTACTGAAAACTCAAGTAGAAAGATGGCCCTCAAATCCAGGAAAAAAAGGTGAATTTACTTCTCTTGTTAAACTTAATCTCAATTTGTAGACAGAACCAATTTAATATCACTTTTAAAAATCTGCTACATTCCATTTTTTAAATATTTTTAATTTTTTATTTTTTATTTTTTTAAATTTTTTTAATTATTGTAACTTTTTTAATATGAGATTCAAAAATCCACATAAAACCCAGAACATGATATTGAAACCGGAGGAATAGAAAAGCTCAGTCATGAAATATGATATACCATAGCTTGTCTCTCAGGTGTTAATAGGGGTTTGGGAACTTCAAACCAACAAGCCAACTTAAATCCCTACCATTTCTGCTTTAGGTTTCGAAGTATAAAAATAGACTATAGAGAAATAGAAAACTATATATTGATATTTACGTATAATAATAGTATTTCCAAAATACCTATATACTTAAAAGATAGTATCAAGATTAATCAAACATCCTATAGAAAACAGAAATTTATAATAAAGTCTAAAATAAAAGGAGGAAAACCATGCTTCAAAACGGAAAAATCAAAGGCTTAATCTTTGATTGTTACAAAACTCTTATTGACATCAAAACTGACGAAAGAAGTCG
This sequence comes from Methanosarcina sp. DH1, assembly GCF_020804205.1. Classification (NCBI taxonomy): domain Archaea; kingdom Methanobacteriati; phylum Methanobacteriota; class Methanomicrobia; order Methanosarcinales; family Methanosarcinaceae; genus Methanosarcina; species Methanosarcina sp. DH1. The sequence continues at coordinate 126,214 of NZ_WJBJ01000021.1, read as the reverse complement.
AGAGACAAACGAAAGAGTTAGCAGATGGCTGCTTTACCAGGGAGTGAGGATAGAGCCCGAAAGGCTCAGGGAAGAATACCGATGGAAAATCATAGGCAGACTAGGCAATTCAGGCCAGCAGCACCCGGACATTCGTATAGAAGAGATTTTTGCGGAAATTTGTGCCGAAAACGCCTTTAAAGAAATCGATCCCTATTGGCTTGGAATTGAGACAGCAAAGGTCTTCAGAACTGCGTCTATAAAAAAACTTGAAGCCTACCCTCAGAGCCTGCGGCTGCTTGAAAAATACAGAAATGTCCCGAAATGCATTGTTTCCAATGCCCAGAGAGTTTTTACAGAACAGGAACTGCGTTTTCTGGGTCTGTATGATCGCTTTAATTTTACAATTATGTCTTCGGACCACCGTATAAAGAAACCTGATACCCGGCTCTTTAAGATGGCTCTCGACGGCCTCGGGCTTGAGCCATGGGAAGTGCTCTCTATCGGCGACACTCCAGAAAACGATATTTATCCACCTCAAAGTCTCGGGATGAACGCAATGCACATCCGGGATGCCTGGAGATATGCATAACCCCATCCACATCCATGATTAATATTTCAAAAAGTTAAATGTCAGTAAATCCCGTAATATCGAGTTTGAATAAGTAATTGTATACTTTGAATAAGTAATTATTCAGTTTGAATAAGTAATTGCATACTTTGAATAAGTAATTGTATACTTTGAATAATTGAATAGTTTGAATAAGTAATTGTGTAGTTTGAATAAGTAATCATATAATTTGAATAAGTAATTGCATAGTTTGAATAAGTAATTATACATTCACTTGCAGATGCATTTTTGCATTTAATCTCTTTTTTACTGATCAGTGCATGTCACAAAATAAGTTTATTGACTGCCCGTATTCTTTGGTTTGAATGCCTGGTTACATTCTTGTTAAAACGATGGGATTTCTAGCAACTCGTTTAGATGTGTCTCTGATACAAACAAAGACAGACATCAAGAGACAGTGGACTAAGGGTAAAGAACCTGGAGATATACCCTCAAATTTTCTCTATTGCTTCCAGACATTTCTTTGCTTCCCTCAGAGGATAATCTCTGTAGCTCGTATTAGACTTAAACATTGCAATTCTCAACAAGCCATAAGCCATATAAAATGGAATAATTTTAGTTATTTTGTAGAATTCCTTTTCATTTTTGCTGTAACGTCTCAGAAAATGGTGAATGTAAGGCTCTGCCCCCTGGCTCGATCCCTTCTGCACAAAATAATACTTAAGTTCAGCACAAAGTATCCCTAGATCACATGCGAAATGTCCGTGTCGGGATGAAAGCTCGAAGTCCAGTAAAAATGACTTTCCCTCCCGGAATATAAAGTTTACAGGAGTGGAATCATTATGAATCATACAACCGTTTTTTATGTCCAGGAAAGAACTGTGCCACCATTTTCCAAGCAAGAGTCTATATTCTTTTTTCATACGCCGGTTGATTTTGAGGTGATTCAAAACATAATGAAATTTTGAAAATTCATTTTCTTTATCATAATATGTCTGCGTATTTTCGTGAAGCTTTAGAAGCATATCTGCTATAAGTTCTAACTTTTCCTTAAGCTCTCTCCTGTGCTTGAAGTACCAGAATAAAGTTTTTCCAGATACATATTTACTGACCAGAACGCAATTAAAATCTTTATTTATTGCAATAGGTTCCGGGACACCAATTATTTTTCGGGCTTTTTTAAGATCCTTATACTCTTTCTTCATTAAACTGCAACTATCGTATTTTTTGATCACGCCCGTAGGTATTGCAAAAAATTTGGCTATAACAGTGAGTTTTTCCCCTTTGAATTCATATTTACAGATCCTATGCGATGCATGACTGAGTTTAAATATTCGAACTTCACAACCCTTATTATGAATTCTATCCCTAAGGATCTCTATAAGCCAGTCTCTAAAAGTATCACCTGGCTTCACTGTTCTAATGTATTCAAAATGTGCTATAAACCCCCCTCCTTTAAACTTGAATTGCTCTGAATCCTGATCAATGTAGCTATCCAGTGATAGTTTATATTTTGAGAAACTTTTGAAAAGTAAAATTTTTGGTAAAGATTGCCATTTAGAGTCCTTGTCACCTTAGTTCCACATTTTTAAGCACATAAATGTCGCTTGACATCGATACACGTACTTAAACTTAAGCACATCACATGCAATGTAAATATTTCTAAATCGCAATCATCTGATCTCTCGGAGATATAGAAAAGCATATATGCGCCTAAAAATGCGGAGTTAGGTAAAAACATGAAGGTTAGGTAAAAAAGCAGAAGTTAGGTAAAAAAGCAGAAGTTGGGTAAAAACGTGAAGGTTAGGTAAAAAAGTGGAAGTCAGGTATAACAAACTATGCGAAAAATAAGAAACTGCATAAAAAAATAAGAAACGGTATAAAAAATCAAGATGATATTTGATAAGTACAAAAGATATATGGCATCAAGTATCTTCCCAGTTCTTAATATTCATATTGTAAGAATTGCAGTACGCCATAACACTTTCTGGACAAGCTCTTAATCAGATTTTTCAAACAGGGCAGGATATTTCTCTTTTAATTGTATGAAAAGTTTTTCATCTAATTTTGCATTATAAAGTGTTTTTACATTAGAAAGCTGGTCAACTAATAAATGCTGAGCCCCTTCTAGATTTGCCTCCTTAAATTTAGCCCCCTGAAGATTAGCTTTTCTGAAATTAACTCTTTGGAGGTCAGCTCCAGTAAAATTAGCCCCCTTCAGGTTAGCTCTTTGAAGGTTAGCGCCCCCAAGTTTAGCATTTATAAGATTAGCTCCCTGGAAGTTAGTCCCTTTAAGGTTAGCTTTTTGTAGTTTAGCACTTATAAGTTTAGCTTTTACAAAGTTAGCTCCTTGAAGGATAGCTTCTTTAAGTTTTGCGTCTTCCAGATTTGTTTCTTCACATTCAGCCTTTTTAAGGTTAGCCCCTTTAAGTTTAGCTTTTTCAAAGTTAGCCTTTCCAAGATGAGCCCTTTGAAGATTAGCTTTTCTGAGGTCAGTTCTTTGGAGATTAGCTTCTTGAAGATTAGCCCCTTGAAGGTTAGTTCTTTGAAGGTTAGCCTCTTCAAGGTCCGCTTTTTGCAGGTCAGCTTCCTGGAGGTTAGCTTTTTCAAGATCAGCTCTTATAAGATTAGTTTCTTTAAGGTTGGCTCCTTGAAGATTAGCTTTTTCAAGGTCAGCCCCCTGAAGGTCAGTTCCTTGCAGGTCAGCTCCCTGAAGATTAGCTTCTTGAAGATCAGCTTCACAAAATATAGCCCCCTGAACTTTAGCCCTTTCAAGATTTGCTTCTACAAGATCTGTTCTCTGAAGGTTTGCTTCTTGAAGGTTAACATCCTGGAGGTCAGCTCTTTGGAGGTTAGCTCCTTGAAGATTGGCTTCTTGAAGGTTAGCCCTTTGCAGGTCAGCTCCATAAAGTGTAGCCACTTGAAGTTTAGCTCTATGAAGATTAGCCTCTTGAAAATTAACTCCTTGAAGTTCCGTTGCCTGAAGATTAGCCTCTTTAAGATTAGCTCCTTTAAAGTTAGCTCCTTGTAGATTAGAACCTATAAAATTTGCCTTTTCAAGATTAGCTTCTATAAAGTCGGCTCCTTCAAGCTTAGTCTTTATAAAATTAGCTCCTTGAAGATCTTTTTTTTCTATATTGTCCATTTCAACCACTCAGATCTAGACTTAAATAAACATGCTATCTTACAGTTAATTTGATTTGGATTATGTGAACTTAGAGCCATCCGAAAAGTGGTTACCTGCTATAACTTTTACAATATGTAATATGCAAAACCGGAACGGATACTCTGATATTATAGACTTATTGTGACTTTTCAACACGCGTTAATGACTTTCCGGATAGACTCTGAGTTAATATGTATATAAATTAATATTAAATAACCTCAATATGCTCAGATAATATTTTATGCTTCCCTTGATTCAGTTTCTAATACAAACATAATTTCTTCGAATTTGATAAGAAATTCAACGCTGTTCAAACTTGAAATCTCGACGTTTGTAATATATTCCAATGAGTTGTGAGCTGGAACATGGTATCGATTTCATACAAAAAGGCCAAAGTTTAAGGATGGCTTCGAATGCAAAATCGATAGTTTTCAGGTAAGAAAACTCCTTAACCTAGACCCATGAAAAAATATACATTTTTTATCGACATACCATATAGTTTAGAATAAGTAAAACAGATATCTGGAAACAAATAACTTAATATCTAATTAATATGCAAACCATAAAAAAGAAAGAAAATTAAAAAATTAATTGTACTTTTCCAAAGCAAGTTTCGAAAGGTACCAATAATTTTCGATAAAGAAGTAAGAATGATTAATTTACAAATTGAAAATTTTCAAATTGCCATGTATCGGGGTTGGGTTTTACTGCTGGACTTTCTTTGAAAAATATTTTGCGATTTTTAAGCGGTGTCCAATCCGATGGTGTGGAAATAAAATTTCCAAGGTACGGTCTGGCAATATCCAGGACAAAGTCATGAGGCAAGTCCTCAGGTGTTTTAATGCCTTCTCGCGGATTTTCAAGCATCCAGAGTATAGCTGCAACAATACCTGCTGCTACCTGAAGAGTAGTAGCATTCTGACCGGGAGCAAGAGATCTGGTCTCTTCAATGCTCAATGCGCTTCCAGTCCACCAGGAATTATAAGAATGGCCCATCAGGAGTGCACCCATGATATCCTCTCCAGATGTGATTTCATTTGTCATAATCCGAAGTTTCGGTTGAAGCTCATAATTCCGGCCTCTCAATTCGCAGAGAGAAGAAAGAGTATCATGACAGGGCATATAAGCATAATGTACGGTAGGCCGATAGATCACTTTTTCATCTTCCCAAACAGTTAACAGTTTTGAAAGGCCATATGATTCGCCATGACGGATCGCCATACCTACAATTTCTTCGTCCGGTATCCATGACCTGACCCAGGTATTAATGCCCATCTGAGGCAAGAGAATAACATTTTTCGGTCCGTAAGGAGGTATATGCGCCATGGGTGGCAATTTGCTCTCATGAGTTCCCCAGGCTATTTCAACCGGAGCAGTTCCTTCTTCCCTCAATCCTTCAATGCTCCACGTTCCTACAAATTCATTAACTTCCTTTGCCCGGTTTGCGACTTGAGTATCACGCTCGCTACAATGGATCACTTTAATTCCCAGTTTCTGAGCCAGGCGGGCAAAGTCCCTGTTCTTTGCAAGGAGGGAAATTTCCTGTTCATCCTCGGGAGAGACTTTCTTATCAGCACAGGTACGGGCGGCAATATCCAGCAAGCCTTGCTTTACGAAGTGAGTTATCAGGCCAGGATTTGCGCCATGGTCAACAACAGCAGTAGGCGAATCTTTCCAATCACGGGAAAGTTCAAGCAATCTCATTTGCCTTAAATAAAGAGATTTTTCCAATAGACTTTGAGTCAAAAATTTCTCAGCAGGATCCCATACTTCAACAGACGTGTTAACGTACAATACATTGTGATCATGGCACCACTTAATGATGTCATTGGCATCGATATTCCATGAAAGATCAATGATCAGGCCTTCATTCTCCATATATTGTGACAAAACCTGATTCAAATTTTTCGGGGTAATTTTTTCACAGACAAATCTTAATCCCTGATTTGTATATTTTTTTAGGGCTTTTGATTTGTCTTCAAAATCAATCAAGGTAATGTTTTCTAGCGGGACATCGAGTTTATCCATTAAAAGGGGTAGAGTGCATTGTGAAACTGATCCATAGCCAATAATGAGGACTTTATTGGAAAACATTTTTTTCATAGGATTCGTAAACGCGAGACTTGGATATAACTTTTCTTATATACATTTCACAATAATTTAATCTGAACCCTCCAAAACTAAGCAAAAGTCCACAACTGAAAAAGATAGTGGCTCTTTGTAATTTCCGGTGGATAAGATGATTTTCAATTCAAGACCGCATTGGTTTTTATGAGTACATTATGAGAAGATCCACACAAAATAACGAAGAGCCAAGATAGTTGCCTTACAGATTCTCTGAATAATCTGAACACTTTTCGTCCCAAATCACAAAAAACCCTGTTAAAACCTGTTATTTTCATTCCAATTCAGTCGGAGTTTTATAGTTATTTCAGGATTGAATCCCGAAATATAGACTACTGGTTAAAAGATATTCTTAAAAAAATGAGCAGGTGTGGATATGAAAAATCAAGTTCCAAATTAGAAATATATAATATATGAGATGGAAGTGAATCCCACATTCTGCAATATTTGTTGTAAATCAATATTTTGACAGATAGTGTTTTTGGGAGAGATTCAAGTAATTTTACTCCAGGGCGTTTGGTTAAAATTGAATGACGTCGTTTTTTGGTCTCTGAATACTTCTACATTTGCTTTTACCTTCTGCATAAAAATCTAATATATTCACGTTAGATTAAAAATCGGTAGCATTAAAACATTAAATGTCTAAAATACTAATTCAGTCACAACGCCCAATGTTTAATTTGCACTTCAAGTGATACTGGGGCAACTGGCATACAAGCAAAACCATCTGTATAGAAGAGGCCATTCGGATCTTTCTCATGGCTCAGCGAAGAAGCGAAGAATGCGCTACGCACCGAAAATTCAAAGTGAATAAATTCATGAATTGATAAAATGGTTCCACGTACTGATTTATCTCATATAAGCTCTTTAAATATTTCAGATGAGGAAAAGTCACCTAATCAACTTTTGAAATTCCTCACCGAACTCTCCAGAGCTCTGACTACTGCAGGAATTGCAGTAATGTCCATAGAGTCAATTTTGAAAAAAATATGCCAGGCTTATGGTTTCAAAGCTGAGGAAGTTATTAGTTTACCTACTTTTTTAATCATAAAAATTGCAGATGGCGATTCAAAGGCTCTGGAAGTCGCCCTGCAGAAACCCGGAGTACTCCCTTTAGACCAGGTTTCAAGATTATATGAGTTGATCAACCAGGCAGAAAATGCTGAAATAACGCCTGAACAGGGGATAAGGCGTATTAACGAAATAATAAATGTTAAACGCCAACATAATTATATTAAAAATATTTTAGGTTACGCACTGTTTTCCACAGGCCTGGGAATGCTCTTTCTACCAACCTTTAATGGGTTATTTTTTTGTGGAGCATTAGGAGCCGTAGCAGGGCTTATACTGGCTTATTCCGGGGATAAAAAAAGACTTACTCTGATTCTGCCTGTTCTAACGGCCTTTTTTGTTTCCACGATCTTTTTTCTCGGCATTAAACAGGGAATTATAAACGGGTCTCTAACCATAATGGTCCCTGCACTTGCTTACTTCATTCCCGGAGCAGTTCTGTCTACGGGAATGTTCGAACTGGCAGCAAACAATCTGGTATCTGGTGCATCTCGTCTGGTTCAGGGAGTTGTAATACTGCTACTTCTCTTATTTGGAGTGATAGTAGGCCTCCAGGTTGTAGGTTTGCCCGAAGATTACATAATAGCCAACACTTCAACTCCTTTGTATTGGTGGGCTCCCTATATTGGAGTTCTTATTTTCACCCTTGGGATGTACCTTCTGATGTGCATAAGAAACAAGGACATGTTAGGGGTTTTAATTGTATTGTTAGCCACTTTTCTTGGGCAGCAAGCAGGAAATTATCTTTTGGGTGGACTTTTTGGAGCTTTCACAGGTTCCATCATTATGACAATGCTAGGAACTTTTCTGGAGCGATCCAAACTTAGAACACCGTATTATGTGTCTATAATACCTGCATTCTGGGTCCTGGTTCCAGGAGCACTTGGGCTTATCAGCTTAGCCGCATTAGTGGGACAGAACTATTCTTCTTCCATTGCCAGTCTGATCCAGGTAGCTCTGACCTTTGTAGCGATCTCAACGGGGCTGTTAATCGGTGCTGTGATTGCTGATCCGCTAAAAATAGGGTCATCTCCCTGAGTTGTTGAACAGGAATTTTAAACTTTAATGATTCTTTCAGGATACAACATCGATATCCAGAATTTCTTTCTGATTCAACCATTTGCCAGCTTCTTTGATGCTAAAATTCTCGGTAAGCTTGTAGCTTAAAAAGCCGATCAGTAAACTATTGAAATCAAGACCCTTGCTTTTATATTTGCCAAAAATATAACAGAAATTAAGCTTTTCATAAAAGTAGTGGACAACAAGAATAGGTCAGATAAGAACACATATATTCTTGTTAGGAATTGCAGGAAGGCTCCTTTTTTGTGATTTACATTGTATCCAACAACACAAAACAAAGAGCAATATTTTTATTTAACTGTCAAAATCAGGCTATATTTAAAATCAACGTTCCAATATATCCCATTGTAGAACGGTTTTGACTTTTGCAACGCTCTCTTTAAACTAAAAAAGAAACCAGGAAATTCTGGTTTCACTGTTCTTTCAGATACTCATCAATTGCCTTTGCAGCTTTCTTGCCAGCGCCCATTGCGCTGATAACGGTTGCTGCGCCTGTGACAACATCTCCGCCTGCAAAGACTCCGCACTTTGAGGTTGCACCGGTTTCTTCGTCTGCAACGACAGTGCCCCTTTTGCTCTGATCCAGGCCTTCCGACCCTTTGAAAATCATGGGGTTCGGAGATGTGCCTATGGCGATAACAACAACTTCGGCAGGAATAGTGAATTCCGAACCTTCTACAGGGACAGGGCTTCTTCTGCCGGACTTGTCAGGTTCGCCCAGTTCCATTTTAATGCATTCGACTGCAGTAGCATTGAACTTCTCGTCGCCGAGGATGCGGACAGGGTTTGTAAGGAGCCTGAAGGTTATGCCTTCTTCTTTAGCGTGCTCGATTTCTTCCCTGCGGGCTGGCATCTCTTCTTCCCCACGGCGATAGACTATGCTAACTTCTTCAGCGCCCAGGCGGAGGGCTGAACGAGCGGCATCCATTGCCACATTTCCGCCTCCGACAACCACTACGTGCTTTCCAAGCCTGACTCTGGTATCATATTCAGGGTCATAAGCTTTCATGAGGTTTACACGGGTCAGGAACTCGTTTGCAGAATAAACGCCGTTGAAGTTTTCGCCTGGAATTCCCATAAAGCTCGGTAGACCTGCACCAGTGCCCAGGAAAACCGCATCGAATTCGTCACAGAGCTCGTCTAAGGTCTTGATCCTGCCGATGATATAGTTGGGCTTGAACTCTACCCCAAGCTGCTCAATGTACTCGACTTCCTGCCGAACAATTTCCTTTGGCAGCCTGAACTCTGGAATGCCGTAACTCAGAACTCCGCCGGCTTTGTGAAGGGATTCAAAGACTGTGACTTTGTGGCCCAGCTTTGCAAGGTCTGCTGCGGCAGTGAGACCCGAAGGCCCTGAACCTACAACAGCTACTTTCTTTCCTGTAGGCTCTGGAATTTCAGGGACCTTTACCCCCTGCTGGCGCTCATAATCAGCGCAGAAGCGTTCGAGCCTTCCGATAGCAACTGGCTGCCCCTTCTTTCCGAGTACGCAGAGAGCTTCGCACTGAGTTTCCTGGGGGCAAACACGGCCGCAGATGGCAGGAAGGGCATTTGTGCCTTTAATCTTCTCTATTGCCCCTGCAAAGTCTTCCTCGCAGACGAGCTTGATAAAGCCTGGAATATCCACATTCACAGGACAGCCTTCAACGCATTTCGGTTCCTTGCAGGAGAGACAGCGGGAGGCTTCGGCAAGAGCGTCTTCTTTTGTGTAGCCAAGAGCTACCTCATTAAAGTTCTTCCTGCGCTCTTCCGCAGGCTGTTCTGGCATAGGGGTCCTTTCTTTCTTTACTTTTGCAGTTTTTTCTCCGTTTAGTTCTTGCATTTTTTATCCCCTCCTTTTCAGTGCAGTCCACACCTGCATTCTTCTTCGTATTTTTCCACAGCTTTTGTCTCTTCGCCGCGGTACATTGCAAGCCTGTTCATGAGTTGAATAAAATCAACTTTCCGTGCATCAAATTCAGGCCCATCAACGCAGGTAAATCTGGTTTTTCCGTCAACTGTAACCCTGCAGCCGCCGCACATACCTGTCCCGTCTACCATAATGGAGTTAAGGCTTACCAGGATTTCAACATCATAGGGAGAAGCTACCCCTGCTCCTACTTTCATCATTATCGGGGGCCCAATAATTACAACTCTTGCAACCTCTTCCCCGCTATCCAGAATCTGTTTCATTATATCAGTAACAAATCCGTGGTGTCCTTTTGATCCGTCATCGGTTGCGATATACAGTTCGGAACTGGCATCCTTCATTTCCTCTTCAAGGATGAGGAGGTCCTTGTTTCGGGCTCCTATAATGGAAATTACCTTGTTTCCAGCTTTTCTATAAGCCTTTGCCTGGGGATAAGCCGGGGCAACTCCTACCCCTCCACCTACAAGGATAACAGTGCCAAGTTTCCTTACATCGGAAGGAGTGCCAAGAGGTCCGACGACGTCCTCAAGAAACTCGCCTGCAGAAAGCTTTGCAAGCTGTTTTGTAGTTTTGCCCATCTCCTGAAATATTATGGATACTGTGCCTTTCTCGCTGTCAAAGTCGGCAATAGTAAGGGGTACCCTTTCTCCCTTTTCATCAATTCTGAGGATTATGAACTGTCCGGCTTTTGCAGCCTTTGCTACGTCAGGAGCATCTATTACCATCCTGTGCACCGACGGAGCGATTTCTTCCTTTTTCAATACTTTATATGCCATGAGATCACATTTTCCTGAGTAAAAGCAATTTTTATAGAGCAAATGAATAGGTAAATTTTGATATTGCGGATCTCCTCACGGATTTATTATATTCCCGAGCTTTTCCGCCTGGACGTTCTCCTTATACTGATTAATGGGATATATATTCTCCCAAATAATTTTGATTATTTTGTCCGTCTGGATTATTTTTTGCTGAATTATAAGCGACCTTTCTGCCAATACTTCTTTTTAAAAGAGTCTGAGTATTCTTCAACTTTTTGACCATTGTTGCAATAATTTAATAAATCTAGTGGGTATAATAAATTAAGGGGTAATCCCTGAACAGACTATATCAGGTAGTCGATTGGCGGAGAGGAGGGATAAAGCAAACTCAGTACAAACTATATCGGTTAGATAACCGAATTTTATGGCCGTATTTGAGCTTGAAAATTTAAAACCTTTGCCTGAAAGAGAGATTTACTCGCTTGAGGAATTCGTCCACTCTATAAAAAGCTGAATGGCTATAAAAAGATGAGTGAGTTCGTTCTGACAGGCAGATTCAGGAAAAGACAACTGAAACGAATTTATAGATATGGGGGTTAAACAAATGCCTGAAGAAAGAAGAGAAGGTACAAAGGGAGAGAAGTTAGAGAAAAAAGAAGGGGAAGAAGTAGCTGATGTCGATCCGATACATCCTACCGAAGCCAGGGGTGGCAAGAAGAGATCGCTCCTTGATACCTGTAAATAATCTCACTTATTTTTTACTTTTTTGCCGGAACAATTAAGACGCTGAGAGATTGAAGACGCTGAGAGATTGAAGAAATATAAGAGGAAACTCTTATGGTACAGAAAACTGATACTGAATCTCCGGGTCCTAGGGAAAAAGAGGTCAAAGCAAGGCAAAAGCCTCTCATAAGCTGTGACAAATACGATGAAGAAGAACGAAAGACTCTTTATGGGGAAGAAATAGAGTACTGAATTTTATGAGGTATGGAAAAGGAGGGGCAGAGGAAAAATCCTTGAATAAAGGTATTTGTTCGACTTTTTTTCTTTTCTTTCCTTGTATTTTTAAGCACTTGTTGCTTACTTCTTTACTTTTGGATACTTTTATTATGTTTACCAATTTTCAATCAAATAAATAATCACGTAATATTTAAGAAACGCTCTCGAATAAAATACTCAAAATAGAATGCCAATATGTTAAAGATAAATTAGAAGTTCTAAAACAGATTTAAGTTCTAAAACAGAGTTAAGTTCTAAAACAGATCTAAGTTCTAAAACAGATTTTCTACAATTTATTGCTGGAACCAAGATTGATTCATGGGAACCAATTATTAAAAATTGCAAACCAGAGTTGGTTTTCAACTCTGGTCAACGAGGCTAAAGGGTTTGTTTGCCAGATTTGTTAATGACCTCTCACCCTTTAGTCTCGATTTTTTCTCTTTTTTCAGTTTAAAGGCTTATTCGTTTTCAGAATATATTCCAGGTCTGGTATTTGTTGTCACTGTTATGTAATTTGTTTTTGTTACAGTATTGCTGCCCGCCGCATTGCTTACTGTAAGGACAACCTTATATTTTCCTTCCTGTAAATACTCATGTTCTGGATTCTGTTCCCTTGAAGTTGTCCCGTCTCCAAAACTCCATTTCCACTTATCTGGCAAGCCTGTACTTTTATCAGTAAAGGCAACCTTTAATGGAGCTTTTCCTGAGCTCGGAGAAGCAGAGAATTCGGCAACCGGCTTTGTTACTACTTTTATATAATCTGTTTTTGTTACCATGTTACTGCCTGCAGCATTTATTGCTGTAAGCTTAACAGTATAATTCCCTACTTTGGAATACTTATGGGTTGGATTCTGCTGGGTTGAAGTTGTTCCATCTCCAAAATCCCATTTCCATGAAGTTGGGGAGCCTGTGCTTGTGTCAGTAAAGGCAACCTTTAATGGTGCTTTCCCAGAAGTTGGAGAAGCAGAAAAGTTAGCTACCGGTTTATATATCACTTGTATATAGCCATCTTTTGTTACTGTATTACTGCCCGCCGCATTGCTCACCGTAAGTACTACCGTATAGTTTCCTGCTAAGGAATATCTATGCGTTGGATTCTGTTGGGTTGAAGTACTTCCGTCTCCGAAATTCCATTTCCATGAAGTTGGAGAGCCTGTGCTTGTGTCAGTAAAGGCAACCTTTAATGGAGCTTTTCCTGAGGTCGGAGAAGCAGAGAATTCGGCAACCGGCTTTGTTATCACTTTTATATAGTCTGTTTTTGTTACCGTATTACTTCCTGCAGCATTCTTTACTGTCAAGTTAACAGTATATACTCCTGCCTTTGAATACTTGTGAGTCGGATTCTGGAGGTATGACTTGGAACCATCTCCAAAGTCCCATGTCCACTTTGTCGGTGTTCCTGTGCTCGTATCAGTAAAGGCAACCTTTAATGGTGCTTTCCCAGAAGTYGGAGAAGCAGAAAAGTTAGCTACCGGTTTATMTATCACTTGTATATAGCCATCTTTTGTTACTGTATTACTGCCCGCCGCATTGCTCACCGTAAGTACTACCGTATAGTTTCCTGCWAWGGAATATCTATGCGTTGGATTCTGYTGGGTTGAAGTACTTCCGTCTCCGAAATTCCATTTCCATGAAGTTGGAGAGCCTGTGCTTGTGTCAGTAAAGGCAACCTTTAATGGAGCTTTTCCTGATGTAACACTGCTGGTGAAGTTTGCAACAGGTTTTGTTATCACTTTTATATAATCTGYTTTTGTTACCGTATTACGTCCTGCAGCATTCTTTACTRKTAAGCTAACAGTATAGACCCCTGCCTTTGAATACTTATGAGTCGGATTCTGGAGGTATGACTTTGACCCATCTCCAAAGTCCCATATCCACTTTGTCGGTGTTCCTGTGCTTATGTCAGTAAAGGCAACCTTTAATGGAGCTTTTCCAGAAGTTGGAGAAGCAGAAAAGTTAGCTACCGGCTTTGATGGAGATGGATTGGAGACATCGATGTAACCAGTTTTCACCTCAGAATCGCTTCCACCCGGTCCGGTTACAGTAAGATTGACGGTATAGTTACCAGCTGCGGTGTAGGTGTATATTGGGTTCTGATCAGTACTGTCTACAGTTCCATCATTATCAAAGTCCCATGCATATAATGATACAGTACCAGTTGAAGCATCAGTAAAGTTCACAGTAAGTGGGGTGATACCGCTTGTAACATTTGCTGTAAAGTTTGCAACTGGTGCTCCAGGTAATGGTTCATTTACGACAATGTAATCAGTCTTGACTTCAGAATCGCTTCCGCCTGCATTGGAAACAGTGAGATTGACAGTGTAGTTACCAGCCGTAGCATAAGTGTAGACTGGATTCTGCTTAGTACTGTCTACAGTTCCATCGTTATCAAAGTCCCATGCATATGATGAGACAGTGCCAGTCGAAGCATCAGTGAAGTTAACACTAAGTGGTGCATTTCCAGAAGTAGGCGTTGCGGTAAAGTTTGCAACTGGTGCTCCAGGTAATGGTTCATTTACGACAATGTAATCAGTCTTGACTTCAGAATCGCTTCCGCCTGCATTGGAAACAGTGAGATTGACAGTGTAGTTACCAGCCGTAGCATAAGTGTAGACTGGATTCTGCTTAGTACTGTCTACAGTTCCATCGTTATCAAAGTCCCATGCATATGATGAGACAGTGCCAGTCGAAGCATCAGTGAAGTTAACACTAAGTGGTGCATTTCCAGAAGTAGGCGTTGCGGTAAAGTTTGCAACTGGTGCTCCAGGTAATGGTTCATTTACGACAATGTAATCAGTCTTTACCTCCGAATCGCTTCCGCCTGCATTGGAAACAGTGAGATTGACAGTGTAGTTACCAGCCGTAGCATAAGTGTAGACTGGATTCTGCTTAGTACTGTCTACAGTTCCATCGTTATCAAAGTCCCATGCATATGATGAGACAGTGCCAGTCGAAGCATCAGTGAAGTTAACACTAAGTGGTGCATTTCCAGAAGTAGGCGTTGCGGTAAAGTTTGCAACTGGTGCTCCAGGTAATGGTTCATTTACGACAATGTAATCAGTCTTKACCTCMGAATCGCTTCCGCCTGCATTGGAAACAGTGAGATTGACAGTGTAGTTACCAGCCGTAGCATAAGTGTAGACTGGATTCTGCTTAGTACTGTCTACAGTTCCATCRTTATCAAAGTCCCATGCATATGATGAGACAGTGCCRGTYGAAGCATCAGTGAAGTTAACACTAAGTGGTGCATYTCCAGAAGTAGGCGTTGCTGTAAAGTTTGCAACTGGTGCTCCAGGCAGTGGTTCACTTACGACAATGTAATCAGTCTTTACCTCCGAATCGCTTCCGCCTGCATTGGAAACAGTGAGATTGACAGTGTAGTTACCAGCCGTAGCATAAGTGTAGACTGGATTCTGCTTAGTACTGTCTACAGTTCCATCRTTATCAAAGTCCCATGCATATGATGAGACAGTGCCRGTYGAAGCATCAGTGAAGTTAACACTAAGTGGTGCATTTCCAGAAGTTGGCGTTGCTGTAAAGTTTGCAACTGGTGCTCCAGGTAGTGGTTCACTTACGACAATGTAATCAGTCTTGACTTCAGAATCGCTTCCGTCTGCATTGGAAACAGTAAGATTGACGGTATAGTTACCAACTGATGTATATGTATGAGAAACATTCTGCTCGGTAGCGTTGGTACCGTCCCCAAAGTCCCAGAGCCATGAAGTTGCATTTTCTGACAGATCGATAAACTGGACTGACAGAGGGGCATAACCTTCACTGACATTGGCACTGAAGTTTGCGACAGGAAGTACTGGTGCCTTATTAGATGGTTCGTATTCTATGACATAGCCACTTTCGCCAGAATAGCGAGAAAGGTCATTCCATTTGTCATTATAGAAGAACTGAAGCACACCTTCATAATCGCCATCCGGCTGGCCTGAATCCCAGTAAGTATAATTCCACGGTTCGCCTGTTACCCATTGCCAACCGCTTTCAGGTTCCGGACTATCCTCTGGATGAAAGGCCCCCAACCAATAATAATTTGGTGTTACGATAAGATTATTGTATATAAAATCGTTTTCACCCTGAGAATTGATTGTGGCCAGATGTCCATTCATTCCAAGATAAGTAGAAGACTCAGCCGCCGTTTTTGCATCTGTCCAGGTAATGCCTTCAGGTGCATATATTGCACTATAATAATGGCCATTTACCGAATAGTAAGAAGGTGAATCAACCCTTATTGTGGCCAACTTTGAGTCTGTACCATATGCATTGCTCACTGTCAGGTTAACAGTATAGTTCCCTGCTACCGAAAAAATATGCACTGGATTCTGCTCGGTTGAATTAGTTCCGTCTCCAAAGTTCCAGTCCCATCCAGTTGCATTTTCAGATTTATCGGTAAACTGGACTGACAGAGGAGCATAACCACTGGTCACATTACTGCCGAAGTTTGCAAGAGGAAGTAATGATGCAGCAAACTTCTGAATGCGATTATTGGACGTATCGGAAACATAAACATTGCCTGAAGAATCTACAGCAATATCTTGTGGATTAGAAAACTGCCCTTCGTCACTGCCAGAGTAGCCCCATTTGGTAAGGAATGCTCCACTACTATCAAATTTCTGAATGCGATTATTGCCAGAATCGGAAATATAAATATTGCCAGAAGAATCTACAACAATACCATGTGGATCAATAAATTGTCCGTCATCGCTGCCATAACCACCAAATTGGATAATGTATTTGCCAATGCTGTTAAATTTTTGAATGCGACAACTGTACCACCCATCGGCAACATAAACATTGCCAGATGAATCTATAGCAACACCTGTTGGCTCACAAAATTGTCCGTGGCCACCGCCCCATTCCCCCCAACTGGTAATGAATGTTCCGCTACTATCAAATTTTTGAATGCGAGAATTATATGTATCGGCAACATAAACATTACCTGAAGAGTCTACAGCAATTCCTTGTGGAGATTCAAATTCTCCTTCACCGCTGCCCTCAGAACCCCATTTGGTAAGGAATGTTCCGCTACTATCAAATTTCTGAATGCGATGATTGGACGTATCGGCAACATAAACATTGCCAGACGAATCTACAGCAACACCTCGTGGAGAAGAAAAATCTCCATCATTGCCAGAAGTATTCCATTGGAGAAGGAATGTTCCGCTACTATCAAACTTCTGAATGCGATTATTATTTGTATCGGCAACATAAAAGTTTCCAGAAGAATCTACAGCAACACCCTGTGGAGAGTCAAATTGTCCGTCTTCGCTGCCATAAGAACCCCATTTGGTAAGGAATGTTCCACTACTATCAAATTTCTGAATGCGATGATTGTACGTATCGGCAACATATATATTGTCTGAAGAGTCTACAAAAACTCTTGGTGGATTGTTAAATTGTCCATCATCGCTGCCATAAATACCCCATTGGGTAAGATATATGCCATTGCTGTCAAGCTTCTGAATGCGATTATTATATAAATCAGCAATATAAATATTACCCGAAGAATCTACAGCAACACCGGATGGGCTACTAAATTGTTTGTTACCACTGCCCCCAGAACCCCAACTAGCTAGAAATTCACCGTCGCTGTCAAATTTTTGAATGCGATTATTATATGTATCGGCAACATAAATATTACCAGAAGAATCTACAGCTACACCACGCGGATCATCTAATTCTCCGTAACCAGTACCCTCAGAACCCAATTGGGTAATGTATTTACCGTTGCTATCAAACTCCTGAATACGATTATTGGACGTATCGGCAACATAAACATTGCCAGATGAATCTACAGCAATACCTTGTGGAAAAGAAAATTGCCCTTCACCGCTGCCCTCGGAACCCCATTTGGTAAGGCATTTCCCACTGCTGTCAAACTTCACGATACGATGATTGTACGTATCGGCAACATAAACATTTCCAGAAGAATCTACAGCAACACCTTGTGGAGAAGAAAACGGCCCATTGCTGCTACTGCCATAAGAACCCCATTTGTTAATGAATGAGCCACTGCTGTCAAACTCCTGAATGCGGTGATTGGAAGTGTCGGCAACATAAACATTACCAGAAGGACCGATAACGACACCACATGGACTAGAAAATTGTCCGTCACTGCTGCCCTCAGAACCCCACTTTGCAACAAAGTGATAAGTTTCAGCATGCGTAACAGACGCACTCATCAGTCCAAGAAACAATAAAACCAAACATAATGACGTTATCTTAAAAACGTTGGCTTTTTGATATTTCACCTTTTAAGATCTCCTTTTTATACATAGCAAAAAATAACATACGTATATATTTTATAGAGTTTACTTAATTGTATGTGTAACTGACTCAAAAACGAATTCAACTTCACAATGTGAAGTAAACTTGTTAGAAAATTTCCCGTCGAATTTTGAAAAATATACGTTATATCTTAACAGAACTCAACAATCGCAATTATATCATATTTGTATTTAAAAATATTTATATGTGAAATTGTGAGGATGTTACTATATTAATAAATCTCTCAAAATATAATGTAACTTATATTCGGAAGAAAAACATTAAATTTTGAGTATTATATTAGATAGTGTTTCATAAAAATTTTTAATATATTATTTGGCTCTTCATCATTTCCTATGGTTAAGATGATTTTCAATTCAAGACCGCATTGGTTTTTATGAGAATATTATGAGAATATCCATACAAAACAACGAAGAGCCTCTTTGGAAGATTGGATCAGAATCTTATCTTTATACTTGCTGATGTTCCAGCCGAGAAAATCAAAGCCTCATTAATGTTTGCGATAAGGTTCATAGCTTACAGTGGCAGCTTCAACAGGTGCACTTTGTTAAGAGTAGATATTAGCAATCAGCTATTTAGCATGAAAATGTGCCATCTGCAAGCACTTTCATTGATTGTGCATGTTATTCGAAGAATATCATATTTGTTTTTAGAAAGAATATCCTGTATGTTATCCAAGACTCAAGTAGGCTCAACTCTTTTCTGGGCAAAGCTTATTTAACAACTTTCATTATATTGCTCTAACTCGTGTTTTCAGCGTATCCGTATACTATTGTCTAGAAACCAATCTATATACCTTCAGTTAGATTATTAAGATAGCATCCATTTTAACCAATATCTACAGGAGATGACAGGTATAAAATCAATAATTCTTGCAGGCGGTTCAGGAACACGGCTCTGGCCCCTCAGCCGGGAAATGTACCCCAAGCAGTTTTTAAAGTTTGGAAATAATTCTCTTTTTCAGGAAACCATCCTCAGGTGCCTTGAAATTTCTGAAATTTCTGAAATTTTCGTTGTAACGAACGAAGATCAAAAATTTTTCGTAATCGGGCAGATTGAGGAAATAGGGCACTCAATCCCTCCAGAGAATGTATTAATCGAGCCTGAAGGCAAGAATACTCTCCCTGCAATTTTCTTCGGAATGAAAGAAATTGAAAAAAAATATGGGCGCTCTGTAGTAGGGATTTTTTCATCGGACCATGTCCTTGATAGAGTTGCAATGCAGACAATTGCTTCAGCTGAAGAGCTTGCTTCGGATTATCTGGTTACTTTCGGGGTTGTCCCTGGTTATCCTCACACGGGATATGGCTATATTAAACCCTCAGAAGCCTGTGAGCCAGGTTACAGGGTTTCGGAATTCAGAGAAAAACCGGACCTGAGAACTGCAGAGAAGTATATTCAGGAAGGTTGCCTATGGAACAGTGGAATGTTCCTGTTCGATACGGAGCTTTTCTTTGACGAAGTTAAAAAATATGCACCTTCTGTTTTCGCCTGTTTTGAAAACGGAAAGGATATTAATGAGATTTATACATGCGTGGACAAGATTTCCGTTGACTATGGAATTATGGAAAAATCCGAGAGAGTTGCAGTTGTAAAACTTGAACAGAAATGGAGCGATCTGGGAAATTTTGCAGCAATTTATGACGAGTTTGAAAAGGACCCTGTAGGAAACGTCGTCCATGAATGTGACCCTCTAATGCTGAACTCCGATGGAAATCTCGTATATTCAAGTTGCGGTAAGCTTGTTTCGCTCATTGATATTAAAGACATGGTTATTGTTGATACCAGTGATGCTCTGTTAGTTTGCCCTAAATCCAGTAGCCAGAAGGTGAAGAATATTGTCTCAGCCCTTAAAGACAGAAATGATGAAAGGGCATACATAGGACAAACTGTTTACAGGCCCTGGGGCTCGTATACCTTACTTGAAACATCTCCGGAGCACAAGATTAAGAATATAACAGTACTTCCTGACCATAAGTTAAGCCTCCAGCTGCATTACCATCGCAGCGAGCACTGGGTGGTTGTTAAAGGTATGGCCTGTGTGGAAGTAGGCGGACAGCAGTTTTTCCTGAGACCTGGAGAAAGCACTTTTATCAGCGCAGGAGAGAAACACAGACTGTCAAATCCGGGAAAAATTCCGCTTGAAATTATTGAAGTGCAGCTGGGGGAGCTTGTAGACGAAGCGGACATTGTCAGGTTTGACGATGTTTATGGGAGGAAATAAAAAGTATTCAGAACCTTAGTAAATGTCACAAAATAAATTATATAGATTTTTTTTATAAAATTGGTTTTTAATTGGTGACGTTGATATTGAAAATCAAAGTACAAATCAAAATTTATGTATAGTTTATTCTGTGACAACTCTTTCGGTTTGAATCACTTAATAATATTTTTATTCTTGAAACTTGCACTAACCATTAAAATCAGGGAAATAGCATGGATAAAGTTGCACTAATTACTGGAATTACAGGTCAGGATGGGGCTTACTTAGCTGAATTTCTTCTTAATAAAGGATATACTGTGCATGGTATAAAGCGGAGATCTTCTTCATTTAATACCGGAAGGGTCGATCATCTTTACAGAGATCCCCATGAAAGAAACGTAAATTTTTTCATGCATTATGGTGACCTTACGGATTCTACCAACCTTATCCGTATAATACAGGAAACTCAACCGGATGAAATTTACAACCTGGCTGCTCAAAGCCATGTACAGGTATCCTTCGAAACTCCAGAATATACGGCAAATTCCGATGGGCTGGGAACTCTGCGCCTTCTGGAGGCAATTAGAATTCTGGGTCTTGAGAAAAAAACAAAATTCTACCAGGCTTCAACCAGTGAACTTTACGGGAAGGTCCAGGAAATTCCCCAGAAAGAGACAACTCCTTTCTATCCAAGAAGCCCGTACGCAGCGGCTAAACTGTATGCGTACTGGATTACGGTCAACTACCGGGAAGCGTACGAGATTTTTGCATGTAATGGTATCTTATTCAACCACGAATCCCCAATTCGAGGAGAGACGTTTGTTACTAGAAAAATAACGATGGCAGCCACAAAAATAAAACATGGACTGCAGGAAAAACTTTACCTTGGAAACCTTGATGCAAAAAGAGATTGGGGATTTGCAAAAGATTACGTGGAAGCAATGTGGCTGATCCTCCAGCAGGAAAAACCAGATGATTATGTAATTGCTACAGGAGAGACTCATTCGGTACGGGAGTTTACAGAGCTGGCATTTAAGGAAGTCGGCATTGAGATTTTGTGGAAAGGCAAAGGTAGTGAAGAAGTTGGAATTGACTCCAGTACAGGTAAAATTATAGTAGAAATAGATCCCAGATATTACCGACCTACCGAAGTAGACATACTGATTGGAGATCCCTCAAAAGCAAAGGAAAAGCTTGGCTGGGAGCCTAAAGTAAAATTGGAAGAGCTGGTAAAGATTATGATAAAAGCCGACGAAAAGGCTGCAAAGGAAAATCACTCTTTTGAATAAAGCAAAGGTGATGATTATGGATAAAAACTCAAAAATTTACGTAGCTGGTCACAGGGGTCTTGTAGGTTCAGCTCTTAAAAGAAGACTTGAATCTAAAGGTTATTCCAATCTTATCCTCCGCACCCATAAAGAGCTTGACCTGGCAAACCAGCAGGAAGTCAATGAATTTTTCGAACGGGAAAAACCGGAATATGTTTTTCTAGCCGCTGCAAAAGTGGGTGGGATTCTTGCCAATAACACCTATCCTGCCGAATTTATTTATGAAAATCTTATGATTGAAGCAAATATTATTCATGCTTCGTATAGATATGGAGTAAAAAAATTACTTTTTCTGGGCTCTTCCTGTATCTACCCTAAATTAGCTCCGCAGCCCTTAAAAGAAGAATATCTATTAACCGGATCTCTTGAAGAAACGAACGAAGCCTATGCAATTGCAAAAATCGCAGGGATCAGGCTTTGCAAACATTATAATCAGCAATATGGGACTAACTTCATCTCGGTAATGCCGACCAATCTTTACGGGCCGAATGATAATTTTGACCTTGAAACTTCACATGTAATGCCTGCATTGATCAGAAAGTTCTATGAGGCTAAGATAAATAATGAGCCTGAGGTTATTGTATGGGGTACAGGAAAGCCTCTCAGGGAATTTATGCATGTAAACGATATGGCGGACGCATGTGTTTATTTAATGGAGAATTATGATTATTCTGAGATAGGGGAATTTGTGAATATTGGGGTTGGAGAAGATGTTACTATAAGTGAACTTGTTGAATTGATAAGAGAAATTGTGGGATTTGAAGGAAAAATTAAGTATGATACTTCAAAGCCTGATGGGACTCCGAGAAAGTTGATGGATGTTTCAAGGCTGAATAAGTTGGGATGGAAAGCTAAGATCTCATTGAAGGAAGGGATTCGGGAAACTTATGAGTGGTATATTTTGTTGAGATCACAACCTAAACGAACATGATATTCTTTGAATAATATGCACAACCAATGAAAGTGCTTGCAGATGGCAGCATTTTCATGCTAATTCTTACTCTCAAACAAGAGATAAAAGGCAGGGAGAAAATGAAGGACATAAAAGTAATTGCTGAAGTTGGTTGTAATCATAAAGGTGAGATGGAAGTTGCCCATGAAATGATAAAAGTTGCAGCTGAATTCTGTAAAGTAGACATTGTTAAATTCCAGAAAAGAACCCCTAAAGAGCTGTTAACTATCGAAGAATATAATGCACCTCACCCAGTACCTCATAATTCCTACGGAAAAACTTATGGTGAACATCGAGAATTTCTAGAATTTGACCTGGACCAACACAAGCAACTAAAAAAATGGTGTGAAGATTGGGGTGTTGTTTATTCCACATCTGTCTGGGATATGACGTCTGCGAAGGAAATTACATCGATTAATCCTGAATTGATCAAAATCCCTTCAGCATGTAATCTTAAATTTAATATGCTTGATTACCTTTGCAAAGAATACGATGGAGAAATCCATTTATCTTTTGGAATGACTACACACGAAGAAGAAGAAAATGTTGTAAAATTTTTTGAAGATAGAGGTCGTGCAAAAGATCTTGTAATATACAGTTGCACTTCCGGTTATCCTGTTCCTTTTGAGGATATTTGTCTCAATGAGATATTAAGAATAAGGAAGACATTTGAGAATAGAGTAAAAAGCATTGGTTTTTCAGGCCATCACCTTGGAATTGCTGCAGACATAGCTGCTCTTGCTTATGGTGCAAAGTATTTCGAAAGGCATTTTACACTTGATAGGACGTGGAAAGGAACGGATCATGCTGCAAGCCTGGAACCTGATGGAATGAGAAGACTAACAAGAGATTTAAAGAATGTATCGAAAGCCTTAACATACAAACAAAAAGAAATTCTGGATATTGAAGACACTCAGAGACAGAAATTAAAGAGGTTCTAACTTGAAAAAGTACATTGCACTAATTCCGGCAAGAGGAGGAAGCAAGAGCATACCTCTAAAAAATATCAAAAAAATTGCCGGTAAACCATTAATTTACTGGACAATCGAGGCTGCAATTAATTGTAGCAAAATTGAAAAAGTATACTTATCCACTGACTCCGAGAAAATAATTGATGTAGCGAGAAATATCAAAAATGAAAAAATAGTAATTGTAAACCGAAGCCCTGAAACTGCTACCGATACAGCAAGTACAGAATCTGTGATGCTAGAATTTGCCAACTTCCATGACTTTGAAAACATAATTTTAATTCAGGCTACTTCACCTCTTCTAACATCAAAAGATTTGGAAGAAGCAATAATGACATTTGAGAGCTATGAAGCTGACTCTCTCCTATCAGTAGTTGAGCAGAAGCGCTTTATATGGAATAAATCTTCCGATCATTTTGTAAAACCTTTGAATTATGATCCGCTAAATAGACCCAGAAGGCAGGATTTTAAAGGTTATCTTGTAGAAAACGGTGCATTCTATATTACTTCAAAAAAACTATTGCAAGAAACTAAGTGCAGGATTTCAGGAAATATAGCCTATTACAAAATGCCAGAAGAGACCTATTATGAGATAGACGAACTTGCGGATTGGGAGATAATAGAAAAATTACTTTTGTCCAGAAATAAGGTAAATAAAGATCTTAAATCAAAATTAAAAAATGTAAAATTGTTCATTACTGACGTTGATGGTGTAATGACAGATTGTGGAATGTACTACTCCGAAAACGGTGATGAGTTGAAGAAATTCAATACGAGAGACGGAATGGGCATCCAATTATTAAGAGAAAAAGGTATTAAAACTGCAATAGTTACGAAAGAAAAAACAAAGATTGTAGAAGCCAGAGCGAATAAATTGAAGGTAGATGAAGTTTATCAAGGAATAGTAGATAAACTAAGTATTTTTGAAGAGCTCAGAGAAAAATACAGTCTTGAATGTTCAGAAATAGTTTACATTGGCGACGATATAAACGATATTCCCGTATTGGAAAAGGCTGGAGTTTCATTTTGTCCGAATGACGCCGTAGATGAGGTAAAAAATGTATCTGATTATATTTTGTCCAGGAAAGGCGGAGAAGGAGTCGTTCGTGAAGTTGTCGAGATATTAACAATGAATATTTAAAGAAACTTTTGCACATATTAAACTAATATATATGTGATAAAAAAGATGTCCTAAAGCCAACTGTGCAGATTCTCAATTTATTAACCGTTTTTCGAGTAGTCGGGAGGATTACTCCTCCTTTCTCCCCAGGGAAACATACTTGAAAGTTTCCCTTCATACGGCTCAAATATTTTCAAACTCTCTCTGTATCAGGCATCAGTTAGTATCAGGCATCAGTTATTTTGCATTTCTGGTAGGGTTACCCCAAATGGAAAGGGCAGCATTAAAGCAATTTTCATGGCATAACTTCTTTTCGCACAGCATGAAAGTGCACAAGGTATCATTTTCATGTGCTCATTTCATTCTCTTTTCCCATAATCGTGAATACTCCATTCAGGCGGTCTCAAAACTATGCCTGATTTTCACCATGATCAGGTGTCGGTTTTTATTATATCATATAAAAGTTTAAATTCTTGTTTTCCAAAACCTTTCAAGAGGAATAAAGCAATAAAGTAAACCGGCACACATACACATATTGTGAGCATAATTTCAAAGAGACTCTCTGGCGTATATAGGACAATTATAAGAGACATTAAAATTGATGCAAGGATACTTTTTAGCATAAATGCTAAATTTGTATCAAACTTCAAGAATTTCGAGGAATAATGGATTGTTAAACCCAGACTAACCAGGAATGCAAATAGAGTCGTTATAGCAGCTCCAATAATTCCTAGATAAGGGATTATGAGAAAATTAAGTACAAGATTTAGCGTGGCTGCAATAACCCATATTCGACCTGAGATTACTGTTTTCTTTTTTAAGGCTATTGCCTGAGCGACTATCACATAGGCTCCATATAATAGGGTACTTAAAGCAACAAAAGGTGTTATTAGGTATCCTTGAGCTGCGATTTCTGGAGTTGACAAAATCGTTAAAATGGGTTTTGAAAGAAAAGAAAGCCCAAAAGCTGCAGGTATTGAGATAGCCATCAAGTACCTGAGTGAGTAACTTAAAACTGTCTGTACTTCGTATACATTATTTTCATCATAATATTTTGATAAAACAGAAGGAAGTAAAAAAACAAGCGGCCCTATAAATATATTTATTAAATTTCCAAGGGAATAGCCTGGCGAGTAGTACCCTACATAAGCAGTCCCAATGAGAAGTCCAATCACATATCTGTCACTTGCATTTACAATCCAGTTTGAAAAATTGCCCAGAACTGTTGGTATTCCAAAGTTTAAGTACTCTTTAATATTCTTAAACTTAGGTATTTTAATTCCCACATCCAGAATGATGATAAAAGCCAGAATTACAAATGTAAGTAGGTCCGTGATCAATAGACCAATGGAAGCACCAATGATTCCTTTTCCAAGTAGAACCATGGTACTTACAGTAAGAATCTGAGCCGCTGCATTAAAGAATACAATAAAAGAATACTTTTTGATCTGCTGTCGAGCTCTTAAATAACTTACAAACAGATTAATTAAACATTCAAAGAAAACAATTATAGACAGTAATTTAACCACTCTTATATTGTCATCAAACAACTTTGGAGCGACAACACCTGAGGAAATATACAAAAATAATGAGGCTATTCCACTTGTAAGTAAGACCAGGACAAATATGGAATAAAAAATTTCCTGGATTTCCTCTTTTTTATTTAAAGCAGCTAAGAATCGAACCATAGTATAAGGCAGTCCAAGCATCACAATTCCGGGGAATATTCCTATCGTAACCAGCATCTGTGCCCAGATACCATACTCTTCGATAGGGAGATTTTTTGTAAGAATTGGAAGTAAAATAACTCCACTAAAACTTGTTAGCAATTGAGTAATACCTATTAGCCCAATTCTCTGTAAAAATAGTTTATATTCAGCCATTTTTTTCTCGAATCCTTTTGTGATCAAACCTGATATTAATCGGTTTAAATAAAATGATATGTTCTAATTTTTGGATTGGCAAGGTGGTTTAGACTACCATATTTTGATATAAAATTTTCTCAAATTTCTATAGTTCCAAATAGGATGTTAAATAAAATTCATTTGTATTCAGTTAAGATGTGATCTCAGTTAAGATGTGATCTATAAGAAATGTGTTATTTTTGTTGTCATTTCTGTAAACCTATAAATGTAAATCGAAATGTATAGATGATTGCAGTAGTCATTTTAACGCTAACAGATTCCTTAACCGAATACAAATGAAATGGCATTATGGATTTTAAGAGTTAATAAGATCTTCATGTTACTTCATGGTGACAGCCATCAAAGTTATTAAGGTTAACTTTAGTATATAATGTTGTCTCATGATGCCAATAAGGGCCGGAAAAGTCTGTAATTTGTTAGAGTTTGACGTATTTTATGAGACTTTTTAATATTTTATGTGATCACCAAAATTTGACA
Source organism: Methanosarcina sp. DH1 (assembly GCF_020804205.1). Taxonomy (NCBI): domain Archaea; kingdom Methanobacteriati; phylum Methanobacteriota; class Methanomicrobia; order Methanosarcinales; family Methanosarcinaceae; genus Methanosarcina; species Methanosarcina sp. DH1. The sequence goes on along the minus strand of NZ_WJBJ01000021.1, from coordinate 99,287 downwards.
TTGATTCCGATGGCAGTTGACCAACATAGTTCAAAAGACGAGAAGATAATAAAAAGTCTCTATTTTATCTTGAAAATAAGCTAGTAATGCTTCCTATTATATGTAATTTGATTTGAAATGCTGAAAATATGTATTATAACTTGTAAAATTCTACCCTTTATAATTATTACATAATAACTATTATAATTACACAACTATTAATGTGACTACAAATTATTTAATGGTGTTATACTTACTTTTAGAATTGAGTTTCGGAATTGAGTCGATCTATGTCACACAAAATAATAAAAAATATTGGAATTGTTACTTTTTATCCTCCAATGCGAACTGAGTTCGAGTTGTTTGGGGTAGAGACTTTTGAAAAAAATGGTTTTAATGTTTTTTTTATAGATATATCTAAAATATTAACCCCAAATCTAAAATATGACCCTCCGGTGGTCAATGACAAAATAGTTATAAAAATTAACAAAATTAGAGAACTATATAATATTTTAAATCAAAAAAACCTAATTATAGTTAGTGCAGTTTATTACACATATAAAACTCTTTGGCTTTATAGGTTATACAAGAAATTTAATGTTCCTTATATCGTTTTTGATATATCGTACCATCCATCAAGAACCTTCGAATCACCCCAAAAGTCATTACAAGAACGAATAAAAAGACTAAATTTTCGAAATCTAATAATTCGATTAGTCAATTCCAATACTTTCAATCAATTTCTGATCAAAAAAGCAGATTTTGCATTAATTCCAAATTACTTTTCTAATATACTGGATCCTATAATTGGTAAAAACACAAAAATACTTTACACTCATCATTCAGACTATGATAAATATTTAGCAAATCTGGACAAAAAAGTATCTCCTGAAAATATAATTGTTTTTTTAGATGAATATCTTCCATATCACCCTGATTTTCAAGTGATGAAATCAAAGCCTCCTGTGACGCCAATGAACTATTATACAAGTATATCTAGGTTTTTTGATAAACTTGAACAAAAAACAATGTTGCAGGTAGTCATAGCCGCTCACCCAAGATCCTCTCGGAAAAATTTGTTTGGGGACAGAAAAGTTATTTACAATAATACCTTAGAGCTGGTTAGGAAATCCAGACTTGTTGTTGCTCATTCGAGTACAGCTCTTAATTTTGTTGCATTATATAAAAAGCCTGTTATATTTATGACCACAGATGAAATCATCAAAACTGACCATAATAATATAATAATGAATATGGCCAAATGCTTTAACAAAATACCCATCAACATTGATGATGAAACAAGTATTGATATGAGTGACATTTGCTCAATCGATCTTGAAGCATATAATAATTATTTAAACAACCATGTTAAAATACCGGGAACACCGGAAATAAATAGTTGGGAAATGTTTATTGATTGTTTGAATGAAAACCACTACATTTAACATTAACCAGTTTTTGTTATGGCATCCTGCTGTTTCGAGCGGGTTACTGACATTCATTTCCTGAACACACATGATATTCTTCGAATAACAGACACAAAGAAATGAAAGTACTTTTCACCTTACCCTTTTTTGACTCTCGATCGTGTCATTACCTTATAGCCACGAAACTAAATAATGCAACTGCCCAATGAGGTACAATGAAGTTTTTTTGTTGCAACAATTACAGGCGTGACTAGATATCACAATTGGATAAAAGTCTATTTTTGAGCCGTAAAAGTTTCCAGTATTTTCACAAAAAGGCAAGATAATATAATAATATCCAAATATTTATATAACCAAGAAGGTTTTTGTATCAATTGCATAGTGAACGGGCATGCTCTGGACCACATCTACAAGATCACACCCTAATAAACTACAAAAACTAACCATGAGGAAATTATACCCGTTCACAGTTTCTTCTATTTTTTATTGAATTCTTTGAAAAGAAGTTCTGTTTTAGTACTTATTTACTATCTCTTACCAGTTATAATTTTAGAACTGTAGATATCTATTCAAAACCGAATTAAGTATTATCTGAGTAAAACAAATTGTTTTTATGGTATATTGAGGGTCCGGAAATTTAGTTTTCCATGTCCTCACGATGAGGTTGGAAATTAAGGCTTTTTCTGAAAAATGAGCCATTAGAGCAGATCACAATATAAGTAGTACATAAAGAAACTGAAGTAGGGTCTCCCTCTTACCCTACCGCAGATCTTTAATGGAGGTTTTATGTTGTTTTAGACTTTTTGCCATTTTTGGGTTTTTTGCCATTTTTCTTTAATGGAGGTTTTATGTTGTTTTAGACTTTTGCCATTTTTAGACTTTTGCCATTTTTCTTGAATGGAGGTTTTACGTTGTTTTAGACTTTCGCCATTTTTGGGTTTTTGCCATATTTCTTGATTGTACTCCAGATTTACCGGTTTACTCAATTACTGTATAGTCCTCTAGAAATCCACTTTGGCTTCACGCTTGCAGATAAAAGTCCCTTTTTGAGATCTTTTAACTTTTACACGTCTGATCAATGAAGGGGTTCATGATAGACATTCAGATTTTAGAGTATATTCATGGTGGTGTAGTGATGGAAGCTTAACACCAGAGTTTCTCTAGCTGCAGACTGATACCTGCAAATTAGGAGTACGGATTCTTATTACCGTGCATTTATTATATATATTTTTCCCTTGAAGCAGTATATCAAAATTCGATACATAAAGCCGAGTATTGGGGAGCTAAAAAAACTGGTTATTTATAGTTATCGCTTTTAGCATTTTTAGCATTAATAATAACAAGAAAACGAACATGGCACTCTTTGAATAACATGCACACCCAATGAAATCACTTGCAGATGGCAGCATTTTCATGCTAAACAAATAAAACATTGTAATCAAAAAATGGATATTATATAGGCATGTATTATATAAATGAAATATAGATAAAAAGCGAAAATACAGAAAACGAGAATAAAGAAAGCAAGAATACAGGAACACAGGAAGTGGATGTTAAAGAACCCCTGTGAAGATAATTATATGGATGGATGAGGGTCGGAGGTCAAAGATTGCTAAGTTTGCAAGGAAAAATGCTTTGTGAGGGGTGATTGTAGAGATGGATAAAGATTCAGAGGACTATGGAGCTTTAAATGCGAACTTCCCTATTGCAGGCAGTAAAAATAACATAAGAGGAGAAGCTCTCCACGCAGCTCTGGAAAAAGAAGAAACTCTGAGAATGATGATCAATAACAGTCACGTAGTGCTCTTTCTCTTGAAAAACGAAGATAAATGGCCTGTGGAGTTTGTCTCCGAAAATGTGGCGAAATTCGGATACTCGGTAGAAGATTTCACTTCTGGCAGGATGCGATATAAAGATATAATATACTTAGATGATCTCAAAGAGGTTGAGGAAGTATTTGAGAAAAAAGTAAAAAGTGGGGCTTCTGCGTTCAGCCTTGAGTACAGGATTGTAACAAAAACAGGGGATATCCGATGGATAAACGAAAGGACATTTATCCAGAGAGATACCAGCGGAGAGGCGACACACTTCCAGGGCGTAGTTCTCGATATCACCAGGCGGAAAGAAAGCGAAGAAGAACTGAAAAAAACTCTTAAAATGCAGAAAGTGTTGACTATAGCAGTTAATAATAGTCCTGCAGTGGTTTTTCTCTGGAAGAATGAAAAGTACTGGCCTGCGATTTTTGTATCCGATAATGTAGTACAGTTTGGATACACAGTTGATGACTTTCTATCACAAAAAATTCAGTATGGAAAAATCATACACCCTGACGACCTGAAAAGAGTAGAAGAAGAGCTGGAAAGGAGCATTCAAAAAGGGGAGGTAAGCTTCAACTCTGAGTACAGGATTTTTACAAAAGCCGGAGATATGTTGTGGGTAAACGAGAGAACCTTTATCCAGAGAGATATAGAAGGAAAAGTATCCTGCTTTCAGGGAATAGTGCTGGATATAACTCATAGAAAGAAAACTGAAAAAGCCCTGAGAAAATCACTAAAAACGCAGGAAATGCTGAAAAGCATAATTAATAAAAGCCCTGCAGTAGCTTTTCTAAGGAAAAATATAGAAAAATTACCTGCAAATTTAGAAAAATTGCCTGTAAATTTAGAATACTGGCCTGTGGATTATATTTCTGAAAACGTAACGCAGTTTGGGTACTCAGTAGAAGATTTTCTCTCCGGAAAAGTACATTATGGGAACATAATCCATAGAGAAGATATTCAGGCAGTAGTTGAAAGTCTGGAACGCTCGGTAAGAGAAGGATACGATTCCTTTGAGATGGAATATAGAATTATTACCGGAGACGGAAGTATACGCTGGGTCGAAGACCGAACACTTATCCAGCGAGACAGTGAAGGCAAAGTCACTCATTTTCAGGGAATAGTCGTCGATGTCACTGAGAGAAAAGAAGCTGAGAAAATGCTCGAAATCCAGAGAGAGCTGGGAATATCCCTCAGTACTACCTGGAATCTCCAGACCATGCTTAAGCAGATACTTGACGCCTGCCTGAAAATAGAAGAGATAGATGCTGCAGGCATATACTTGAAAGACGAACTTCTGGACCAGATTAATCTGGTTGCACACCGGGGACTTTCTCCCGAATTTGTGAAAAGTATTTCGATATATAGGGCAGATTCTCCTGAAGCTCGGCAGATATGGACTGAGAAGCCAGTCTACAGGATGGATTTTTTTGCAGATAGAATGGCAGATTTAATCAGGAAAGAAAAACTTACTGCAATCGCCGTGATTCCTATGAAGCACAGAGGAGAAATTATAGGCAGCCTTAATTTTGCTTCTCATACTACAGACAGGATTCCACAGAACATACGCAATTTTCTTGAGAGTGTAGCCCTCCAGGTAGTGAACTATATAGCTCCTCTCCGTATTGTGGCAGACCTTGGATAATATTTTTTCATACGTAAAGTCAACCTGACCCTGGACGAAATCCTTATCTAAATTAATTTTTATAATTAATGCAGGGTTGAAAAGTGAGAATATCTTGGGTTTCGCCCTGTTTTCCAGCTTTTGGGAAATACGCAAACCTGTTCTGATCACTTTTTGTCCGTTACTTGCATTAATATAAGATCTTACATAGTGGGGGATAAGATTGAAGGCGATAGTAGTTTATCTCAGTACCTCGGGGAATACAAAAGCTATGGCAGAAGCAATAGCTAGCGGAATTGAGTCAAAACATGTGGATGCAAAAGCTATTAGTTTTTATGACGTAAAACTAGAGGATCTTTACGAAGCCGATGCAATTGCAGTCGGTTCCTCGACTTTTTACTACCGGATGCTTCAGCCCATGGAAAAATTCATGGATGAAACTCTAGCTTCCACAAATCCAAAAGGAAAATTAGGGGCTGCTTTCGGATCGTATGGATGGAGCGGAGAAGCACCTATACTGATAGCCGAAAAAATGCGAGACATGGGAATGACTGTCATAGACCCTGTACTCAGGATACTGCACAAGCCCACAGACAAGGACTTACAGGAGTGCAAAAGGCTTGGAGTTGACATTGCTGAAAAGCTAAAGCATAAAAGCAGCAAAACGCCACAACCACAGAGAGCACCGAGTTAACCTCAGTTTTAAAAGCAAACGAACTTAATATCTAAATACTACAAGCCCGGTAACCACGAAAAAACTGGACGGAAAACCAACTTAAACTGTAGAAACCACCGAAGATGCGGGAAGCACCCAAAGACTACGCTCCTGTTTTTTAGCATCTTCAGTGGTATTAACTTACCTCGCTTTCGAAACTTGGGAAAATCAGTCTCGGAGCGAGTTGATATCAGTTTATCTAGCCCATAATTCATTGTCTTGAACCAACCGTTGCGCCGGTTGATCACGCCGAATAGGGTCCGGGGACAAGAGTCTCAAACTCAAATGTTTCTTGAGGTTTTCGCTCAAGCCTTTTTTAAAAAGGCTTGCGGGCAAGCAGTTTTTTGAAAAGGCTTGCAGGCGAGCAGTTTTTTAAAAAGGCTTGCGAAACGTGGGAATTATACAAGCAGGTTTATAGGATGCCGGGAAGCAGGCTCTGTGTCGAGGTCAGCTACGGCTTCAGAAATCATTATATCGCTCATGGCAGCCATCGGGAATATGTAGGGAGCATACTCGATGGGCCCATAGAGGATGAAATCTCCGGCTGCTGCTTGCTGCAAGCAGGTTGAACCTACATCACAGATTTTGTAGAGAATAGGGTCTTTCTCTTTCTTCTTATTCAGCCAGTTCCAGGCCGAGGGTGCATTGTGGATTCCCGAGCCTGTTGGGTGCCCCCATTTTGCTTTTGCGGTGATCGTCATCTTCAGGGCTACACCTGCCCCATTTCCCATAGGAGTGATGCTCGGGTCTATAAGCTTGTTAATTATCCCGCATCTGTCTGCAATTGAAAGTAATCCCTCTTCCAGAAGGCCTGCTCCATTTTCCAGCATTTCCATCCTGCCCTTCAGAGATGAGTCTGTTGCATTGAAGCCAAGGATTATCGAGCTGTCAATATCAGATAGAGCAAGAGCTTCAATTTCAGATGCATTTACGCTCATGTTTATAGAGTTATAGATTGCTTTGTCTGCAAGCCCGATCTCGCTAACATATTTTGCAGCATGGGAACGCACGGTTCCTTCTGGGGAGTCGATAAGAAAAGGAGCTTCTGATATTTCGGCCACAAAATCAATGTAACGGGTAATGCTTTCAGGGGTAGTACCGAAAATGTGGATTATATGCGGGTTTCCTGTTTCTTCCGCACTCGATTCCTGCAGATTTATCAGTTTTTCGGCAGCATCCCGGTCAAACAGGCCTCTTGCAACGTCTTTTACGATATCATGCTTATCATAAAAGATAGTACCTGCAAGCACGGTAGGAAGCTCTCCTGGCTGTCCACCTATCTTCACTCCTGCGATGTTAACGATTTCCTGTTCTTTCTGAAACTTAAACATTTTTTACACCCTCACAATCTACAGGCTAGTATTTTGTTTCAAAATATGGTAATTTGCACTCGAATAATGTACACTCGAAGTAGATCTCTTAATTGAAAATTAAAAATCCTCTGTAGGACGAACAACTCCTGAAGTTGAGTCCATAACAAACTCTTCGGAGACTATTATATCACCTGAATGAGGAATCGTGAAAGTAGATTGTCTTTTCTTCTGGGAAATAGCTACAAGAGGTTCCTCTGGATAAACTTCCCCCCGATCCTTATATTTTCTCACAATTTTCATTATTTCCTCGAGGTTTGTCAGTCCTATCCTGTCAAGAAGCACTACCTGTTGCTGAAAGCGTTTGACTGCTTCTTTAGATATGTTTTCTATGAAAGGGATGGCCCCCTCAGAACCAATAATTCGTCCCTTTTCGTCAATCCCATTTGCATGGATTGCGAGCAGGGAATGGCCTGCCAGGTGCCCCCTGGATTCCGTCCCGCAGATAAGGATGTACCTTATATTGGAATTTGAGATAGTATTTACGATTATTTTTTCGACTCCCAGATTTTCGGTTTTTGAGCTCCCCCATAGGGCCGCTTCAGGTGAGGGATTTATCTGGCTCGCAAGAGTTACCACTGCAATCCGGGATATCGGATTTCCTACCGTGTAGTCACCTTTTACTATCGGCCATGTCTCTGCAATGTTTTTCAACAAATCACCTTTTTTGTCTTTCCTTATTAAGGTGAGACAGTGCACTTGCAAGCATTATGGCTTTCGTAAAATGTCCACCTACCCTTGATGTATCTACAAAAACATAATCGTCCATAAGCACAGGCGCTCCAAGCCCGTCACCTCCACCCAGGAAAGCAATTGTCCTGAAAATGAGGTTTCCCGAAATTCCATCAGGGGCAACAATAAAGTTCGATTCTTTTATGGCATCTTCAATAAGAATTGTGTAATGCTTAGCATTGATCCCGAGTTCAACAGCCCGCCTTGTCACGAATTCTCCGTCTGCAAGAGTCCTGTCCACACGTTTATTTCTTCCTATGTCTCCAATTCTGCCCCCCGACAGCACACCAACCTTAGGCTCTATCCCGAATCTCCTTATGTGTTCGGCACCTAGCGTTATCATCCTGAGTTTGTCTGAAATGGTGTTCCCCTCATCGATCCCTACAGGGGCGAGAAAGAAAGGTGTCCCGTCAACCGTGAGGAGCAGAGCAAGCCGGCAGATTCTTTTCTTTCCTAGAGCTTCTTTGAGGTTAGCCAGAGCTCCCGATGCCTTTGCAGTGCCTCTTATTGCTGCATCGACTTTTCTTGAAATCATAAGTTCTGCAAGAGTCTTCTCGGGCTCGTCTGTGTCCACTACCTCGAGTTCTGTGCCGATCTTATCAATTTCCTTCTTAATTCCCACCAGGACGACCTGTGCATATCCCAGTTCCTGGGCTTTCCAGGCACTCTCTAGCATTTTGGGATTTGGATCCCTTATTCCCATAGCTACTCTGGCCCTGTTAGCCCTGGCCCTCATTTCGATAGCCTCAAGGAGGGCATCCATGCTATTCTTTTCCATATCCATCCTGACTGCTGTGTAAGATTTTAAGTAGTTCAAAGAAGTACAAACACGATCATTAATTAATTTTGTCCCCCGAGTCCCGTCTCGGGAGGACGGTGCCCTTTTCGCTCACTTCGTTCGCTCAAGAGGGCTGAATTATGGGCTAGAGAAACTGATTTTCAACTCACCCAAGGGTATAGTCAAATTGAGTTTTTTCGTACTCGTGGTTTATAATATGTTAGTGAGCTAAAATTACGGAAGGTATCAGTAGCCGGGACGAAAGGAGGTATGAATAACAGGTTTTCTTTTTAAATTTGTTCTGGCAATTGAAGGTATTGTTTTTATGGGAGCAAAAAGACTTTAATACATATCAAAGTGTAAATTTATCATTGTTATTTAAAAATCGGTATCAGAGGATTGTAGGGATAAAGATTATTACATAATGAAGAAATTAAAATGTATAGAGTTAAGAATGAGTTCTTTTTTTATTGGTATGGTTTAAGATGACGTTGGCAATTGAATGGGCTGAGAAATACCGCCCACGGACCCTGAAGGAGATTGTAGGGAACAGGAAGGCGGTACAGGATTTGCGGACCTGGGCTGAGAAATGGCTTTCAGGCATTCCAGAGAGAAGGGCAGTGATCCTTCATGGGCCTGCAGGAGTAGGGAAGACTTCTACTGCCCACGCTCTTGCCCGTGATCTGGATTGGGAAGTAATTGAACTCAATGCAAGTGACCAGAGAACTGCAGGTGTTATTGAAAAGGTTGCTGGATCGGCAGCTTCAATGAATACCCTCTTTGGAGGAAAACGCCTGATTATCCTGGATGAAGCGGATAATATTCACGGGACTGCAGATAGGGGCGGAATGCGGGCTATTGCAGGAATTATAAAGAGTACGCTTCAACCCATAGTGTTGATTGCAAACGATGTTTATGGGTTAACTCCCACTATCCGGAATCTTTGTCTGGAAATAAAGTTCGGCTCAGTGCAGAGCCGCTCCATGGTTCCTGCTTTGAAGAAGGTATGCGAGAGCGAGGAAATTTCATGCAGTATGGATGCAGTCCAGCAAATCGCTGAAGGGGCGGGAGGCGATCTAAGAAGTGCAATTAACGACCTTCAGGCTGTGGCTACCGGGAGAAAAACTCTGGAAGTTGAGGACATCAGCACTTCAGGCAGAGACGTCAAGGAAAACATCTTCAAGGCGATGCAGAGAATATTTAAGAGCACGGACTGTAAAAAGGCTCTGGAAGTAGCTCGCGGGCTTGATGAAAGCCCTGAAGACCTTGTACACTGGATAGATGAAAACCTGCCTATCCAGTACGCCTCTAAAGATGGAAATCTTGAGGATATAAAAACTGGCTTTGGTTATCTCTCCAGAGCTGATCTCTATCTTGGGCGCGTAAAAAAACGCCAGAACTATAGGATGTGGAGGTATGCGAGCATGTTGATGGTCTGCGGAACTGCGGTCTCAAAGACAAGGCCCTACCCCGGATTTATTAAGTACCAGCCTCCGTCTCTCTGGAAGAAAATGGGGCAGATACGTTCGAAACGAGACCTCAGGGATAATATAGCTTCTAAAGTTGGAGAACACAACTTCGAGTCCATGCGCTATTCAAGAAATAACCTTCTGGATCTTTACTCTCAGATGTTAAAGAATGAAGAATCCGCGGTTGAAATTACTGCAGGCCTCGAGCTTGAACTTGAGGAATTGATATATCTCTCGGGGAGCACAAAAGCCAGTAAAAAGCTGCAGAAAATCTATGACAGGGCGCAGGAACTTCTCCTTGAAGGAAAAGAAGAAGCTGATGGAACGGAGTTTTTCAGGGCTCCTGCTCCCTCAGGCAATAATAAAGAAGACCCTGCTGGTTTCTCGGTTAAAACCTCTAAAGAAAAAGATGAAAAACATTCTGAGGGGCTTGAAGTTCCTGACTCCAGGACTTCCCAGGGTGGGCAGAAGACTCTTAACTTTGGTTTTGTTGTCTTATCTGAGATTTCTCCAGAAACTACGAACTCGGGAAATGATGCTTCTGATACCTTCAAACCTGATAACCTAAAACCTGATAACCTAACATCAGATAACCTAAAATCGGAAAACCTAACATTAGATAACCTAACATCAGATAACCTAAAACCTGATAACCTAAAATCGGATAACCTAAAATCGGATAACCTAAAATCGGATAACCTAAAATCGGATAACTTAAAACCTGATAATTTTACTTCCGATACTCTTATGCCGGAGCAGGATCAGGCAGGGATTGATGAGATTGGGCTCAAATCTGATAGCCTTACATTCAGTTTACCTGAACACGATGATCTTAAGGCTAAGAATTCTTCATCCCTGCCCGAGACCTTTGAGAAGGAAGCCTTTTCTGACTCCGAACCGACAGAAAACAGCAGTTCTCTCGAATTATCCAGAGTCAGGAAATCTATAAACCGCGAGCCCATTATCAAAAAAGTTTCAGATAAGTCTGAAAAAACTGAGATCACAGCCAGCGAAACTCCTAAAAAAGTCGAGTCGAAAACACAAAAAACGCTTTTCGACTTCTAATTTTCTGACCTTTTTTATTTTGTTAATTTCCTTTAGTTTTCTTACCTTTTGTTAAGTAAGAGACGAATTGATTTTTCTGATTGGTCTTTCTGACTACTGCTAATATGTAGCATATCAATTTTCCAGATAATGTGAATAAATGCGAAGAAAGTTTAGATGCAAAACTGGGCGAGTTAGTATAAATTGGCTGAAAAATTTCTTAACTGCTGAACACAGTCAATATAAATTAAGTAAAATCTGTGAGCGGGCTGGAGAGTTTGGGGAATAGTTGGGGGAAATAGTTGGGGGATATTGTTTTGGGGTTATACTATGGAAAAGAGACCCGCTCACTCGAGATGAATACTTATTCATCTTATAAATAGCTTTTCATTTATATAGTTAATGATTTATAATTACTAGTTTATAGTTTACGGTTTTTTATTTTAGCTAGAAACTCTACTTTCAGGATTAAAAGTCTATAAATGACTATCAGGTAGAGTTAAGTACTGAACCTATCCAAATTCCCTTTTTTTAATCATTTAATAACTAAGTTTGCTTCTAAATGAGTCTCGGGTGCAAAAGATATAGCCAGAAATTACGATTTAGTGCCCAGTTTTATTATATAAATTCGTGACTTTGAGTCTTTGAATTGTTTCCCTAAATATATATTTCTATTTTTGTGAGAATAAGATGAGCGGGTTGGGAGTATGAATTGGGGTGTTGGGTGTTGGGGTTATCATATAAAATAGAGACCCGCTCACAAGTTATTTCATGCTAATCTCATATAAATATATTTTGCTTAGCTTTTTTATCCATTCTGAATTCTTTCAGTATGGGGTATAAATAGAATAATTTGGGTTTTATAACACAAAGTATTCATTAATTTTCTTTTATTTGTGTAGATAAATATTAAACTATAGAAATAAAATATTAAATGAGCATTTTTTATTATATATTTTAGGACATATAGTGAAAATGTGGTATATAAGTGAGTCACAATTCATCTTTTACGAAAAAAATAATTATATGTAATAGCATTACCTTGTTTTGTATGATGTCTTAATTTATAAAGTAATGCCAGTATAATTTGGCATAATTATAATATTATTTAGTGAAGATGGATTTTATTTAATGGGATAACTAACTTTCAGATAGGTCCTGTTTTTCTCTCCTAACAAAAGAGATATATATAACTAGTGACATTTTGGTCTTGCTCTTAGAGCGATTCTGAAAATACAGGCAAAATGGGCTCGTGGTCTAGTCGGTCATGACATCGCCTTTACACGGCGGGGATCCTGAGTTCGAATCTCAGCGGGCCCACATTATTTACTACATTTTTTTAATAGGTGTTATAAATTCTTATTTTATAATATTCCAACTTTTGTTTCTAGTTTAGCTTTTGCATCTTTGTGTACTTTAAGTTCACATTTAAGCTCTTTTTCAAGAGAAATTACATCCAAAAGTTTACCTTTATATTCTGTTTTGAAAATATGAACAGTTTCTCCTGTAATGCTTACTCCTGATTGTGGAAGTCCCATGGAATAGATTATTTCTCTGGTTTTGGTCTGAGTTTTGTGAACTTTAATTATCCCCAGATATAATTGTAATATATTCATCACCTTTAGTTTGGTCACTGGAGTCAATTGATACAACCAAAATGGCCAGGTAAATAATTCACAGAATACGTCACGTAAAACTATAACCGATAGTAACTGGTACTATTGTTTTACTCCCAAACTTATTGACAACAAACGGGTTTTGAGTACATTTGAGGGAAGTCAGCAAATATTAAAAATTTCATTGCTAAATAGAAACCAACAAATAACAAAAATTTCATCGCTAAATAATATGATAAGTTTCCTACTTTCTCTGATCTTTCTGATACTGGGTTATTTATTATATGGTGCGTTTGCCGAAAAAGTATTCGGAGCTGATCCTTCACGAAGGACACCTGCATACACCCAGGAAGACGGTGTTGATTTTGTCCCTCTCAACTGGCCCAGGATATTTCTCATCCAGTTCCTCAACATTGCTGGCCTGGGCCCTATATATGGCGCTATTTTAGGAGCCTTATACGGTCCGGCTGCTTTCCTGTGGATTGTCCTGGGCAGCATTTTTGCAGGAGGGGTGCATGATTACTTTTCCGGAATGCTAAGCATCCGTCACGAGGGAAAGAGCATTGCAGAGATTGTGGGGATATATTTAGGCAAACAGGCAAGGATTGTCATGATTGCGTTCTCCGTCATATTACTCATACTTATAGGGACGGTATTTATGTCCGGACCTGCTGGACTTCTGGCAAGTCTGGGGTTTACAGGGCTACTGGCAAAACCAAACTTCTGGCTAGCTATTATCCTTCTCTATTACTTCCTGGCTACTGTTCTTCCGATTGACAAGATCATAAGCCGTATCTACCCCTTATTCGGAGCAGTCCTATTGATAATGGCATTGGGTATTTGTTCCACGCTTCTCATCAAAGGATATGATATACCAGAGATAACTTTAAAAAGTTCTCATCCTGACGGCCTTCCTCTGTGGCCTATGCTTTTCATAACCATAGCCTGTGGAGCTGTTAGTGGGTTCCATTCAACCCAGTCCCCGATAATGGCCAGATGTCTGCCTAATGAAAAATATGGCAGACGTGTTTTTTACGGAGCCATGATAGCAGAAGGAGTTATCGCTCTCATCTGGGCTGCTGCTGCAATGTCTTTTTTCCCAGAAGGAATAGCCGGCCTGAGTGAAGTTGTCGATGCAGGAGGTGCTGCCCTGGTGGTAAAAAATGTATCACTGGGTTTGCTAGGGCCTGCAGGAGGAATTCTTGCTATCCTGGGCGTTATTGCATGCCCAGTTACATCTGGAGATACAGCGTTCAGAAGTGCACGTCTGACCATAGCCGATGCCATGAGCCTGGATCAGAAACCTATAAAGAACAGGTTGATAATAGCTATTCCACTATTTGCTATAGGAGTCAGTCTGACAATGATCGACTTTACTATAGTCTGGCGCTACTTCGCTTTCTCGAATCAGGCACTGGCTACTATAGTCCTCTGGACATCTGCGGTATATCTGTCTAATAACGACAAATTTCACTGGATCACCACTATTCCGGCCACATTTATGACAGCAGTGGTGACAACGTATATCTTACAGGCTCCTGAGGGGTTCGGCTTACCTAGCAGTATCACTTATCCTGCAGGAGTAATCTGTGCAGCTGCCGCTTTCGGTCTATTTGCCACCTTTTTAAGAAAAAGATCTCTGCCATTAGTTTTGCACAGTGAGTAAAAAAATATAAGGATAATTGACCGCCATGTATAAAATGAAAATCTTATCCCTAATACTTTACAAAATATATTTTTCCTGCTAGCGGTCTGCTTAATCTTCCCCAAATACGGTTGTTAGGAAAAGTGAAATCAAAAAACCGTGAATTTTACGGATTCAAACGAAGTTTAAAAGGAGCCCGTCGCAGGACCTTTTTGATAAAAGTGATCTTTTCCTTTTGGGGAAGGATTTTTCTTATAGAAAGTGAACTTTTCCTCATGGTTAGTTCAGTTTTAATATATTTTTCCAGCCGACGGACTACTGGAATCTTTCCCTAATACGGTTGTAAAATCAAAATGAAATAGAAAGTTCGTGAATTTCGCAGATTCAAAAGGAGTTTAAAAGGAGTTTAAAAGGGGTCTTTTGCAAGGCCTTTTTGCCCAAAGTGATCTTTTCCTTTTGGGAGGAATTTTTAGATTTAAATGAACCTCTCTTCACGTTCCGAAAACACTGCAACATACAGTTGAAGAGTAGCAGTTTCCAACCACTCATTTTTTTCCTTTATCTGTTTGGAATGAAAGCAATATGACTTGAAAAGTACTTTCGTTTCTTTTCGCCTCTAATTTGAATAATTTCATGTTTGGTTTTTAAAAATATCACTATGTTCTTCTGCTTTACTTGAAATTTTTAAGTAGAATCTATCCCAAACTAACATTGTGTTGAAATTACAAATGAAATTACAAATATAGACTTATGTCCGTCTATGAAATCGATGATGTTCTATGGAATCCATATAACCTTATTTCTCTCCAAAACCACATCCCTGAAGATCTCATGCCGATCTAAGGAAGTTAATGAACGGAACTTTGTAGGCCAAGTCGTGAGCTCCTCAACAGATTTTGAATCATAACTTTGTAGCTATGATTGAAACCAGATTAAAGTAGTTTCCACCTTCTGCTTCCATCATTCCTATATCCCTACGAGCAAAGTCGTTGTCACACATAAGCCAGTCTTTCCATGCTTCTTCAAAACAATTTAATTCTTTGCATTCTTTAATACTTACCAAATCAGAGTTTTTCCATAAATTATACCACCAATCACGTGAGTGTAGAGTTAAAGTCATATCATCAAACCAGTATGGCACTAATTCTGCTGGAATTCCATTTGTAAATTCCTGCTTCAAGCCCGGAACTGCAACTGCAATTTGCCCTCCTTTTTTTACGAGTGGAGCAAAATGCTTTGTCAAATAATCTGCTTCGATTCCAAAATAATGATAGGCATCTACGCTTATAGCAAGATCAAAAAATTCATGTGCAAACGGCAAATCGTGGGCTTCTGAATGTATTGGTATTATTTTATCTTCCAGTCCCATTGACTTAATTATCTCATAGTTATCTGTTGCACTTATCCAGAGATCAGTTGCAAAAACTGTAACATCATATTCTTTTGCCAGGAATATCGAGGTCAGCCCTCTCCCACATCCAAGATCGAGTATTCTCATGCCTTTCTCAAGCTTCAAAGATTCTGATACTTCTTCAAGAATCTTCATTGAGTTTGGTCCCATCATGTTTTCTTTAGCAAAATCAAAATCATATTTGTTACTTTTTGTAAACATCATCTTGACCACTTTTAGTTAATCTATCCCATATTATTTTATGGAGTTTTTTATTTAGAATTGTTCTATAGATTTCGAGGCAACCTTCATCACATATTGTTCTTTTATTTGAACGGATGTATTCAGTCAGTATAGCCTTTAACTTAACAACTTTACCTTCATATGCTTGAACAGTAGTCTTAATATCGTTCAGAAAGATAACCGTTTTACTCTACAATAAACTGAAAAGTAGTGAAAAGATGAATGAAAAATTACTTGCAAAAATTGGATTGAACAGGTATGAGAGTTCAGTTTACCTAACACTTCTAAAACAAGATTTTATTGAAGCAAGCAAATTATCACATGCATCGAAAGTCCCTATAGGAAAAATCTATGAGGTTCTCAAAGCCCTCAAAAACTATGAGCTTGTTGAAATCCAACCGTCAAGACCACAGAGATACCGAGCTGTTGATCCTAAAAGCGCATTTAAACTTATGTACAAAAGAAAAGAGGAAGAAACACTCAATGAGCTCAAAATGCTCAAAGAAACATTTGATGAAATCGAAAGGGAACTCTGCAACGACAATTCACCACAAAATGCTGAAACTGTCTTCTGGCCTGACAGATTTCGTAATAATGAACTAAAAGAAATGGTAAATTCATCTTTTGAGAAAATCGAGCATGAAATATGTGTTGTAATCCATATGAAGTACAAGCCTGGAAGATCGGAGCTATATGATACCTCAGTATCCACCTTTAGCAAAGCTTATTTGAGTTTAATAGAACGTGGCATAAAAGTTAAAATTTTAGACCCGGGATCACAACTACTGCCATCATTAAAAGAGCTTATTGATTCGATAGAAGACCTGTCGTTTAAACGCTATTTTAAGGATCTGATGGAAGTAAGAATTTTAGAAAACGAATACAATTTTACAATCATTGATTCTAAGATAACCCTGATAGATATTGAAGATCAGTTCAATATGAGTAGAAATCTCGGTATGGCACGAATATATGATGAATCATATGCTAAGCGATTCAAGACAAAATTTGATGAACTCTGGACAAAGGGCGAATTGTTTCTCTGACTTGACTTGCAAAGGTTTCTCTGACTTGACTTGCAAAGATATCGTATCCTCTTCAAATTGAGTGGAAACCCCTCAATTTCCACTCACTGAGCTTTTTCTCTGATGATTTGAGCTAAAGATGGCATCTCACATATACTGCTGACTCTATCGCATATGTACTGATATGCACTTACCCCCAGTTTCTTTGCTGTCTGAATAATCGTCATAAATGTATCATTTGCTTTTGTTCCTTCCTCTGTTATGGTTTGAAGGCTCACATCTCTTTTTCTGACCTTTGCTCTTGCTGCCAGTTCCGCTGCATTGTTATGCAGCGGAATCTCTGGCAAAATCAGTACCTTTAACAACTGTTCCTTGTTCTCTTTCGTCTTAGCGATTCTTTCATCCAGCTGTTCATATCCTGTTTTGGTAGAAAACAACTGATCAAACTTAATGGATAATTGCTCCGCTACCTCTGAATCTGGTTTTATTCTAAACTTACAAAGCTCACCATAAAAGTCCCAGTACCTGTCCAGAAAAGCTTCCAGCTTTTCTCTATGATAAGGAACTACTGGCCTCAATTTCTTGTAGTTTCTACCATCATGAATCCAGCAAAGAGCATGATGATATGCAATTTGCCTGAATTGACGTGCATCATCACTCAAAAGTGTGGTAACCACAGGTATGTTTGTCATCTGATGATATGCCGCAATTGCACCGGCTTCAAGAACTTTCTTCTTAGTAGTTTTTCTACCATGCAAAAAAATACAATCCAGTTTTCGACGCATTTCCTCGTCACTGAATATTTTGTTTTTTAAAGAAGAGAGCTTTTCTATCCATCTTTGGGAAACATTAAACGTTTTCATCAGATCAAATGCTTCCTCATTAAAGCAGTACGTTTTTTCTTTTCCACATAAAAGCACATCTAAAATGGTTTCCCGGTTCTTATTTGGAACTGTAAAATAAGCAGCATAATAAAGATTACAAAGAATCTGAGTATAATAATTGACACCATTGACTCTTGCACCTGTATCATCAATCTGCTGATAAGGCGTAGCCTTAAGACCTTCCAGAAAAATCTCGGCTTTCTCCTGATGAAAAATATCAATATCTTTTGTCAAGATTCGAGAAATAGTGGCTTTAGATATATGGACACCAATATTTTTTAGGAATTCATGTATCTTGGGTTCTGAAACATTAGCAACATGATTAAGAGTGATTATAAGAGATTTGATCCCAGGACCAAACTCACCCTTTACGCTTTGTGGCAATTTTCCTGCATATGTTTTATGCTCAGAAGGAGAATAAAATATCTCTATCCTGTATTTTGTGTTCTCAGGCTTTATGGATATATCCTGAATTATTACGTCTCTATAACCTTTAAGATACGCATCACTGGGTAAATTGGATCTATTAACTTTACATGTTTCAGTTCGATGAACCTCTACTTTGTCCAGTTTAGATTTAGGCTCTTTATCCTATGGAATCTTTCTTTTTCTTCTCTCTTTTTCAGAAGAAATGTCTTCATGCTTTTTAGAGCCACGAATCTTAGGTTTGGCTTTTTCACCTTTGAGTAAGTTGATTTCATCTCGAAGCTTCTGGTTCTCTGCCTTGAGGAATTCAATCTCTTCATTCTGTTTTTCAATTATAGCAAACAAAATGCGAAAAGCTTTGGCATATCTTTCATCTTTAATTTCATCAGGATTGATGTCCAGTGAAGCAAGCAATTGTTTTAAAGCTTCAAGTTCCATTTTTCTACTCCAAAATATGATAAGGGAAAATGGAACTACTATTATAGTTTTTATGTGGTCGAAAATACATTACTGCTTTCGCCCATACAATTTGAAGAGGATACCTAAATACCGCTTAATACAACTAAAACACAGTTAAAAAACAGCTAAATACAGTTAAAAAACAGCTAAATACAGCTAAAAATAGCTGAAAAATTTGGGAAAATTTAAAATATTGAAAGAATTAACAGGAAAAATATCCCATAGAAAATCGTATCCCAGAGAGTTGTGAAGAGAGGAATAAGGATAGATAAGTAGAAGAGTTTAACGGATGGATGAAGACTCTTGAAAGGCAGATGAAGAGCTCTGAGCCTAATTATAGTTACGGATGACAGCGTATTTTATGATTCAATCCAAAAATATATATTGGAAAAGGAAACTTCAAAGAATTAGGAGGCAGGCTTTGTCTCAGACTGGAAGGAGTTTTGGGGTACGCTAGTATTCCTCCAGAGAATTTAAAAAATTATACCGGAGTGTTAGATGCACCTTATTGTAACGGAAAAAAATATAGCAGCAAGGAGGATAGCTGCGATTCTGGCTCCAAAAAACCCAAAGAAAGATAGAGTCAGCGGAGTAGACGTATACCGGTATGAGATTGTGTCCGATGGAGAGAAGCAGGAGACTGTAGTTGTAGGGCTGTCGGGCCATATCGTGGGGATCGATTTTCCCAAGGAGTATAATAACTGGCAGAAAGTGGAGGCTAAAACTCTTATCGACGCCGACATCATAACAACTCCTATCAACCGAAAGATCGTAACTGCCCTTAGAAGCCTGGGAAAAGAGGCGAGCAGGGTTACGATTGCTACTGACTATGATCGAGAAGGAGAACTTATAGGAGTCGAAGCCCTCAATATCATAAAAAAGGTGAATCAGGATGTTCCTTTTGACCGGGTGCGCTACAGTGCAATAACCCCAAAGGCGATAGACGCCGCATTTTCAAATGCAACAGATGTTGATTTTAATCTCGCAGACGCCGGCCATTCCAGACAGGTTATTGACCTCGTCTGGGGTGCAGCCCTTACCCGTTATATTTCTCTTGCTGCAGGCAGGCTAGGGAAGATGTTCCTTTCCGTAGGCAGGGTACAGTCACCAACCCTTTCTCTTATTGTTGACAGGGAAAAAGAAAGGAATGTTTTTGTCCCAATTCCTTACTGGGAAATCTATGCCGAACTTCAAAATACAGACGGAGAAACCTTCTCAACTCAGCACTCAACCCGCCGTTTCCTGGATAAAAAGGAGGCAACAGAAGTCTTCAAAAAACTGGGAAAAAAGGCCGAATTAAAGGAAATCGAAAAAGGGAAAAAGACTGACCAGCCACCGACTCCGTTTAATACCACAGGTTTCATAAGCGCAGCAAACTCAATCGGGCTCAGCCCCGCAAACGCGATGCGCATAGCTGAATCTCTCTATACTAACGGTTATATTTCGTACCCCAGAACTGACAATACGGTTTATCCCGAGACCCTTGACCTGAGGGCGCAGATTGAGATTTTCAAAGAAGGCCCCTTTAAAAAATACGCAGACGCCCTGCTTGAGAAAGCCGAACTCACTCCTACGCGAGGAAAAAAGGAAACTACCGACCATCCACCTATTTTTCCGGCTTCCCTTGCAAAAGAGTCCGACTTAAAAGAGGAAGAATGGAAAGTCTACGAACTTGTAGTCAGGCGCTTTTTTGCGACCTTTGCCGGGCCAAGCGAGTGGGAAACTATGCGCCTGAGGCTCGATATCAACGGAGAAGAGTTCAGGGCAAACGGGGCAAGGCTTGTTGAACCGGGCTGGAGATGGTACTATCCTTACAATGCGCCTGAAGACAGGCTGTTCCCTGAACTTCACGAAGGCGAGTCCCTTAAAGTGATTAAAACAGAGATGCTGGATAAAGAAACCCAGCCTCCAGGTCGTTACGGACAGGGAAGACTTATCAATATTATGGAAGAGCTCGGGCTCGGAACAAAGGCAACGCGACATGAGATAATCAGCAAGCTTTATTCCAGGGCCTACATCCACGGAAATCCTGTGCAGCCTACGAATACCTCTTTTGCAGTAATGGACACTCTTGAGAAGTATTCCCCTACTATCACAAAACCGGACATGACAAAGCTGCTTGAAGAAAACATGGACCTGATTGCTGAAGGCAAGATCAAAGAGTCTGCTGTTCTTGAAGAATCGCGGGATATATTAAAGCAGGTCTTCTCGGAACTCGATAAAAACCGGGAAAAAATCGTGGAATCTCTCCAGGCCGGCCTCAGGGAAGACAAAATCATAGGCATTTGCTCAGGCTGCGGAAACGAACTTATTATCCGGCGTTCGAAAAGGGGAGGCCGTTTTATAGGCTGCAACAATTATCCTAACTGTACCTTTTCCCTCCCTCTGCCCAGAAGCGGACAGATTATAGTTACTGACAAGGTCTGTGAAGCTCACGGCCTGCACCATATCCGTATAATTAATTCAGGAAAACGGCCCTGGGACCTTGGCTGTCCTCAGTGTAATTTCATAGAATGGCAGAAAACCCAGCAGGAAGAACAGGCAAAGCAGCCCAAAAAAGAAAAGCCCAAATCAATTAAGGACCTGGAAGGCGTTGGAAAAGCCACAGCAGTAAAACTGGAAGAAGCCGGTATTACAAGCGTAGAAGCCCTGGCAGAAGCCGACCCTGTAGAGCTTGCAAAAGCAATAAAGACCAGTGTAAAGAAGGTTAAAAACTGGCAGGTCTCATGCAACGGCACAGTTACAGTAGAAAGCAACAGCACAGATTGAGGGCAATAGTACAGTTAAGGGCAGTAGCATAGTTAACAGTAGCATAGTTAAGGGCAGTAGCATAGTTAAGGGCAGTAGCATAGTTAAGGGCAGTAGCATAGTTAAGGGCAGTAGCATAGTTAAGGGCAGTAGCATAGTTAAGGGCAGTAGTACAGTTAAAGGCAACTGTACAGTTGAGGACGCATGAAAATAGTCCTCAATGTCGTTGTCTTTTCTTATTTTTGCCTGTTGTCATATAATTAATGTATTTGGCAAAAGTACAAGGTTTGAAAATTGAATCTAAATTCTGATCCATGTAACCTTATTTGCTGTCCCATGTCGTTTTTATCACGCTCGACGAAGGAGAGCGGTCTTGCAAAATAGAAGAAAAAGAAGAGAATTGGCAAATAGTAATCTGCCTCTTTTTACTCCTTTTTACATCTCCTCTTCAAATTCAATGGATAATTTTCCAACTCGAAAAACATGCAATATTTTATCATACATTTATAAAGTTGAATGCGTTTCTGCGTTTCTTCTCGTATCCTGCCCGATAATAACCCCGATAATAACCCCAAAAACAACCTGTTTCAATGAGGATATTTCACAAACCACTTCTCGCCCGAACACGCCAGCCCGTAGACGGTTTTACTGCGCATTCTCCATTATCGAACCATGCGCATTGTTCCTCAAGGCATGCTGCAAAGTCAGGTGCTCTGTTTCCTATGGGAGAATTCGGACGCATTGGACATAATTTTGTCATCTTAGTTCAACTCCTTGTAATAAAAAACTGATTTAATATGTTTATACTGTTACTAATAGATAAGATCTTTTCTATGGAGTCCGGTCAAAAGAGAAATCTTGCCTGAAGTGCGACTAATATCGCAGAAGGGTAACTATTAAGAAAATAAGGAATCTCTACAAAGCCAGAAAACGATCTCTAAGTTCAGGTAATTTGTTTTATAACCTGTAGAGCCGTGCGCAAACCACCTTCGATAAAGCCCTGGAAATCCGAGTAAGCCTCACCACATATATGGATATTTTTATTTGATAGCGGTGAATCCGGTAATGAGAACGCAGTTAACTTTTTTATTGCCTCTTCAGCACGGATGCCAGCTTTCCATATATGACAACCCGCTTCAAACGGCTCACGGCTCCAGTCTCTTATGCCGAAGCAACTTATTAATTCAGCCTCTGCTTCTATTTTTCTAACGTCAGTATTGTCAGGACTTGATCGTAAATACTGGAGGTAGCCTCCAACAAGACGTTTATCGAGATTCAATTCTGCCTTAAGATGTTCCTGCTGCCGTACAAATGGCGTCCAGTAGCGCATACTGGGCGGGTCACAATAAACCATTACAATCCCGCGTTTACAATTCCCGTCTTTCCTGAAGGTGTAATGGATTTCTCTTGCCGGAGTGGACGAAGCTCGTGTCTGTGGCGGCGTAAATTCATTCCACCACGGATTCTCATTAACAAAGAAACATTTTACCAGTGGAATTGGGATTACAGAATCCACCATTTCTCCAATATGTTCAGGTAACTGAGGACGAAGCTGCATCAGAGGACAGCGAGGTAATGCCAGTACAACATGCTTTGCCAGTACCTTAACTACATTATTGTCAGTTATATTGTCAGTTATATTGTCGGTTTTATTGTCAGTTATATTGTCGGTTTTATTGTCAGTTATATTGTCGGTTTTATTGTCAGTTATATTGTCGGTTTTATTGTCAGTTATATTGTCGGTTTTATTGTCAGTTATATTGTCGGTTTTATTGTCAGTTATATTGTCGGTTTTATTGTCAGTTATATTGTCGGTTTTATTGTCAGTCTTGAATTCCAGTAAAACCCTACCATCAGGCTGGGAAAAGAGGGCTGTTAGCCTGTGATTAAGATGCAATGAGACCGAAGGTTCGGGTCTGGAGTCCAATTTACGGACTAACTCCTGAACAAGAGACTCAGTACCCTGTTTTATGCCAACCAGTTCATCGTCTGGATGCAGTCCACGCAGCCAGAAAATAACCCATTCTGCTGCATTCGGGTTAAAATGAATAAGATGATAAAAAGTCCCATAATGGATGATCTTATTCACTGCACGGTGGCTGAGAACAAGACTGAGTGCGTTCCAGAAACCTATCTCGTAGAGATATTTTCCATTGTAGCTCGCCTTGTTACGCACATAGCTGTAGTATTCCTCGTCAAGAGTAGCCCACCATGCCCGATGTCTGGGGTCATTCGGGTTGTTCATATCTCCACCGCTTGCATTTAACAGGCGCAGAATGCCCAGTTTCAATAGCTCAATTGTTGTCAATTTACTCCCGGAACGCTTACCTCCAGATTCGTCAAAGGTTATCTCAAAAAGAGAATCAGGATCGTTTGCCGCTGTATAGGGTACGAAGGGTTTTGTCTCCAGACCAAGTTCGGATATAAGGTCCATAAGCAGGGGCTGTGCAAGCTTCTCAAATCGCATTGGACCATATTCTGCTAAAAACCCGCCCATTTCTACAGTTTCAATTCGACCTCCAAATCGGCCTGTAGCTTCAAATAGAGAAACGGTATGGTTAACGCCTTTTAACTGTTTTAGTTTGTAACAGGTATAAAGACCTGTGATGCCTCCCCCTACTATAACCGTATCAGAACTAATAATATCAGACACTTTATCTCTCCCATCTCCCCTATTTTCTTTTAAATCACTCTTCACTTTTTCGCAGGCCGAATGTAATTTTTCAGTTTGAAAGTGATCGTGCTATGGAAATAAATATCGAAAATTGAACTCTTTCTTTCTCTATCTTTTTAGACGTGATTTATGCATTTTCTGCAGTAAAATAAGTGCTACTTATAGGTGTTACTTCTTTTTTGGTTCTGGTTGATCATCTTTATTTTAGCTGTGCAATATTTATAGTTCTTATGGACTCCTAACCTTGCAGCTTTTTAGACATGATCCGAAAATTGAAGATGCCAGAAAAAAGAAATCGGTCATATAATAAAGAACAACATACAGATGATCTCTTATCTCCTGAACCTCCAGGCTGAATATTTCAGATAATGGAAAAGGGATTCCTGAAAATATGGAGTTAAAAAGGCTTGAACCACTCGGATTGCAGTTAGTAAGTAATCCTGTTGATCAGTTAGATGGAAAAAATAGAAATTAAAACTTGTGAATTAATTAAGGTTTTGTCTCTCAGTAATTAGGAAAGAGAATTATGATTCAATCTATTATATCTGAATTCAATCTATTATACCTGAATTCAATCTATTATACCTGAATTCAATCTATTATACCTGAATTCAATCTATTATATCTGAACAGAAATTACACGTTCTCCCATCTTCAGAGTGACATACCTTAATGTGATCTTTTGCGTCTCCAAGGTCTACAAACACTGCTTCACAGAACAGACACGGATAAAAGTTTTCCATGTAAAAATTTACACGCTGTTACTATATAAGAATATTGAATTTGTTGTGTAATGTTCGGATCTGCCTATAATTAGAAGGTTCTGCTTGGTTAATGTATAAAGCAGGAGAACTCCCGAGCCATTTAAGGCAATGATAAAAATATTCACCTATTTCTGAAAAATCGAGAAGCTAAAAAGGCCTGAGGGATGAACAAAAAAATTGAAATATCGAATGGATGAAGAGCCCATTTCTTCATTATATGATTTCATGTTTCTAGTTTTACCTTTTCCGGCTTCTTCGCCTTAAGAAAAGACTATCTATAGTTCTCAGATTCGTAAGTGAATTATCTTCATTCTTCCTTTCTCATCCGTGTAATCCATGAATTGCCTGATTGACGTACTCAGCGAAGGATCACGTGGAATATTTCTAAACATGGAAAACTGTTCTACAACTTTAATGCGGTTGTCCCACTTTATCATTTCATTTGCATCATCCAGTGCCCATTTACAGGTGATTCCAAGGGATGCTCCAAACTCATGCATCGCCTTGCTTTTTTCCTGAGCATTTAGCTCATTCCACCAGATTTCGATATCAACCCATTCTGTTCCGCTGGGTTTGGTAGCTGTTGTCAGAGTACTTAGCACTTTATCTTTCAAACTTTGTGGAATTGCCTTCCAGGCGTTCTTAAACGACTTGAAACGCTCTGCTAGCATTGCTTCTCGTTTTTCAGGTTCATCATTGCTCCATCCTGCTCCGTAGCCTCCTCCATCAGCATCACTGCTCGATTTTGATTCTATATCAAACACAACTTCGCAACCCGGGAAATGATCTGCAAGTAAAAGGAATAGCTGGCGTACCTTTGCTTCATCAAAGTAACGCAGGAGTCCACAGGCGATGATAAGTAGGCCGTTTTGAGTGTTAACATCTTTACACCAGCCTGGATCGAGAAACGATTTTGCAATGCATGTTGACCTATCCGTTTCCGGAAGCAACCGCTTTCGGATTTCAATTAGTCCGGGAAGGTCGAGATCATACCAGCGAATTTTGCCGTTATCAATGCGATAAAATTCCGTCTCAAACCCAGCCCCAAGATTAACCACAGATGCAAGAGGATGCTTTGTGATATACTCCTTTACCTTGTTGTCAAATTGCATCGCTCGTGCTGCGGAAGCAAACAATAAATAATCAGTAATTGCCTTTTCAGTTGAAAAATCGTAATCCAATCGTTCAACGAGCTCAAGTGCTTTGTCATCATTGAACAATGAGCCGTGCTCTTTACTCACCTTTGCTCGGCCATACAGGATCAATAAGGAAGTTTGCGGTATGCCACTTAAATCAACATTTATTTTGCTCTGTTGCAAATCTATCACTCATCCATTTTAACATTCTGGCATGGATATTGTTCTATTATTCCTCAAGACTTTAGTACCTATGGTTAATCTTTCACCGGTACTTGAATAGTTAAAAATGAAATATTTTTCAGATATAATCGTTTTGAAATTGCCTACTTTTTGTCTATATAACTGTAAAACTTCCTGAAATTAAACTCCTTAAAACTAAACTCCTTAAAACTAAACTCCTTAAAACTAAACTCCTTAAAACTAAACTCCTTGAAACTAAACTCCTTGAAACTGCATAACTCTTTCAAACTGTCCCTGGTCAGAGTCTTGCATGACTGTGAAAACCGTGAGACGAAACATAAAGAAGATAAAATTGACATGTTTCATATGACCGCAGTATACAGCAGTATACAATGGAACTTTGCTTTTTGGAGAGTGAATACAGTTGAAAACAGCTAGAGAACCGCTTGAAATAATAAAATAAGCAAAATTATTGAGAACTAAGCTTATTAAACTATTAGGCTTAATAATTTAATAAGCTGAATAAATGCGATAGAATTTATTAAATTTAATAAATTCATAAATTTTAAAGAGGTTTTATTCTGGAACTTACCTTTAAAGGCGGGTGCAGGGAAGTAGGACGTTCGGGTTTGCTGGTAAACGAGGATGTTCTGTTTGATTACGGCATAAAGACTGGGGATATCCCGGAATATCCTCTCAACGGCATGGAACCAAAGGTTGTGCTCGTCTCACATGGACATCTTGATCACTGCGGGGCTGTTCCAAACCTCATGTACCAGAATCCTGAGGTTTTCATGACCCCGCCGACTGCAGATCTAACTTTCCTGCTTGGAAAAGACACCCTGAAGCTTGCAGAAAGAACGCTGTCAGGAGTGTCTCCTTTTGATCTCGATGACCTCCAGAAGCTTGCCAATCGGACACAAAAAATCGATTATGACAAACCTTTCAAAAGTCATGGGTACAGAATCTGTTTTTACAACGCAGGTCACATCCCTGGAGCATCTGGAATTTTCCTTGAGTCGGAATCAGGAGAAAGCCTGTTTTATACCGGGGATTTTAGCCTTAAAGAAACAAGGCTTGTGCCCGGTGCAGCCGAATTTCCCGAGGCCGATACTCTTGTTCTCGAGAGCACATATTTTGGGGAAGAACATATCCCACGAAAAGAGACCGAAGAGAGGTTTATCGAATCGATCCTTAGCACTCTTGACAGGGGAGGCACTGCCCTTATCCCTGCATTTGCCATAGGCAGAACTCAGGAGATACTTATGCTGCTTGATGCCCACGGAATTCAGGCTTATGTGGACGGCATGGGCAGGGACGTTTACAAGCTCCTTAAAAAATATCCGGAATACCTTAAAAACCCCGAGCTCCTTGACCGGGCTTTCGGGCGTGCCATTTCCGTAAAAGACCATCAGCGGGATTCAATACTTAAAGAGCCTTCGGTTATTGTTACTACAGCCGGGATGCTGAACGGAGGACCGATACTTTATTACCTGAGCCGGCTTTACAAGGACCCCAGTTCCAAAGTCCTGCTCACAGGCTACCAGGTTGAAGGCACAAACGGCAGGCTGGCTCTGGAACACCGGATGATAGAAACCAACGGAGATGTCCTGACACTCAAACCCAGGGTAGAACAGTATGACTTTTCCGCACACAGTGGAGACAGTGAGCTCAAAAAAGTTGTGAAAGATTTCTGCAGGAAAGGCACTGAAAGGGTCTTTGTAATGCATGGAGATAAAACCGAAGCTTTTGCAGAGTGGATTTTGGAGGAAATTGGTGTGGAAGCTTATGCACCCACAAACGGGGAATCTTTTACCTTTTAAAGATCAAAGGAAAGGATAAACAGTTATTAAAAATGATTCTTAAACATCTTTTTCTATTTGTGGTTTTATTGCACTCGTTGGACAGGATTTCTGGCATTTAAATCATCCAGATATCTTTATTATCAACAAGGGCTTGATAACCATCCATTTTAAAAACACTCATAGAGCACTGATGGATCATCATGGTAGAACTACTCCTTAAAGAAAGTTGGATGTCCGCTGAGCGCTATCAACAGGGTTACCTTCCGGTGGTGAGTCGGACGCCCTTGACCCAGTCATTATAAAGCCCTCGGTCGGGGGTAATCAAGTCCTGTCACTGGGGATTCCCAGGTCTTCAAGCCTCTCATACCACGGAAGGACAAGCTGTCCCAGTCGATTTAGCGTCGCCGATGTTCCATATCGGCGACGCGGTTACCTGTCCAG
The DNA here is from genome assembly GCF_020804205.1 of Methanosarcina sp. DH1. Taxonomy (NCBI): domain Archaea; kingdom Methanobacteriati; phylum Methanobacteriota; class Methanomicrobia; order Methanosarcinales; family Methanosarcinaceae; genus Methanosarcina; species Methanosarcina sp. DH1. Next base: position 70,893 of record NZ_WJBJ01000021.1, on the reverse strand, counting down.
GTCCCACACGAGAGGTTCAGTTCTGTTTCTGCACTCTGTGGTTCAGACCACCGTCGAAACGGATATCTCCCGGAGCAGTAGCTTCGGGAAGCCCGCGGGCGTTTGGCGCTCCTAGTGGGGGTAGCTGCGCCAGTTCACAGAACCCTTCTGCTACCACTGGTCCGTCAATCGAGCCACTATGGAGCTCCAACGCTCCCTCTATGAATGGACCCGCAGCTCCCGGGCTCTCCTGAGAGGGGGTGGCAGATGGGGATATGAAGAACGTTCCTTTAGGCGTCTTTAGTTCGCCCCACCACGGGTACGACATATTCGTTATAGGCGATGTCCACCATTTGATCGGCGTGTACACGATGGACGGTCCGAACGCGTACTGCGGTGGCTGACCTTTGGGTACAAAAGCGAACCGGTTTTGTTGAATCTGTGGAGAGTCCCAACCCATCATAGCGGCTGTTATGTTGAAAGGTATGGTGGTAGTTACAACTCCCGCAGGACTACCGTAATACTGCCTCCAGGTAAATGAATCCCCGTTGGGGAAACGGGCATACCCCCAGAAGTATCGGAGCTGTTCAGGTGACTGGAAGTTACCCCACTGGTGTTCAAACCAGGCTATGCCTTCAATCTCATGGGCAACGCCATCATCCAGGGTTACCGTACCGTTCATTTCCATCTCCGGGGCTACATAGTAGTATGAAAGACCGTACATAGTCGAAGGGTTTTGGTCGTACTGATCGTTGAATCCAATGTTTTCCAGCCCCCAATAGGCCATTGGAATGTAGCCTGGGGCCTTTACGATCCCGGTGACGTCAAAGTTGTACGGAGTGCCGACGGTTATATTACTCTCGTTTGTCGCCCATCCTTTGAAATTCCACCGTTCTTGGGAATAGCTGTAGTTCGTGGCAAAACCCTGATCCTTGCCAACCTCACCGACCGTATAATTGAAATCTCCATTGGATCCCGTGGTCACAAACTTGCCCGTCGGGTCAATTCCATGACCATAAAACTTGGCTTCATCTTTGTCGAGGTAGGCCATGAGAACCCTGGTATTGGGTCTTTGTATGTCATTTCGCCACCCCTGCTGTAAATTGCACACAAACAAAGATATGTTGTGGCCTGTCGTCAGGTCCTTGCCCAGTAATGTAAAGTAGTGCCACTCATCGAAATCGTTAAAGTGGTAGGTAGGTCCGCTATGCCACTGGTGGTCCCTGGGAAAGTGGTAGAGTCCCTGTTCTTCCGTGTTCAGCCCTGGGCTCGTGAGCCACGGTGCAGATCCTTGGGCCGAAGTTGTTGTGTTCATTGAAGTTTCATTATCTGCTTTGACTGCGATGGTTCCTGCAGGTTCTGATGCTTGTGCGGCGCTAGGAGGAATAGCTAAGCATAGCAATAGTAGAGAAACTATCAATCCAGTTTTCAATCCAGTTTTCAATCCAATTTTCATTCTTTACCCCCCGTATGTGAATAGACCATTTGGTCTGTTTTATGAATACATTAAGCAGATTTTGCTTTATCAATTAATCATCCAGGTCCGTTTTTTAGAAGATTAATATTGGATAAACTCTATCTCCATATTATATGCCGAAGAAGTGGGTCTAAATGATAGCAAGATTATTATTTAGAGAATATAATATAATAAGAATTGTAAATAAGGAAATCAATATTGAAAACATGAATCGATATTAATGAAAAGCCGACGTTATCTAGTCGAGTTTTCAGAATATCCTCTACAATTGTATTGAGCCGAAAAAAATCATGATCTCACATGAGTACCTGGACCACTGCGGTTCTGTCCCTAACCTTATGTACCTGAATCCTGAGGTCTTCACGACTCCGCCTACAGCAGAGTTTCCTTCCTTCTTGGGAGAGATACCCTCAAACTTGCAGAGATAACGCTTTCGGGTGTAGCCCATTTGACCCTGATGAACTCCAGAAACTTTTACAGATAACCAGAAAAAAGATTATGGGGAAACTTTCAAAATACACGGCAACAGGGCTTGCTTCCACAACGCAGGCCATATTCCGGAAGCTCAGGGAATTCATCTCGAATCCAAATCCAGAAAAAGTCTTTTTTATACGGGAGATTTCAACTTGGAGGAAAACAGGCTTGTACCGGAGGCAGCCAAATTTACCGAAGCAGACACTCTTATCCTTGAGTTATTGTCACTACAGCCGGAATGCGGAATGGAAGGCCTGTACTTTACTACTTGAGCCGACTTTACAAAGATCCCAATTTCAAAGTCTTGCTCACAGGCTACTAGGTTGAAGGCACAAACGGCAGGTTAGCACTTGAACACAGACTTGTCGAGATCAGAGGAGATATACTCACTCTTAAGTCCAGGAGAGAACAGTATGACTTTTCAGCACACAGCGGCGATAGCGAGCTCAAAAAGGTTGTGAAGGATTTCTGCAGGAAAGGTACGGAAAGAGTCTTTGTAATGCATGGGGACAAAACCGAAAGCTTTGCACAGTGGATTTCGGAAGAAATCGGCGTGGATGCATATGCGCCCGCAAACGGGGAGTTGTTTACTTTTTAATGAAGATAATGAACTTTTACATTAAAATGCATAGAAAATGATAAAAAGCGTTTTCAGCCTTTGCAACTGTTAAAATTTTTAACTTTTGAAGCATAAGGGAAATAACTTTTTAGGAACCGCGAATTACTTTATTTTAGCTTTTTATATAAAGAAGGACGCGGAATTCTGCTGACAGAGGATGCTGATGCAGCTATTCTTACATTTTATTAAATGTTCATGTTCATAGCTGCAATGGGTATGAATCATGTGTTGATCTTAGAATTGGGGTATGAATCATATATTGATTTTAGAATTGATGTTAGCACTTTCACTTATACTATATTCTATTGTCAAGTTTTGTGCTGGAAGCTGCAAATACTACAGAAGCCGCTTGACTTTGCTCTGAAACTCCAGGTATAAGGTTCTTTGAAGAAGTTTCAAAGGTAAAACTTGAAACGATGGCAGCAAAACATGAATAAATAGTTGCTCCAGGACAGTACAGCATTGGTTGAAATACCATAGATTCCTGATTTACTCGCGGGAGCTGTCATCTGCAAAGCCTTAAACTCCAGAAGTTCCATTAACTGAATATGATTCTCAATCCTGAATCCGAAGTGCTTGAAACACTTGCAAAGAGTATACTTCTAGCTGCACGGACTGCCCCGAAAGCCAAAGGCGTAGATGATATAGTGACTGCCCTTGTTGAGATACCTGATATCGAAGTACTTGCCTCGACAATGGAAAGGCTGGCAGAGGAAAAAAGCGCAGGGTTTGCTTTTCTGAAAAGGGATGCTGCAAATCTTCGAAACGCAGGGGCTGCTATTCTTATCGGTGTTAAAACCAGCGGGGCTGCGGGCCTGGACTGTGGAGCCTGCGGCTCTGAAACCTGTGCTGAGATGCTGAACCGGCAAAAGATAGAAGGAGATTTCAGGGGTCCGAATTGCATGCTCAAATATGTAGACCTGGGAATAGCTATAGGTGCAGCCGTTGCAAAGGCCAAGGATTTCTGCATCGACAACAGAGTAATGTACTCAATTGGTGCAGCTGCCAGGGTTTCTGGTTTGCTTGATGCAGATGTCGTTTTTGGAATTCCGCTGAGTGTAACCGGGAAAAATATCTTTTTCGATAGAAAATAATGCTTGTAAGAATACAAGACTTGTAAAAATAAGGCTCATATAAGGACTCTCTAAAAAGACAGATTTTATATAAAAGGGAAATTTATTCCGGCCTGGCATTCAGTGTGTCTGGCCAGATTATTTTTAATGTTCTAATCTTTAGAAGTAATGAAAGCGTCTCTAAAGGTGTAAAGGTGATGAGAGCCTCTCTAAAGTTCAGAACTTCTTCAAGTACAGTCAGTTAGAATTTCAGTTTTTTCATCCTATCGACTGCTTCTTTAATTCTATCGACCGGTTTTGTAAGGGCAAACCTGATGTAACCTTCTCCAGCGTCTCCGAACCCGACACCAGGGGTTGCAATGATTCCGGCTTCTTCGAGCAGGAGTTTTGCAAAACTCATTGATGTAAAACCTTCAGGTACCGGAGCCCATATGTAGAAAGTAGCTTTTGGCGGCTTTACTTTAAGGCCTATCGCTGTAAGCCCTTCTATGAGAGCATCCCGCCTCTCCTGATAGATTTTATTTGTTTCTTCGACACAGTCCTGGGAAGAACAGAGAGCTGCAATGCCCGCGATCTGAATAGCGTCAAAGACACCTGAATCCACATTGGATTTGACCTTGCCGAGCCCTTTTATAAGGTCTTTATTTCCGACTGCAAACCCGAGCCTCCAGCCTGTCATGTTATAGGTCTTGGAATGAGAATAAAGTTCCATGCCAATATCCATTGCCCCGTCGGCAGCAAGGAAAGAGGGAGATTCGTACCCGTCGTATGTCATCTGGCAGTAGGCGTTGTCATGCACTGCAATGATGTCATTCTTTTTGCAGAACTCAACGACCTTTTCAAAAAACTGCATATCAGCAGTTGCAGCAGTCGGGTTGTTCGGGTAATTGAAGAAGAATAGCTTTGCCTTTTTCAGGACATTCTCAGGAATTGAGTCCAGGTCAGGCAGGAAATTATTTTCAGCAGTCAGCGGCAGCGGATACGGCTCTCCACCCGCAAACATTGTTCCTATTTTGTAAACCGGATACCCGGGCTCAGTATAGAGCACGACATCTCCAGGGTTGACAAAAGCGAGCGGAATGTGTGCAACCGCTTCTTTTGACCCGATCAGGGCAAGGACTTCAGTTGCAGGGTCAAGCTCAATCCCCTTGTATTTCTTACACCAGTCCGCTGCTGCTTTCCTGAATTCCGGCATCCCGGCATAAGATGGATAATCGTGCGTTTTTGGGTCGCAGACAGCTTCTCGCATAGCCTCCACAATGTGCGGGTGCGTCGGCAGGTCAGGATCTCCTACGCCAAGGTCGATAACATCGACTCCCCTGGCAATCAGTTCGTCCCTCGCTTCGTCTATAGTAGCAAAAAGATATGGGGGTAGTGCATTGATTCTATCAGAGTACATTGATAAAGTCACCTGAAGATGATTGGCGTGCGTAAGTTTTCATAGTTACGGTATTTGGAATATTAAAAGGTATGGGATAAATGAAAACTGTGAACTTCCATATGATTTTTTATTTTAAGATAATCAAATTAATTCAAAAGATTTAACTTTTATTATTTTATATCTGTTTCTGGAAAAATTAACTGGAAGATTGGTGGATAGAATGGCCCGTGTATTTGTATCTTCTACATTTAAGGATCTGGAAGAATGCCGTGAAAAGGTAAGGCTCAATCTGAAGAGGATGAGCCATGAAGATGTAGCAATGGAATATTTTGTCGCAGAAGATAAAATACCTGTTGACAAGTGTCTGGGAGATGTTGCTTCATGCGACCTTTACATAGGTATTTTTGCGTGGAGATATGGGTACACACCTGAAGGATACGATAAATCCATAACAGAACTTGAGTATAGAGAAGCGATAAAAGAAGGAAAAGATTGCCTAATATTTTTACTCAATGAAGATGCACCGTGGCTACCGAAATATGTAGACAAAGGAAAAGATGCAGAAAAAATCGCATCTTTGAGAAACGAGTTATCAACTAAATGCATTGTTAGCTTTTTTAAATCTGCTGATGAACTTTCCAGTTTAGTAGGAGCAGCTATTCACAAGTGGGAAACTAAAAACAGGAATTCAATATTGGAAGAGGGGAAGATCGCAGAACTTGATCTCACACAGTACAGAGAAGCTGTTTCCAAAAGATACTGTAATATTGATCTCGATGCTCTAACCCCCTCCAAAAAAGAAGATTATCTAAAGATCAAGCTCAGCAGCGTGTTTGTCGAGCAGAACGTAAGAGAAAATCCACCTCCAGTTGAACTTCCAAAAGAGATATGGAATAAAATGCATGAGGAATGGGACCCTGAAAAAGAATGTTTTCCAGAAGGCTTGACCGCAGAAGATCTTAAACGCGCAAAAGAATCTTATTATTCAAAGGACTCAAAAGCCGTACTTGATGTCATACGTGATGAGAGTAACAAATATATTGTAATTCTTGGAGATCCCGGTGCTGGCAAATCCACACTTACAAAATATATTATTTTATCAGTTTTACAAATTAACAATGACGAAAAACTTTCCAGTCTTTTCAATTCCTATCTTCCCCTTAGAGTCGAACTCAGGGAATTTGCGGGCTTGTGTGCAGAAAAAGAATGCAGGACTTTTCTTGATTACTTTCAAAACCTTTCAGAAACTGAGGGTTACAGTTTAACAAAAGAGGAAGTTGGCAACTATCTCAAAAATGACGGTAAAGCAATAGTCATCTTTGATGGACTTGATGAGATTTTTGATCCCAAGGAATGGGAACGAATAAACCGCATGATTGTAGGATTTACACTTGACTACCCTAAAGTCAGGGTAATTGTAACTTCAAGGATTATCGGCTACAAACGTAAAATCCTTGATGACGCAGGTTTTGCTCACTTTACACTTCAGGATTTCGAAAAAGAGCAGATAGAAACCTTCCTTGACAGATGGTATCCTTGTGTTATTGATGAAACCGAAATAGAAAGCAGAAAATCAAGGATTCTGAGAGCCCTTAAGGATTCACCCTCAATAAGACAGCTTGCCGGAAACCCCTTACTGCTGACAATTCTGGCGATAATAGGCAAGCATCAGGAACTTCCTAGAGAAAGGTGGAAGCTTTTCGATCATGCTGCCAGTGTCCTTGTAGAAAACTGGGAAGTTAACAAACACCTTAACAAACACTTGAAAAGAAGCTCTGTAGAGATGGATTTTATCGGTGAGGACGACAAAAAAGAGCTTCTCATGAGAATCGCCTTCAAAATGCAGTCCGGCCCCGACGGACTCGCAGGCAATTTTATTCACAGGAAAACGCTTCAGCAAGAAATTGAGTTTTATCTCCAGAGTCGCTACCAAAAAGATCCATCTGACTCAAAAGAGATAGCAGAATCGATTATTGACCAACTAAGAAGAGTAAATTTCATCCTCTGTCTTTACGGAGCCGATTTTTACGGATTCGTCCATCGTACCTTCCTTGAGTATTTCTGTGCAATGGATATCGTCCAGAAATTCGACAATCATGAACTCAATATTGAAACCTTGAAATTAAATTATTTTGAAAAATATTGGGAAGATCCCACATGGCACGAAGTCCTGAGTCTTGTATGCGGCATGAAAGAAGATTTTGCAGACGACATTATAAGATGCCTGATGCAGATATACGATCCCCAATATTTTGGCAATAGACCTCCTTTGAATATCGTTTTAGCGATCAAATGTTTGAGTGAAATCCGAAACCGAATGCGATTGGAGAAACTGCAAAGAAGCTGCTTGAAAGAGTACTCAGACTGTTTGAAATGGTCCGCTGGACGCAGGACATCAATCAATTCCTTGCTGAAGAAATGGTTCCGGCTGCAAAACTGTTAGGTAATGGCTGGCCTCACCGGGATACTATAATTGATCAGTTTTCACGAAGTCAGGTCTATATGCGATATTATCCTTTTTTAGCTTCTCCAGATATTGACATAGATCTTAACAATACATGGGCAGAATTTATAACGGGAGTGGATTCTAACTCAGAAGAGTTACGTGAAGAAGCTTCGAGAAAAATAAATAATAAAGCATATTCTAGTCTTCTGGGTGTTTTAATCTTAGGAAAATATGAGCCAAAAGATGAAGAATTATTTCGTCTCTTTTTAAACATCTCAGCTCAAAGTAGATTTTATTTTGTTCGGATGAGTGCAGTTCAGGAACTTGCTCGTGGTTGGCATGACGACCCTAAAACACTCAAATTTATCAAACAGCGGGCCACGACCGATGAATMTTATRATGTCCGGATGAGTGCAGTTCAGGAACTTGCTCGTGGTTGGCATGACGACCCTGAAACACTCAATATTATCAAACAGCGGGCCACGACCGATGAATCTTATAATGTCCGKATGAGTGCAGYTSAGGAACTTGCTCGTGGTTGGCATGACGACCCTGAAACACTCAAATTTATCAAACAGTGGGCCACGACCGATGAGAATGAGTATGTCCGGATGAGTGCAGTTAAGGAACTAAAAAAGTGGTGGGGTGAAGAGGTAGAAGAAAACATTGAAGAGTGACAGTACTATATGCCACACTTATTCCTTTTCAAGACTCTTTATTGTGGCTCATAATTCTCAGATTTTCTGCGATTTGTGAAGCTTACATCCACTTTCTCTATCAATTCATTTTTTCCTTCCATTTTATCAAACTGATAAGTCTAGTCTACAGATTATATCTGGCCATTTCAGCACACCTTTAATCATTAACGAGCAACAAAAGGCCAGGAAATAATTATAAACAAAGAAAAATTAGTGTTACAGGACTTACACGTTTGAGGGGCGTAATCAAGCACAAGAGACTCTATTATTCTCTTGTAGTCAAGACAATTCGAAGTTTAATGTTATAATTTTCCCTCAGCAGCTCTGTAAGTCCCATGAAAAACAATCAAACAAGGATAAATGAAATACAAAGAAGGCAATAAAAAATGAAAAATAGGGAAAAGTTGTATGTACTTTTAGCTTCAACAGCCCTTATTTTATCCTTTTCAGTTTCTGCTTTATCCGTTGCATCGGCGTCGAGTGATCAGAATGGTCCGGTAATTGTTACTCAGACTCAGGTTATGACAAGCAATGGGACAGTAATCAATGAGTCGTCCTCGCAGTCCTCTCCTATCGTCTACAGCAGCAAAGTCGTGTGGCATTATGACAATAGCACTGATAATGGGAGTGTAGATAGTGTGAATATTTATGCGTCCAACTTATCCACTTCCAGAAATGTTCAGATAGTCTCAAATGAGGCTAATCAGTGGCTGTCGGATGTTCCATTTCTTTCCAGTGAAATAAATAATTTGAGACCTTTTATCTCAAATGACAGGACAATATGGGACAACTGGTTCAACGGGTTCATAAACAAGGACTTCAATAATGACATTAATTCAGATGATTGGTTCAATGACCTTCTGAATGACGATTTACGCATGGATTCTCTTGACTCGAACCTTCAGAAAGTTGATTTTTCAGCATCTCCAACTTCAGGAAATGCACCACTGAAAGTTGCTTTCACTGATAATAGTACCGGATCGCCCACATCATGGAACTGGGACTTTGGAGATGGGACGAATTCGACAGAAGAGAATCCTGTGCACACGTACAACAGCTCAGGACAATATACCGTTACCTTAACAGAGAAAAACAATACCTACTGCGGCACTAAATCCGTATTTGACTATGTCAAAGTCGCATAAGGGAAATGAGTGCCTTAAATTGAAAAACTATGAAAAATGAAAAACAGTAGTGGGTAACAGCGGGGGTTATTTTCCTTTTTCTACAGAAGCTTACTTTTCTGTAGAAGCTTACTTTTCCGTACAAGCTTATTTTTCTGTACAAGCTTACTTTTCTGTACAATCTTATTTTTTCTACATCGGCTTCTTGTTTAAAAACCTCATTAATTATTTTATATTAAGTAAATTCCTTAACTGTTATACATATACTTCAAATCTTCTGTCCTTAAATGAAGTTTATATCTTCTAACTCCATACTCTTATAGCATGGCATCTTCTTTATTGAGTCCTCTGGCGATGCCTGAAATAGAAGGCATCCGAATCCCAATGAATTTTTATGTAGTTCTTAAGGAGCCTGTACCTCTGGCTGGCATGTCTTATCCTGGAATGTACACGCCCTGGGAGAAAATTAGAAGTGCAGGTTTCTCAAGCGTTGTATGTCTCTGTGATTCCGAAGTATCATATAACCCCTATCCTCTCAAGGTCCTTTTTTCTGCAGAATTAGAAGACCTTCATCATGGTAATTTTCCATATGATCCTGACACACTGGAATGGCTTGTAAGAAGGGCAACTAATGTAATATTAAAAGAAATAGACGCAGGAAAAGGCATTGTTGTCCATTGCATGGGAGGTATAGGCAGAACTGGAACCGTTCTTGGTTGTGTGCTCAAAGATCTTGGTTTTCAGGCTGATGAAGTGATAAATTATCTGGACGATATAAACAAGTTCAGAGGCTTCAGAGGCTGGCCGGAAACAGAATGGCAGGCGGAAATGGTACGCAGGTATTAATACATTTGAAAATTCGTTGTAAATACCTATGAGATCAGCTTAATGATGCCGTTCTCATTTTTGAGTTATATCAATTTGATAGATATTTATAGACATTTATAAATATTTATAAATATTAACAGATATTTATAAATATTAATCGTAAAATAAAGAGATAGATTAGACTCAACCAGATGAAGCTGACTCATAGAGAATAATTGAAAAAATAGAATTACATTCCTCTGAGTTTTAAAAAAGTTTGATGTATAGCTAAGTAACTTAGCTTACTATACACTCGTTTTATTCTTTTCAGATTATATCCTTTTCAGATTACCTTTTCGGGATTGCTCTTAGGTCTACTTTTATTCAGGAGTTGTAGGCGTCATAGAGCTGCCAGACCCATATAATCGGCCATAATAAAAATCCAGCCCCGAAAATATGCATCGTCCCTGTGATAATGAAGGCTATCCAGATGCCCAGTGCCTTGAAAAGATGGCCCTTTACAAGCTGGCCCAGGCCAGGGAAGAAAAAAGAAAATAAGGCTGGAATTCCGTGTGTTCTGCAATAGTTCATAGAACTTACCTTCTTTAAGTACTTAATAAAAGGGTGTGTATAAATAGTTCACATAAAAAGACCTTTCCCTTTAATATAAAAATCTTTTCTTTTTAAATAGTCCCCCTCTAAAAACATACTTTTTAAAAGGAATTAGATATCTTAAAAATGAATTAAGCATCTATTACAAAAGTTTCTTAACTTATTTTTAATGCACCATAGGCATCGTAGATCTGCGTTATCCAGACAATAATTCCGATTAAAAATTCGATTTCGATGACGATCTTGAAGATCATAACATTGATCCAATTGGGCGTTAAATTGAAAAATTCTGAAGTTGAACTCTTAAGTTGAACCCTTAGCTTTAATCCTTAAGTTTTATCCTTTCTTCTAACTTTTTGAAAATATATCCCCAAATTAATAAATATATATATTATTAAACTATGAGATATATTCTAATTGCGATGCAAAAAAGAATCGAATGTGTAACTTACATTTCAGGTTACCTTTCCTGAAAAATATTGTTTTTCAACCTGCTAAACATGGTTGTTTGTTTTAATTTATAGGTTGTACGGAGTCTAATTATGGATAAAGAGGATAGTAATAATTCAATTGGGGAAAAAATTAAGTCAATGTGGAACTCATTGCCAGAATTTTTAAAATTATTAGGTACCATCCTGAGTATAGCTATAGCTCTAAAAGCTCTTTTTCCTGCGGCGGCGGTCGGAATTAGCAATTTTGATGCCGGGCCGGGAATTATCGTACCTGGAGGATCTTCTATTTTGAACTGGGACGTTTCTGGAGCTGATAATATTACAATAGAGCCTGGTATAGGACCTGTAAGTTCAAATGGATCCATTTCTGTATCCCCTTCAGAGACTACAACCTATAAATTGATAGCGGCTGGTAGAGGAAATGAAAAAGTCGCGCTCTGCACGGTTACGGTCAATAATGAATCTAATGAATCTCAAGAGCCTTTTCTTATCAGCTCATTTGATGCAAGTCCTGATTCCATCACACCAGGCGAGAGTGCAGTTCTCAACTGGCACGTTTCCGGGGTCTCGAATGTTACTATCGAGCCTGATATAGGAGTTACAGATCCCACCGGAACATTTAATGTGTCTCCTGCCGGTACTACGACATACAAACTTACAGCTTCAAACGGCGAGAAAGAAGACGAAGCTTACTGTACTGTTGCAGTTGAGGAAAATGCTGCCTCCTCCGAAAACACTTCCACATCAAATATTCAGTCTTCGGAAGAAAGCCTGACATCTCAGGAGAGTTCATCGACTAAGGAAAATCCGACATCGGAAGATACTCAGGCTTCCCAGGATACTCAGACATCGCAGGAAAGCCAGTCATCGGAAGATAATCAAGCATCACAAAATAATTCGGCACTTACGGAGAGTCAAACATCTAAAGAAAGCCTTCCATCTATCGGTTCGTTTAATGCGAATCCTGATACTATCGAGGAAGGAGATAGTTCAAAGCTTGTCTGGAGCGTTTCTGGGGCTTCGAAAGTTTCAATCAAACCTGGAATAGGAACCGTAGGTTTAACTGGCAGCCAAAGCATATCCCCCAGTGAAACCACAACTTATACCCTGACAGCCACAAATGAGGTTGGAAGCACGGTGGTTACTAAAGTCGTACTTGTAAAGGAGTCCTCCACGTCTTCTTCTCAACAAACGGCTTCTAACTCTAGTACATCAACTTCAACGCAAGAACAGCCCTCAACGGATAATGAGACAAAACTCAATGATTCAACCTCAGGGACTGACTCTTCTGAGAATGGGACATAATAAAAGAGTTAATCTACGATTAAATCTGTAAACTGAGATAAGCATTTGATTTCAATACGTAGTCTCCAATAAAGAAAGAACATTTTCAGTACAAAAACTTCCAAAAAACGAAAAATTTCAGGTAAAAAGAAAAAACTCTACAAGAAAAAACCCTGTCAAAACTATGATTTGCAAAAAACCGACCTCAAACCCTCCTGAATGGGACCCACCTGCCCCTTCAACAGTCTATATCAAAATTAAAAACATCCCGTACGAGACTTTCAAAGCACGGCTGAATGAGGGGCTGGTTACAACTGAGCTTGACCAGATCCGGTACCGACTGAAAAGGAGAATCTACTGCTGTGAGGTATGTTCCAGGCGCGTTAACGGATACTGCGTTGTTACAAACCGGAAAGTTGAATCTGGATGGATTTGCAAGTCTTTTGTGCCAAAAGAAGAATTCATATTCCTTGATTCAAGGCCTGGCTCGGAAACATCCCCGGATTTCAGATACCTTTCAGAAACCGGACTCAGAAAAAGCTATCCTGAAGGTGAGGGTTCGGAAGAAAGTAACCCGAAAAGTGGAGAGAGCTTCTATGAGGAAGGAGTAATTCTTTATAGGCAGGGCAGGCTCAGGCTTGCACTTGAGGCTTTCGATACGGTACTTTCTGAAAATCCCAGGCATTTTCCAGCTCTTTTTCATAAGGGAAATACCCTGTTAAAACTCAAACGCTATGAAGAGGCCCTTGAAACGTTTGAAAGTGCCTCCAGGATAAAACCGGATCACCCAGGGCTCTGGACCAATACCGGGTTTGCGCTGCTAAAGCTTGAGCATTTCAGGCAGGCACTTGAAGCTTTTGAGAGGTCTATTTCCCTTAACCCGGTGCAGAAAAATGCCTGGGATGGGAAGGAAGCTGCGCTTGTTAGGGTGCATAAGTGCGAAGAGAAGCTGAAGGAATTTGAAAAATCCCTGGAAATAAATCCTGATGATGCAGGGATCTGGTTCGAGAAAGGCAAATTGCATTTAAAGCTTGGAGAAATTGAAGAATCCAGAAAAGCTTTTGGAAAAGCCCTTGAGGAGAAACTCGAGAATGCAGAAGCCTGGCATCTCAGAGGAAAAGTACTTTTTGAAACCGGCTCTGAAAAAGAAGCCCTGCACGCTTTTGAAATGGCAACCCGGAAGAAACCAGACTTTCCTGAAGCCTGGTATGAAAAAGGCAGGGTTTTCCTGAAGCTTGGAAACCCGAAAGGAGCAGAAAATGCTTTTAAAATCGCGGCTGATCTCTGGAAAAGCAAGGGTTTCGAGGCAAATGCTGAAACTGCTCTTGCAAGGGTTAAAAGCCTGGTTCTTGAGAAAAATGAATTTTCAGGGAATTAAAAAACTGCTTGTCCATCTATTTGATTGATGTTTTAAAGCACCTGAATGTCAGCAGTTCCTTTAAAGTCCAAATTGAGCCCGCAATTCTTGCTTTTTTGCAGGTGTAGTGTCGTATACGCCTGGAATATTTTTGCCCTCTTTGAAACGGTTGAGTTTTATAGGTTTGCTACTTCTTTACAGGGATTTTAGTTCTAGAATTATTGTAACTACTTAGCCTAGGAAAAAAAACATAATTAGCCTGATTTAACAGAATTCAATTGGCAAATTTCAGAAAATGTATTTTAGTTAATTGTTGGCTATTGATTGCGTTTTTTAATCCTCACTGGTCAGAATTCAGACATACCGATTTCATCAAAATCGATAACGATAATAGATTCTGGCCTGAATAGTTACACTTTTACTTTATGGAGCTGTAAAATGAAAAAAGATCTGGATTTAGGGTGGTTTGACTTAAAAAAAGCTCTACAAGGCACAGATAAAAAAGAACTTATTAATATTATTCGGGATCTTTACAGGTATTCTGAGGAAAATCGAAGGTATCTGCTTGCCAGATCCATAGATACAAATGCTGAGCCCGGAATTCTGGAAGCTTACAGGGAAGTAATAAAAAATGAGTTTTTTCCGGAAAAGGGGATTGGAGAGCTTCGATACTCTGTTGCGGAAAAAGCAATTAGCGACTATTCAAAGGCTTCAGGGAATTTTGCAGGGACGATGGAGTTGATGCTTTTTTACGTTGAAAATGGGGTGGAATTTACCAGTGAATACGGGGATATAGACGAGGAGTTTTATCAAGAGATATACAGCGCCTTTGAAGAGTTCTGCACCAGGTTAGAGACACCTGAAGGCAAAACCCTTTATGCCGGTTTCAGGGAAAGGCTTTTGAAGATCCGCAGGAAAACAAAAGGAATGGCATGGGGATTTGGAGATGGAATAAAACTGCGTGTGAAAGAAATTGAAAATTTTTTTGAAGACGTGCAAAGTGATTTATAACACAAAAAATGGAAGTGGGTTTTCATGGAACAAGCAGATTCTGTAAAATGGGCACAGGTGGAGAAAATCCTGCAGAAAGCCGAAAAAACAGAACTCATCGATCTTATTCGTGAACTTTATGGACATTCGGTTGGAGACCGCATGCTCATAAATTCCAGATACCTTGGAGAGAGTGTAAAGACGAAAATGAATAAGATGCTGGAGGAGTATCGGAAAATCATTAAAGAAGTGCTTTCAACGGAGAATGTATCAGGAAAAATCCGTTACTCTACAGCAGAAAGAGCTATCAGTGATTATTCGAATTCTTCGGGAGACTTTGTGGGGACTCTGGACCTGATGCTTACATACGTTGAAGGAGGGGTTCAATTTGCCCGTGTTTATGGAGTCATAGACGATGAATTCTATGACAACATTGAAGGGATGCTGGAGAGGTTTTGTGAACAATTAATGACTGAGGAAGGACAGAAATACTATCATTTTTTCAGGGAAAGACTGCTTAAGGTCGATGTAGGCCTGGAAAATGTCGGATGGGGTTTTGAGGAGGCAATTTACGACCTCGTATCAGATATTAAAGATTTCTTTGATGAAGAGCAAAGTGACTCGTGAATCAAAAAACTCAGGTGAGTTTTAATGGCAGAAGAAGCAACTATAAAATGGTCTGAATTGAAAAAATCGTT
Source organism: Methanosarcina sp. DH1 (assembly GCF_020804205.1). Taxonomy (NCBI): domain Archaea; kingdom Methanobacteriati; phylum Methanobacteriota; class Methanomicrobia; order Methanosarcinales; family Methanosarcinaceae; genus Methanosarcina; species Methanosarcina sp. DH1. The sequence goes on along the minus strand of NZ_WJBJ01000021.1, from coordinate 55,422 downwards.
ACAAGAATCAGACCAGAAAGAACTTATCAACCTGCTGCACGATTTGTACAAAAAATCCGCTGACAACCGCAGGTACATCACTGCCAGGTATGCGAAAACGGAAGACGAGAGCAAAATTCTTGAGGCATACCGGAAAAAGGTTATAAATGCATATTATACCCCACGGGGGGCAGCCAGTAGGCCCCAATATTTGGTAGCAAAACAGGCTATCAACGACTATTCAGAGGCTTCCGGAAACATAAAAGGGACAATGGATCTGGCTCTTACACTTGTGGAAAACGTTATGAAGTATATTCATGAATTTTCAGGCATTGAAGAAGCATCTCGCGTTGGTGGATCTGACATGATAGAAAAGTTTTGTGAGCTGGCCAGAACTGAAGAAGGGCAAAATTTTTACCCGTACTTCAGAGATAGGCTTCATAAACTATACCGGAAATCGGAAAATAGCCCTTACGTAATAGGGGACAATTTACAGTATTATATCTCTAATCTGGTTGATGATATCGCGGAACCGGATGACGATTTTTTTGAAGAAGGCGTGCAGGACAACTGATGGTTAGTCCGTCCCATTTTATTCTGGTTTGTGAGAAGGGAAGTTTCCCTGTGGGGATTAATAATAGATGAATCAATTTTCAAACATCTGCAAAAATTTAAATAAGATAAGTCGGTTAAATAAGTACATGGAATTACAGTTAAAAAAAGATTTAATTTCAGCCATTGGTTGGCTTGTTCTCTGGATTATTGTCAGAAGCTACATAAATGCCTGTACCTCTTAAGTTTGGAACTCTAATAAAGAAACTTGAAAGATTTTTAAAGGGAATTCAAAATTACTGAAAGCTGCATAAAATAATTTATTGTTTAACCTTCAGATTTGAAGGCATTGCAGGGAGATTACAGGAAACAATTTTTTATATTTAAAATCCAATTTATTCCCAATGGCTGCTTCCTGGTCTCGATCAAAAATCCTTGGGACAAAGCAGAAGGTCTTTTCCTGGCGGATAGACAGTCGAGGAAACCTTTTCATAAAAAGGAAGTTCAGAAAGAATCGTTTTCCCAGAATCGATAAGATTAGCTGCTGCCATCTTGACAGGCTCTGCGAATTCATGGAGGATAGGGAATGGAAGACCCTTGCAAACAATGCTGCAAAACTGTGCATGGGCACGGAAAAGGACGGCATCGGGAAATCCCTGTATAAACTTCGTCCCGAAGTCTCTTATGCTCAACTTTCAAGCCAGTTAGGAGCTATTTTTTACCAGGCTGGAGTGTGGGAATGGAATGAGCAAAAAAGAGGGATGAAGTTCCTGCTGCTTTCGGAGAGCTGGCAGGAAAAAACAACAGAGTATTATAGAGATTCGCTAAGTCCAGAAAATGAAGCCGCTTTTTTTGATAACATTCTTGAGCCTGTTTTTGAGCCCGAACTTGAGTTTGGAGAAATAGTAAAATCTAAGAAAGAACAAAATCGGGAAGGTCAAAGTAAATCAATCCAGAATATCGAACAGATGAAACTTTCGGCTTTTTTCCGGGATTAAATAAGCAATATAACTTATTGAAATCAGTTTTGTATCCTGAAAGAATTTTATGAGTCTTATACTCAGTCAGTGATAGCTAGAAAATAAATTAGTAACTATCTCTAATTTCTATTTTTTTATATGAGCCTATTCCAAAACCCTTTTTTAATAACTTATTACTTGCGACATTGCCTCTAGAATAAGTTTCCAGAACTATTTTCGTGATCGGAAATTTGATTGATTATTCAAAGTTCGATTTAGGAAAGATAATCTTGAGTTTTGGGATTGGCTCATTCATTATTAAGTTTATTCTTTAGATACATTTCAAAATAACTATTAAGTTTGGAAAAATAGTTCAAGAGGTGAATAACTTAATTGAGCCTTAAATTTGTTGAGAAATGATATGAAAATCGATAGAGGATATTAGTGAAGGTTGTTAGAATATGAGAAAACAACTCGGAAAGATATTGAAATTAACTGTTAGTGTAATAATGCTCACTATTCTAATAGGGATAGTGATACCAACTCATGCAAGTGCTGCAACTATAACAGTTCCTACCGACAGCGGATCAATACAGGCAGCCATTGATTCAGCTGCTGCTGGTGACACTATTTTTGTGAAATCAGGAACATATTATGAGCATTTGACAATAAATAAGCCTATAACTTTACAGGGTGAAGACAAGAACACAACAATAATTGACGGGAGTGGATCTGGCAATGTAATATACACGAATGGGTTCAATAATCTGGTAATTTCCGATATTACCGTTAAAAATGGGAACATAGGTATATACCTTGAACGTTCAACAAACAATTTTGTTAAAAATGTTATAGTAGCAAATAACATTGAGTATGGAATCAGTCTTGGCGATCAGGGTTCTTCCTACAATACTCTGCAAAATATTGAAGCCTATTCAAACAGAGTAGGGATCATCGGATACGCGGGCTCAAATTCCCTGAAAATCCTTGATTCAAATCTCCATAATAACTCTTACAGCGGTGCGGTAATTGGCTGGTCGTACTACTGGACTATTGAAAATACGCGTGGTTATTCAAATGAAAGGGGTATTACAATCGATACTTCTTCGTACGGCACGATTAAAAACTGTGAGTTTTATAATAATGATGTAGGGATTAATGCAGGCGGCGTTAGTTGGGGTGAACACTACAATACTATAGTTGGAAACAAAATTCATTCCAATAGGCTTGGTATAGATATATGGAGTAGTTTCCGTGATAATACCATAAAAGAGAATCAGATATATGATAATAAAGAAGGTATTGTGTTTCAGTACATTAAAGATTATCTTAATTATGCCAATACTGTATATCATAACGACTTGAATAACGATGTGAATGCGAAAGTCTATGGAAATGACCCTCAGAACACTGGTAACATATGGGATAATGGGTATCCTGATGGAGGCAACTTCTATAGTGATTACGCTGGTGTGGACCAATTTAGCGGCTCCGATCAAAATGAGGAAGGTAGCGATAGTATTGGGGACGTTGGTTATACTATAGCCGAAAATAACATTGACCGTTATCCGTTAATGAAACCCTGGCACAGCGATTTCCCATATGGTAATCAACCTCCAGCCACTAATCAACCCCCGGTAGCTAAGGAATGATTCAAATATAATATCAAAGATTTTCGTTGCCAAAAATAATTATTTAGGGAAATGGAACTATAGATTAATTTCCAAGCTGAAAATTTGAAGTTATATTTTTATCATTCCTAATGTAGGTGAGTCTTATCAGGCAAGTGAAGGCTCTCCTGTAACTTTTGATGCCAGCCTATCAAGTGACCCTGACGGAGATGCTCTACAATATAGGTGGGATTTTGAGAATGATGGGGTTTGGGACACTGAATTGTCAACTGATCCAGTAGCCACTCATACCTGGGCTGATGATTGGAGTGGAAGTGTAAAACTTGAAGTCAGTGATGGAGAACTTAATAGCAACGATACCGCTACTGTAACAATAAATAACGCAAATCCTGTTGTCGAAGCAGGTAATGACCAGACTGTTAATGAAGGAGATACCGTAAGCTTCTCGGGAAGCTACACTGATGCCGGAACCGAAGATACCCAAACAATCAAGTGGGATTTCGGGGACGGTACAACCGCATCAGATACACTCACTCCGACCCATATCTATGCCGACAATGGAGTTTATACTGTCACTCTGAATGTTACCGACAATAATGGTGGAATTGGGACCGATGCACTCACTTTAACCGTGAACAATGTAAATCCAGCTCTCGGTGAAATTGCGTCTCCAACTGATCCGGCTTCTGTGAACACGCAAATCACAACAAGTTGCAGTTTTACTGATGCTGGTCTTACAGATACACATAATGGAGTCTGGTACTGGGGAGACGGCACAAGTTCGTCCGGCTCAGTTAGCGAAGAAAATGGTGCAGGCACTATAACTGGGGAACATGCCTATACTGGAGCTGGAATATACAAGGTAAACCTTACTGTTACAGATAATGATGGAGGAAGTGCCAGCACGATAGCTGGAAATTATATTGCAGTTTATAATCCTGAAGGTGGTTTTGTAACAGGTGGCGGCTGGATAAACTCACCTGCTGGTGCTTATACTTCAGATAGTACCCTTGCAGGCAAAGCAACATTTGGATTTGTCTCTAAGTATCAGAAAGGAGTCTCTGTACCTACTGGAAACACAGAGTTCCAGTTTAAGGCCGCAGACTTGGACTTCAAGTCAACCAGCTATGAGTGGCTTGTTGTTGCCAACTCACGGGCAATATACAAAGGCACTGGGACTATCAACGGAAAAGGAAACTATGGACTCCTATTGACTGTTGTTGATGGAGACGATACCGATAAGTTCAGGATAAAAATCTGGGATAGAGACAATGATAAAATAATTTACGACAATGAGGACGGAACAGCAGAAGATGCAAAGCCATCAACTTCCATTAGTGGCGGCTCTATTGTTATCCACAAGGATAAATAATCCCAGAAGGTTGAAAGTTGGGAAATAACTTTTCTCAACTTACTATTTTTGGTTTTAGGGATAGTTACTGTAGCAATTACTGTGGCAATTTCTGTTAGCGCGTTCACATTTAATTTTCCAAAATTATTAGTTTTCCAAAATTATTCTGGAAATAGACATCAAAGTTTAAGACCAGCCTGGAACAAATACTGAGTTAAAATTGTCTCAAGACTATGCCTTTTCTTAAACTATCTCTTTGCTTTCTGGGGGCTGGCTTTAACGGAATTATTGGGTGTTAATGTACTTGAGATCCTTACAGGAATAGATCAGTTAATCTGGGGACCACCACTTCTGGTTTTACTTGTAGGGACCGGGATTTTCCTTACCTTGAAACTCGGAATGATTCAGGTTTTCAGGCTGCCTCTTGCTCTCAGGTATGTGCTTAATTCTAGAAAAGCCGAAACTGGAGTACAGGGGGACGTCTCGAGTTTTGGAGCTCTCACCACTGCACTGTCCTCAACTATCGGGACAGGGAATATAGTTGGGGTTGCAACTGCAATAAAAATGGGAGGTCCAGGCGCTCTTTTCTGGATGCTTCTTGCAGGCTTTTTCGGTATGGCAACCATGTATTCCGAGTCCCTGCTTGCAGTCAAATACAGGGTCGTGGACGCAAAAGGGCAGATGTCAGGAGGACCTATGTATTATATCAAAAATGGGCTTGGGCAGATGAAGTACAGCCGCGTTCTTGCAGTCGCTTTTGCTTTTTTTGGGATGAATGTAGCCCTCTTTGGAATAGGAACCTTTCCGCAGGTAAATGCCATTGTCGATTCGGCAAGGATTGCCTTTAATATCCCTGAAACCCTGAGCGCTTTTGTAATAAGCCTGCTTGTGGCGTTTGTAACGCTTGGCGGGATCAGGAGGATTGCAGCAGTCGCCCAGCTGCTTGTGCCTTTCATGGCAATAAGCTATGTATCGGGCTGCCTGATAATTCTTGGGTTAAACCTTGAGAAAATTCCTGAAATCCTGTCTTTGATAATAAACACTGCATTCACAGGAACTGCTGCACGGGGTGGTTTTCTTGGTGCAGGGGTGATGCTTGCGATCAGAATGGGAATTGCGCGTGGAATTTTTTCAAATGAGTCCGGCCTTGGAAGTGCTCCAATAGCCGCTGCGGCTGCAAAGGTAAAAGAGCCGGCCAGGCAGGGGCTTATTTCCATGACAGGAACTTTCTTTGACACCATTATCATCTGTTTCATGACCGGAATCGTCCTGATCGTGACGGATTCCTGGACAGGAGACCTTGCAGGTGCCTACATGACAAGCTACGCTTTTTCCACAGTACTTGCAGAGGCCGGAAATTACATCGTAACAGTCGGGCTCATTTTGTTTGCCTTTACAACTATTCTGGGTTGGAATTACTATGGTGAACGATGTGTGGAATATCTCTTTGGCGTAAAAGGAATTCTCCCTTATAAAATAATTTACATCCTGATTGTTGCCTCAGGCGCTTTCCTGACTATAGATGTTATATGGGTACTTGCTGATATCGTAAACGGTCTCATGGCTATTCCAAATCTTATTGCTCTGCTGGCCCTGCGAAAAGTTGTTACGGCCGAGACCAGGCAGTATTTTGAGAAACTTAAGTCTGAAGCCTCAAAATCGGGAGAGATAGCGAAATGACCGCGCAGTTAGACGTTTTCGCTCAAGCCTTTTTTGAAAAGGCTTGGAATACAACATATTATAGGTTGCAAATAAAGTGCAACCGTTATAAACTAGGCACGAGGACTGTTATATATGAAGCCCACCTGTCCAGAAAAGTGTTCCTGCATCGGGAAAAAGAAGCAGAAGTTAGTAGATCGAATGTCTGCAGACCGAAGATTGATAAATAAAATATCGGGAGATCGAAGTTCAGTAGACAATTCAGTAGACAAAACATTGGAAGATAAAAGAGCAGTAAGTAAAACATTTGTAAATCGACAAGAAGTAAGTAAAACACAGGGAAATCGACAAGAAGTAAGTAAAACACAGGGAAATCGAAGAGTGGTAGGTAAAATACCTAGAAATCAAAAATCGATAAACAGAACACTAACAGATAGAAGCTCGGTATTGTCTCTTCGTTTTGTACTTGCCTTATTGATGATAACTGTCTTTTTGACAGGCCCGGCTTCTGCAGTTGTAGTGTCAGGAAACACTCACCTTGGAGTCGAGGTCTCGGAAATCAACCCCAATCCTGCCAGGCCGGGTGAAGACCTGCTCATAAAGATCAATATTCAGAATGCCGGAGACGAGCCTGCAGAGAACGTGATAGTAGGAATTGAGGAAATTCATCCTTTCATTTTTAAGTATAGTACGTCAGAACTTTACGGTTCCGGGACGAACACGGAGCGAACTTTCCGGATTGAACAGATACGGCAGCGTTCCAAGGTAGAACTGAACTTCTATTTGAGGGTAGATCCTGAGGCTGAGTCAGGGATCTATCAGATCGAGTTTACTATAAAAGACAAGAGCGGAACAAGTTTTTCTAAAAGAATTCCTGTTCGGGTGGAAGGAAATCCCGACCTTGTACTCAGCGGCACTGAAATTCTTCCTGTAAATGATGGAAATTCTTCTTCAGGAGCCATAGTTCCTGGACAGGAGTTCTACCTGAGGACAACAGTCAAGAATGCGGGAAACGGGAACGCAAAAAATGTCAGGGTAATGCTTAACCTCAACAACTCGTCACCTTTAATCCCGCTGGAAGATAATGTTCGTTTCTTTGAGAACCTGAGTGCAGGCAGCTCCGAAAACCTTTCTTTCAAACTTCTCCTGGGCAGCAACGCCGATGTGAAGCCTTACAGAATTCCACTGCGGATAACAGCCTCGAATAATACGGAGACCTTCAAGATAGACAAGGTCCAGGAAATTGGAATTAATGTACTTAATCGGGCGCAAATTGATATTTCAAGCCTGAAATTTGACCCGGAGATTCCTGTGAAAGGGCAGCAGGCATCCCTTACTTTAAGGCTAGAGAATGTTGGGGAAGGAGAAGCTCGCTCAGTTAAAGCCAGGCTTGAAGGACTTGAGGGCAGCGGAAGTACGGGTGCTTTTCTCGGGCGGCTGGATAAAGACGATGATGCTCCTGCAGTTTTTACATTCACTCCTGAAAAGACAGGTGATCAGAATGTGACCCTGCTAGTAGAGTATGAGGATGATTTTGGCGAACACCAGATTAGCGAGCACCTCACTTTTAATGTGCAGAGGCAGGAAGGAAGCGTTCTTCCAATTGTGCTCGGAGCTGTCCTGGTTCTTGCAGCTGTCAGTTTCTATATGAAAAAGAAAGGCAAGATCTAATCTCCGGAAACAAGAATTTCGGAAACAAGAATTTCGGAAACAAGAATTTCGGAAACAAGAATTTCGGAAACAAATATTTCGGAAACAAGCCCGATAATGGAATTAACCAGAAAGGATGGCCTATTATGCTCGAAAAAGCGAGAGTTTCCTTATTCCTTGCCAGCCGCTCTATAACCAGAGGTAATAAAGGGATTACAATCTTTACAGTTTTTGTCCTGACCCTGATCTTTATACAGCTTGTGCTTTTTTCAAGCATGCTGGCCGGGGTTACGCTCAAGTTCAATGAACTTATGGTGAACTTTCAGACCGGAAACGTCGTGGTCGAACCGAAGGAAGAAGAACGCTATATAGAGGACGCATTAGCTCTCCAGAAGAAGATAGAAAGTCTCCCGCAGGTAGTAGGGACTTCAGCTCGCTTGAAAACGACTGGAAACTTCCGCTATAAAGAGAAGGAAATAGGAGCTACGGTTTATGGGATAGATCCTGCGGATGAGATCTTTGTAACAGGCCTTGAAGACGCTATAATAAGTGGGGAATTTCTGAGCAGGCCTGATAAAGGAGAAATAATTCTGGGCAGGGAAGTCTCGGGAGGTTTTGGAGCCCTTATGGAATCAAGGTCTTTAGGTGGTGTGGAAGTAGGAGACACCGTTGAACTCACAATCGGAGGCATAACCCGGGAGTTCAGGGTAAAAGGAATTTATACAACGCGCTATTTCATGGCTGATGCCTCGGCTTATCTTACCAGATCTGACCTTGAAGAAATGCTGGGTATTGAGGGCAGGGACCTTGCTCAGGAAATAGCCGTTAAAACCGCAGAAGGCACACCTGAGGACGATACCAGGACTTCGCTTCTTTCTCTTGGCATCAGTGAGAATATCCGTACCTGGCATGAATTTGCAGGTATCCTCCGGTTAATCGAAAGCACGCTTGGGCTGGTCCGGAATATTATGAATGCTATCGGCTTGCTAATTGCTTTTGTGATCATCTTTGTGGTTATTTACGTGAATATTGTGAACAAAAAAAGACAGATAGGGGTTCAGAAAGCAATAGGGATAGAACAAAACGTGATAGTTGCATCCTTTGTGCTCCAGGCCATGCTTTACGCAGGCGCGGGCGTTATACTTGGCTACTTGTTTATGCGCTTTGGGCTTGTGCCTTATACGGTTTCCCACCCTGTAGAAGTCCCGCTCGGAGACATGAGCCTCAAGCTGGATAATGCAGAGGCCTTAAACCGGGCAGTCCTTCTGTTTCTTTCTTCTGTAGTTGGCTCGGTAATTCCTGCGTACAAACTGGCTCAGAAAGATCTTCTTGACCTGATCTGGGGCAAATAAATGAGGCAAACAAATGGGGCAAATAAAGGGTGAAACTATGGAAATAATCCAAAAGCAGAATGAGGATGCAGTAAAAAGCATGGATGAAATCCAAAAGCCGACAGAGGATATAGTAAAAAGTACGGATGAAATCCGAAAACATACAGAGGATACTATTGTAGATACTATTATAGAAGGTATCGATATCGTGCGAACCTTCAAGATGGGAGAAGTAGAGGTTCGGGCCCTGCGCAGCGTAAATGTGAGAATCCGGCGTGGAGAGTTTATTGCAATCATGGGCCCGAGCGGTTCAGGCAAGACCACGCTTTTGAACCAGCTCGGCCTGCTTGATACTCCAAACTCGGGAGAGGTCATTATAGACGGTACGGATACCTCCAGACTGTCGGACAGCGAAAAAGGCAAATTCAGGCTTCATAACCTGGGTTATGTCTTTCAGGACTATGCTTTACTTCCCGAGCTCAATGCTATGGAAAATGTCTATATTTCCCTTATGATGCAGGGCAAAAGTAAAACCGAATGTGAATCCGCAGCCGCCGAAATTCTTTCTGCAGTTGGGCTTGGCGACCGCCTGCAGCAGCTTCCGTCCAAAATGAGCGGCGGCCAGCAGCAAAGAGTCTCAATAGCAAGAGCTCTTGCCCATTCCCCAGAAGTCCTTTTTGCAGACGAGCCCTGCGCCAACCTTGACTCCGAGACCTCAAAGGAGGTACTTGACCTTTTTGAAAAATTCAATCAGGAAAAAGGGCAGACGATTGTAATGGTTACACATGAAGAATGGCATGCCGAATATGCAGACAGAGTAATAAGGTTGAAGGATGGAATCGTTCAGGAGTGAAACTTCTGTGCAGGCTTCTATTTTTCAAAAATTACTTTAGCCAAAATCAATGCTTCTTTTCAAAACTTAGCAAGTTCATCCCTAAACTCAATCCTGGTTCTCTGAATCTCGAATTTTAGAAGATCAATCGAGTTTCTTGTCGTGGAATATAGCTCTAAAATTTTTAATGCTTTAAAAATAAATTTAGTAAGATGTGCTCCGTGAGGATGAACTCAGTGTTATCTGAACTGGATTTTCAGAGGTTCTCATATTGTCCCAGAAGCTTTGAACCCCATCATTAATGGCGCACATTATGTTAGGGTTACCCCAAATGGAAAGGGTGTATTAAAGCAATTCAGGACATGATTTTATTTAATAGCAAGATTTCAAAAATTATAAAAAATTAGTCTACGTTTTAGAGGATAATAATATTTTTGTTCAAATAGATGTATCCAAAATTAAAATAAAAACTGTAATTTTATTAAATTACATAAATTAATTGGAACATATTAGAATTATTATAAAATAAATATATAAAAAATTATACTGAATAATAAGAGAATAAAATACAGGAATTATTATGTGAAGAGAATTCTATGAAATCCTCTTTGAAGACAGGAAAGTAAAATATTAAAATTTTTATAAAAGGATGTAAAATATATGATTTTTCGGATATCCTTACCCGATTAATTTTAATAGGTTTATAACCTTTACAAAGAAAGAGAGTGAAAATAAGAAGAAGCCTAAAAATCAATAGCATTGGCCCTCTCAGATTCATCCAGGAGCGAATAATATGGAATACAGCTATGACCTTAAAGGAAATAATCTCTACATTGGAGATAACCAAATAAATGCTTATAGCCTGGAAGAAAATGAGATTGGTAACTGCACCAGATGCGACTCCATTCTTATGAGCCTTAGTTATCACACGGCAGGAGAAAGAAACGTAGTAGTAACAAAATGCATCTCTTGCGGGGCTTTTTATGCAAACATCTATGATTCTGAATGGAACTGGGTAGATGAGGTCCAGGTATCTTTGCTTCCTATTCCAATTCCTATAAGCAGTCAGAGGATCGATGACTGGAAAGGGCTTGAGTCAATTCCCATAAAAAAGCTTGAAGCTGTCTTCTCTAAAGGGGAAATAGAAGCTCTTTTTGCCAGGGCAAAAGATGAAACTCCTATCCGTCAGTACCTGTACAGGGCCCGCAAAAAATACAAACTTTTTGAAGAAATATTTGACCTTGAGCTGGCATTATAATTTAATTATATATTTTTCTATTTCTCTTATTTTTTGAAGAGTCAGGTATTTTAATTTGCATTTTTTAATTGTAATTATATAATAATACATAAAAATTTGTTAGACGATCTATATACTAATTGTTATATTTAGTGATTATTTTATAAAAACATATCATAAATTCAAATGTTATTAAAGTTAAATACTAATTTTTTTTAAACTATATTTTGTAATATATTTATATATTACCTTTAAATAATATATTGATATTTGTATAATATCTCAAAATTTAAAGAGTAAAACTAATTTTTATAGGTTATTTAATATCTCTATATATTTTAATCGATAAATCTTAAAGCACGTTCTTGGAGAAAATTGATTGAATTGTTAGTATGTTTTTTTATTAGTTTTTCGCATAGTAAGTCTACACCAATTGAGTTAAAAAATATTATATAAATATAGGCACATAATAAGCGAACGTTTATTTTTATATTGTGCGTAATATATGTTTGCTATGAAAATAAAAGTTAGATTGAAAAAGCTAAGAGATATTTACAGTTAAATATACAAAAAAACTAACTTGTTCAGACAGACTTCGTCTATTTTTTTCCATGTATTCCTGATATTCCTTTATAATTATCTGGAAACTCTTACTGAAACTCTTACTGAGTGAACAAAGCTCGGTTTTTGTAATAAATTGTATATCTGTTTATATTGTATATGCATAACAAGAATATTATTTCATGCTGTTTGTTTTATGAAACTTTTCTGCAGGTTCAGGCAGCTAAATAAAAGTGTTAATTCTTATATACTATAAGCTTGAGATTCAATATTTCTATAAAATCGTTTTTAGACTCCAATTTTGTAAACTCATTTGTTACAAAGACTATATGAATAGAGGGTATTTGGCCGACAACCGTAAGAGTAAATGCATAAAATAATAAAAGAAAAAAGACAAAGAACTTAACTGAATTCATACTCATATACTATATGAATACTTACATTTTTTTCATGCAGAATATAAAAAGGTATTTATTTTGAAATATCATTATATTTGTCTATTTGCCAACATAATAGAGTTATTATAAGATTGTTTGTTCATTTTACAACTATGTGTTTTAGTCAAAGTTTAAACTGATTAGTGTACACTAATTAGTTGAAAAAATATATTATAAATATAGTGTTATATTAATACTGTTTTGTAAAAAGTTATTAAAAAATCATTATATATACATATATATTTCAAATGTTTTTTGAATCAGATTAGTATGTTGAGTGTATATATTTGTTTTAATGAGTAACTATATTTAATGATATACTCTAATATCGTTTTTATTTGACAATCAAAATGATAGCTATTATTTATAATAACTAAAAAGCAATGACATACAATATATAAAATATAATACGTATCTTTAAACAAAATATTTATTTTATAAAGTCTTATCAAAATATATATTCAAAAATACATCTTTTAAGTGTATTATTTTATAGATATACATAACAGACACAACAAAACATATATTATGAAATATTTTTATTTGTACTTAGGTTAAGATATTACAAAATAAACATTTCATTAATAATCCATATCATATTGAATATTTTCAACTATGTGTATTATTTTATGTATTCTCATCATACAAATTACAGATCATTAAAAACATACTTTAAAATATATACATAGTTGTAAAATATCATAATATAAATTTAACTTTGCTATATAATCTATATTAAAATATATCGTTTTCTTGCACATCAGTAATTTATTAAATTAATAAATTTTAAATAGAATTGACTGCTAACTATATTATATATAGAGAACAACTATAATATATATACTTAAAATCTACTAATTATTAAGCTATATTTATAAAATAATTTTCTGTTCTATTTGTATAGACTCTTATGGATGAATATTGAGCGAAACGAATACTTTGTTCCATAAGCAGGAATTTTCATTATTTTCTATACATGGTCTAAATATTATCAATTTATGGAATCAGACAATTGATATATATGTTAATTGAAAATAAGTTAACATCTGCAAAAAGACGAAACTAAATTAAATGCAGGTTACGTATCATATTTATTCAGAAAGCTATTATATCCAATTAACCAAATCTTATAAACCTGTATCAAAATATAGTTATACTGAGATTAATTTTAATTCAAAAAATAAGCAGGGCCATTTATGCTTGAAAAAATCGACCTCTCCAAGAAAATAACAACTGCCGAGTACAAAAAAAATCAAAAAGCATTTAAAACCAGCCTCGGAGAACTACAGCGCAAAGCCTGGGATTTGAAGATACCTGTGATCCTCGTTTTCGAAGGCTGGCACGTGTCCGGAATGGCAGAGGATATTAACCGTTTTATTCTTTCTCTTGATCCCAGAGGATATGATTTCCATACCATGACCAGGCCCTGCTATGAAGAACTCCTTAAGCCCTTCGTTGTACGTTACTGGTCTAGAGTTCCTGTGAAGGGAAAGATTGGAATCTTTGATAGGAGCTGGTACAGCAGGGCAATTATAGAGTGTCTGGAAAAGAACAAATCTGAAGAAGAACTGGGGAGATACCTGGAAGAAATAAACTATTTTGAGCGACAACTTGCCGATGATGGGTATCTTTTAATCAAAGTTTTCCTTCACATCAGTGAAAAAGAGCATAAAGAACGTTTTAAAGATCTTAAAAAAATTGATATTCCAATATTTGACGAGTATGAGGATGAAGCAAGACCGGACCTTGATTTCATCCATAAATACAATGAGTATATGCCGCTTGTCGAGAAGATCTTAGAGAAGACCGATATGCCTTATGCCCCCTGGACAATAGTGGAAGCTAATGACCGAAACTTTGCAACTTTAAAAATTATGACGACGGTCATTCATGCTATTGAAGACTCTATTGAACAGGCAACTAGAACACCAGCTGAACAGACCCTCAAATATCTTGATACGGAAACCCCAGAGGTTCCTCAGCTTAACAATTCCATTCTAGAAAAGGTTGACCTTTCCAAAAAGATGGATACCGATGAATATAAAAAATCAAAAAAATTATACCAGCAAAAACTTGCAGACCTCCAGTATGAGCTTTTTGAGAAAAAACGTCCTCTGATTCTGGTCTTTGAAGGCTGGGACGCGGCTGGCAAAGGAGGAAACATTTATCGCTTTGTAGAAAATCTAAATCCCAGGCTTTACAGGGTAGTCCCTGTGGGTTCGCCAAATGACATAGAAAAAGCCCATCATTACCTCTGGCGTTTCTGTGAAGGAATCCCTCGAGCCGGCCATATAACAATTTTTGATAGAAGCTGGTACGGCCGCGTCATGGTAGAAAGAATTGAAGGCTTTTGCAGCGAGGACGAATGGAAAAGGGCTTACAGGGAGATCAATGAATTTGAAGAAATCCTGACACAGGCCGGAGCAATCGTAGTTAAGTTCTGGCTTCACATTGATCAAGAAACTCAACTGGAACGTTTTAACAGTCGGCAACATGACCCTGAGAAAAAATGGAAAATTACAGACGAAGACTGGCGGAACAGAAGCAGATGGGAAGATTATAAAATCGCAGTCGATGAGATGCTTCAGAAAACAAGCACAACAAATGCCCAGTGGATTATTGTAGAATCAAACGACAAACGGTACTCCAGAATCAAAGTACTGAGAAGTGTTGTTGAAACCATTGAAAAAGAGCTGAAAAAATAACATTATTCCAATAGATAATTTTAATAAAATTCTTTCAATAAATATTTTTAATAAAATTCTTTCAATAAATATTTTTAATAAAATTATATTTTTGTTTTATTCGGAAATAATTTAACTTTAAACTTTTTTTATTTTTCCATATTTCACAACCCAAACAATACCATTCCTGTTCTGAATTAAATTCAAAAATATCCTCCGAAACTCTTTTATATATTTTAGACAATGAGAACTTATAGTAAATTTTTATTCTGTATTATATTACAACTAATCACTATATAATTTCCTTTAAGTTACTCTACTTTACTCTACTTTACTCTAATTTACTCTATGATTGGTATCGTATCTTATTTGCCTGTAAATGTCGGGCTTTCAGGAGCCTTAAAGATGATTGAAGTCAGAAATCTTTCTAAGTCCTATGGAAGTACAAAGGCAGTAAATGACATTTCCCTTTCGATTGGAAAAGGTGAGCTTTTCGGGCTTCTGGGTCCTAACGGGTCAGGAAAAACAACCATAATCAAAATGCTTACCGGTCAAATAAAGCCAACTTCAGGTTCAATCAGGGTACTGGGAGTGAATGTTCTCAAAGACCCTGTTCGGGTTCGGAAACTTGCAGGTATTGTTCCTGAACAGGAAACTCCCCCGAGTTTTTTGACGGCAGAAGAATACCTCTATTTTGTTGCAAATATCCGGAAAATGGAAAACTATGAGAAAGCCTGTGAAAAATGGTTCGAATTCCTGGATTTTGGCGACCAGAAAAATTCACTGTGCAAAGACCTCTCAAGAGGCACAAGGCAGAAACTGATGTTTGCCCAGGCTTTCCTGCACGAGCCGGAGCTAGCAATTATTGATGAGCCTCTAATCAATCTAGACCCTGTAATGCAGAGAAAAGTAAAGGATTTTCTCACAGGTTATGTGAAAAACGGAGGAACAGTTTTTATTTCAACACATATCCTCGAAATTGCAAAACAGATCTGTACCAGCATTGGGATTATTTACAAAGGAAAACTGGTATATACAGGTCGCCTGGACGATCTTACCCTTCAGGAAAGAAACTTTGAAGAATTCTTTCTGGAACTGGTAGGCCAACCAGGGAATTCGGCATTGGTTTGATTATGCCTGCATAGTATGCATAACAACATTTCAGGATGTAAGACTCTTTTATCACACAGGAATTCGCAAATTAACACAAAAATAAGAGTAAAAATTGCCTGAAATAAAGAATAAATTGCCTGAAAATAAGAGCAAAAATTGCCTGAAAATAAAAGCAAAAATTGCCTGAAATTAAAAGCAAAAATTGCCTGAAATAAGAGCAGATATCACAAAAACGAGCGTAAAATGGCGCAAAATCAAGACTAAAACTAGAATATAGCTGGCAGGGATTTTATGTTTGAGATTTTCAAAAGCATGCTCAAAGAAGAATGGCGAATGCATTCAAATCTTTTCGGGAACAATGGTTTTTCCCTATTTCCGGTTTTTATCTTCCTGTTTACTTTCTTCGTAAGTATGGTTCTGCCGGTTTTCAGCGAAATCTTTACGTATGCCCAGATCGCACTCGGAATGCATTATCTTTTCTTACTTCTGGGAGGCATGGTAGGCGCCTTCGGGCTTATGGGCAGAGAGTTTATGAACCGGCGTTTTGGGCAAGCAAGTCTGATAGCATATTCTGCAAGGACGCTTCCTGTTTCAGAGAGATTGATCTTTGCAAACTTCCTTATAAAAGATATCGTATACTACTTTGTCCTCTATGTGCTGCCTTTCATTGCAGGTTTTGCTCTTGCTGTAGCCTTTATCCCTGCAGGAAACTTCCATTTTCCTGTTATCCTTCTCCTTCTACTGACACTTTCTCTTTCTTTTATGATCGGGCTTTCCCTGGTGTTTTTCTTATCTACTATCTATGCCTATTCCGGAAAGCTGCTGACCTGGAGTTTACTGGCAGGCTGCGTTTTCCTGCTTTTTATTTCCGGAAATCTGGATTCAAGAATCTTTTATAGCCTACCTAGCCTTTCTCTTTTCCTGCTTCCTTCTAAAAGCTGTTTCCTGCTTTCCTCTGGGCTTATAATCATTCCTTCAGCTTTATCCCTGCTTTTCCTGAAGGTGGATTTTCCCCAGGCAAGAAAGAGTTTTTCAAACTCATTTTCCAGGCTCTGCAAGGAATTTGGTTCTTACAGGTATGCAGCTTTTGTCGCAAAGGATTTCCTTGACCTTAAAAGGAGTGAGGGAGGACTCGGAAAGTTAATTTTTTCATTCCTGCTGCCTGCAGCTCTTATCTGGATGCTCCTTTCAGCCCTGGGAAAGGTGCTCCCAGCTTTAAATATTTTAATCCTGTTTTCCCTTGTTCTGGGAGTACTTTCTTCTTCAATGTACAACTGGCTTACAGAATACGATATCTTTTCCTCATATGCTTTCTTTCCCCTGAAAGTTTCGGACATGATAAGGAGCAAACTCAACAGTTACCTTTTCTTGAATCTGGTTCCGCTTATACTTCTTATCCTGCTCATCCTTAAAAAAGACCCTGCATTTCTACTACCAGCCCTGCTGCTTTTTCTCTCAATGTCGTTTTACATGGTTTCGATACTTATTTACCTGACAGGGCTTTCCCCTTCAATAAACCTCTATAACGGCAGGACTTTCGCAGTATATACACTCTCAGTCATGCCTCTTTTGCTGGTTAACATTATTCTGTCAATGTTTGGCCCGTACTATGTGCTTGTAAACTTCCTGCTGGTGCCTCTTTCCCTCTATCTGCTTGGACAAAGCTTCAGAAAGTGGGACAGGATTGAAAGCCCGCGCTTCTAATAGTCGTATAATATCTCAGTCATCCCCCAGTTACGTCAGAATTTACAGCTTGAACATACCTTTTTTAATCTCAGATTGAAAATATGTTTGGAGAGAAAGATAATGATTCCTTTTCTTTACACATTCTGGACATTTCTGAAAACACTAAAAACGCTGCTTAAAGATCCGAAGTTCAGGTCCCTCCTATATCTAACTGTGATAACTCTCGCAGGAGGAACTGTCTTTTATCATAAAGTCGAAGGCTGGAGATGGCTCGACTCTTTCTATTTTTCGGTTATAACCCTGGTAACGGTGGGATATGGAGACTTTGCCCCTAAAACGGACCTGGGAAAAATTTTTACTGTAGTTTATATTTTTATAGGGCTTGGAATCCTGCTTGGTTTTATCAATCCGATTGGAGAATATATTATAGATAAAAGGTTCGAAGTAGTGGAGAAAAAAAACGAAGTCAAAAATTCTGAAAACAAATTTTATTTCTTAGGATACCTGGGAAAGATCAGGAAGAAAAAATAGCATTTATAACAGGAAAAAGCTATGCTGAGAAACTGAACTGTTCGACTTACTTATTATGATCAACTTCTAAGTACTGTAAATGTGCGCATGGCTATACATAATTTGTCCTTTAACCTGTTTCAATCTTATCTCGATAACTTTTCAGAGTATTGTCTCTGACTCATATGTCGTCTCTTACTCATGTATTATCTCTGACTCATATGTCATCTGACTCATGTGTTATCTCTGACTCATATGTCGTCTCTTACTCATGTATCGGAATATAATCATCTCAATTTCCATAAAATCTTTTTAGAGATGTGTTACCTTAATGCAGATGATTATCCCTAGGAGACTTACTGCCATTGCAATCGCAGTTATGAAAATAATCAACGCGAAACTGTCCTTCTCAAGCAGATCATTGTTCTTATATTCCATATTATTATATATGTAATCTCTACATAAAAACATTACAATTTTCATTCAATTATTGGGCAGAAACATATTGAACAATCCTTTAATTTATTTATGAAGGCTGCAAAACTCAGCCAGAAAGTCTTTTTATTTTTATGTATATCCGGAAACTCTTTTATTTCGTTATATTTTTCGGAAGATCAAATGCCTGCTTTTTTCAGAGCTTTTTGGAATTTCTCAAGTCCAGAGTCGAGTTCTTCATCTGTAATAACCAGCGGTGGAGAAAACCGAATTACCGAATCCCCGCAGGGGAGGAGCAGAATTCCTTCTTTAAAGGCTTCCCTAAGAATTCTATCCCTCCGTATCGGGTCTATTGATTTATCAGGTTTTACAATCTCGACTCCGAGCATCATGCCGAGGCCACGTACATCCCCTATGCATGGAAAGTTTTCCTGAAGCTCCCCCAGGCGTTGCTTCATCTGGAAACCAAGCTCCTTTACTCGGCCCTCAATATTTTCTTTTTCCAGAAACTCAAGAGATGCAAGAGATGCGGCTGAAGCCAGAAGATTTCCTCCAAAGGTGTTTGAATGAACCCCCTGGGGCCAGTCCATAAGCTCGCGGTCTGCAAGCATTGCTCCCAGTGGAAGCCCTCCTCCAAGAGCTTTTGCAAAGCATGAGATCTCAGCCCTGGCCCCAAAATTTTTCATTGCAAGGAAAGGTCCTGTCCTGAAGCAGCCTGCCTGGACTTCATCTGCTACAAGGAGGACATCGTTATCAGTGCAGATTTGCCTTACTTCCCTATGAAACTCAGGAGGAGGGACGATATATCCACCTTCTCCCTGGACCGGTTCCACAAAAACTGCAGCAGTGTCCATTGGGCTCAATTCCCGCCTGAAAATCAGGTTTTCAAGATCTTTTGCACACTCGATCCCGCAGGAAGGATATTCAAGTTTAAAGGGACAGCGGTAACAGTAAGCATAATGGGAATGAGCTGTGCGAAACGCAGGAAAATGTTCCTTTTGCCTGGCTTTTGAGCAGGTCAGAGAGAGGGAGCCCAGAGTCCGGCCGTGAAATGAGTTATAAAAAGAGATAAGACCCTGCCGTTTTGTTTTCCAGAAGGCAAGTTTGATTGCAGCTTCCACGGCTTCAGTCCCGCTGTTACAGTAAAATACCTTTGAATAGCCTGAGAGCTCTGCTAACTTTTTTGCAAGCTTCACAGGAGGCTCGGCAAAGAAATCTCCATATCCGCAGTGAGTCATTTTTTCAAGCTGGGCTGAGATTGCAGCTTTAACCTCAGGATTGGAGTAGCCTGCGTTCATAACAGCAATTCCTGCAACCAGGTCGATGTATTCTCTTCCGTCAATATCCCTGATTACGGAACCCTTTGCGCTGTCCACAACCAGAGGATAGGGACGGGCTGTACAGGCTGATGTTATTTTACAGTCCTGTTCGATCATCTCCCTGGCTTTCGGGCCAATGGTATTGAACATTCCTGTTTCATGCTCAAAAAAATCAAAATACTGTTCTGTCTCCATTGCTTTATTTTTTCCCGGCTTTTTCACTCCCTGCACCTTTTCAAATTCTTCGGTTTTCTCCTGAGCCAAAATGCACTACCCCCAGTTTCCCCACACCCGTGAACTTTAATCCTGTGAATTTTATTCCGTTGAATCAATCTGGGCTTTTTGCAGCCTGCCGCTGTAGTCTATATACACAGCTTTTACCTCGGAAAACTCCTTGACGGCCTCAGTACCGGCTTCCCGAAAACCGTTTCCTGTCCCTTTCACGCCTCCAAAGGGGAGATGGACTTCTGCTCCTATTGTAGGAGCATTAACATATGTGATTCCGGCTTCGATTTTTTCGATTGCCCTGAAAGCGTTTCCTACATTTCCAGTGTAGATTGCCGAAGAAAGCCCGTATCTGGTATTATTGGCAAGCATGATTGCCTCTTCAAGGTCTGAAACCGTAAAAACCCCGAGTACTGGACCGAAGATCTCTTCCTGTGCAATCCGCATGTCCGGCCTGACATCCGTAAATATTGTGGGCTCGAAGAAATAGCCAGGAAGCCCGGGATCGATTCTGTTTCCCCCATAAAGAAGAGTTGCTCCTTCTTCTTTTCCTATTTTCACGTATCTCTCGATCTTCTCAAGCTGCGCTTTGTTGATTACAGGCCCGATGTCTGTCTCAGGAAGGAGTCCGCTGCCTATCCTGAGAGCTTTTGCTTTTGCAAGCAGCCTTTTTATGAATTCGTCTTTTATTTTCTCATGCAGAATCAGCCTGCTCGTAGCAGTACAGCGCTGCCCGGTAGTCCCGAAAGCTCCCCACAGCACACCCTCAAGGGCCAGTTCAAGGTCGGCATCATCCATAACAATTACCGGGTTTTTGCCTCCGAGTTCCAGAGAGACCCTTTTCATAGTTTTCGAACACTCTTCCATTATCCATTTCCCGGTATCAAGGCTGCCTGTAAAGGAAATAGCCTTTATGCGAGGATGCTGGACTACAGCTTTCCCTACAGTTACTCCGGGCCCTGTTACAAGATTTATCACTCCGGGAGGCAAGCCTGCTTCACTAAGCACCTCTATCAGCTTGAAGGCAAGCAGAGGCGTGTCACTTGCAGGCTTGAAAACAATCGCGTTTCCAGCTACAAGGGCTGGCATAATCTTCCACGCGGGAATGGCAATCGGAAAGTTCCAGGGCGTTATTAAGCCAACTATTCCTATCGGCCTGAGTACGGTCATGCAGAATTTTTCCTTGAGTTCGGAAGTCGTCGTCTCCCCAAGCATCCGCCTTCCTTCCCCTGCGGCATAATTTGTGATATCAATGGCTTCCTGTACATCTCCCCTTGTCTCAGGCAGCACCTTTCCCATCTCTTCTGTCATAAGGACAGCAAGTTCTTCCTTCCGTTCCTGCAAAATCCGGGCTGCTCTGAAGAGTACCTCAGCTCTTTTTGCAGCCGGGACCTCATTCCAGAGCCTGAACCCTGCTTCAGCAGCCTCGACTGCCCTGTCCACGTCCTCGGATCCAGCGACCTGTATTGCTGCCAGGCTTTCCAGAGTAGCCGGATTTATGTCCTCAAAAGTCTCTCCGGTTGAAGAGTCCTTATATTCTCCCCCTATAAACAGCTTGTACTCCTGAACCATAAAATCCCCCATAAAAGCATGAATATACAAGGAAATAAATATATTCCAGAAATCTTTTGTTACAGAAGGCTTTTCCTGGCCTGCTGGAGAATCCCGCTTCTTATTAAGCAGATGAAAATAAAATTATTAAAGGTTAAATAGATATTAAATAAGGTAAAAAAGGCGAAATGACGTTTTTAAATGCTAAATAAAGTTATTAAATACCAAATAAAGTTATTAAATACCAAATGAAGTTATTAAATGCCAAATATAGTTATTAAATACTCAATAAAGTTATTCAAGGCTAAATTACATATTGTATTTTACATTCCAACCCCTATCTAATTTTCTCACCTTAACTCTGCCATACATATGGAGTAATTTGTCCCACGACCAATGTATTTCTGTGTTGATTCATTAGTTGTTATCTGGTATTCGGTGCAGGTAGAAAAGGCGTACTCCTTGATCTTGTTTTTTAACAAAAAGTTCAAATATATTTTTAATGTTCCCTGTCAATTTCTCGTGAGATCCTAATCCCTGACCACTAATTTTTGATTAGTCCTCCACCAATTTCCCTGACCACTAATTTTTGATTAGTCATCTACCAATTCTGATTTACAGCAGATCTAAGTATTAGAAAATGTTGATTTTTATATTAACTTCTCAATATATCTGTATAAGGATATATTATAGAAACCCTTATATTATCACAAAAACAAATATTATTTATGTTATGTTATAAAAAAGTAAGTTTAAGCTCCCATTTTTGCTTAATCGATTATGCACACCGATTTCAAATTTTTGCAGTTTTGTTAATTTTTCTTCTAGTTTTATTTAAAAATAGCCCAATATAGACAAGGATACTGAGTTGAATCCCCTTGATAAAATAAAGGTTTTGATTTTGTATAAAACACCTATATTTTTATTCAGTTCAAAAGATAATGTATAGGGATATGTAAAAGTAACTGATTTGTGACTGAGCGCCTAGTTCACAACTGAGTGACAAATTAATTGATAAGTAATAACTGAACTGGTATTAGCAAATTCATGAACTTGAACTGATAAAAACCCTCTCAGTTTAAAAAAAGTCTTTGTTGATCAGCTGTACCAACCTGACTTTTCTGTATAATAAAATGCCATGGATACACGGTTCTGAATTATGGTCCAGAAACTCTCAGAAATTATAACTTTCAAGTTATATGTAAAACATATTAAAAACTGATTGACGTAATCGTTAACATTCAACATAAAACACAGATATATGGAGTCACCAATTATGCGAATCGGAGTCTACATTTGCCACTGCGGGCTAAATATTGCTGGAGTAATAGATGTATTAGCTCTGCAGGAAATGGCGGCTAAACTGGAAGATGTGGTGCTCGCCCGGGAAGTACAGTTTCTATGTTCCGATTCCGGACAGGAAGGCATCATTAAGGATATAAAAGAAAATAAAGTAGACAGGGTTGTAATAGCTGCCTGCTCCCCAAGGCTGCATGAAAAGACCTTCAGGCATGTAATGGAAAAAGCCGGGTTGAACCCTTACCTTATGGAAATGGTAAATATAAGGGAGCAGTGCTCCTGGGTACACGCCGATGACCCCCAGATGGCGACCCAGAAGGCTTTTGACCTTATAAGGATGGGAGTTGCGAAGGCAAAGTTCCTCAAGGAACTCAGTGCAACAAGTTCAAAAGCCAGCAGAAATGTCCTGATCATAGGAGGAGGGGTCGCCGGAATCGAAGCAGCCCTGAACCTTGCAGAAGCCGGTTTTCCAGTCACAATGGTAGAAAAGGAATCCACAATCGGGGGCAAAATGGCCCTGATGAATGAGGTCTTTCCTACAAACGACTGCTCCATCTGTGTGCTTGCCCCTAAAATGACGGAAGTTCAGAACCATCCGAATATTACACTTTACACCTACTCCGAAGTTACCGATATTTCCGGATCTGTCGGCAAGTTCCACGTAAAAGTCACACGCAAGCCCAGGTTCATACTTGAGGACAAGTGCAAAGGCTGTGTCGACCTCTGCTCTGCGGTCTGTCCTGTAGAAATCGATAACCCTATGAATTACGGGGTCGGAAAGTCCAGAGCCATATATATGCCAATTCCCCAGTCTGTCCCGCAGGTAGTGCTCATAGACCCTGACCACTGTGTAGGTTGCGGGCTGTGTTTACAGGCCTGCCCTGCCGATGCTGTTGATTACGAGCAAAAACCTGAAGAGATTGAGTTTGAAGCCGGAGCAGTTATTGTTTCAACAGGTTACCAGCTCTTTGATGCATCACGGAAAAAGGAGTACGGATTTGGGAAATATCCTGATGTTATAACAAATATGCAGCTTGAGCGCATGCTTAACTCTGCAGGGCCTACAGGTGGGAGAGTCGTTGTACCTTCAACGGGCAAACCACCAAAAAGCGTTTCGTTCATCCAGTGTGTCGGGTCAAGGGATAAAACCGTTGGCAATGAGTACTGCTCAAGGGTTTGCTGCATGGCTGCACTCAAGAATTCCCAGATGGTTAAGGAACGCTACCCTGATACCGATATCACAATCCACTACATCGACATCCGGGCTGCAGGGGAGATGTATGAGGAATACTATACAAGGACGCAGACTATGGGCGTTGATTTCATCCGGGGAAAAGTTGCCGAAATTTACGCAGGCGAAGACGGCAGGCCTGTACTCCGGTATGAAAATACCCTTGAATCCCGGATCGAAGAAGAGGCCTGTGACCTTGCTGTGCTCTCAACAGGCTATGAGCCAAGCAAGGCAGCAGAAGGCATAGGCAGGATGTTAAACCTTGCCAGGCGGCCTGACAGGTTCTTTGCAAGTGCTCACCCGAAAATGCGCCCTGTAGATGCCCCGGTCAGTGGGGTTTTCCTTGCAGGCTGCGCCTCAGGACCTAAAGAGATCCAGGTTTCGATTGCTCAGGGAAGTGCATGTGCATCCAAGGTTATGCAGCTACTCGGGACAGGAGAGCTTGAAGCCGATCCTATGGGAGCCCATGTTGATCCAGAAAAGTGCATTGGGTGCCGTACATGTCTTGAGGTCTGTAAATTCGGGAAAATCAAAATAGAGAATAAAAAGGCTGTTGTAGATGAGGTTTCATGTTATGGCTGCGGAGACTGCAGTGCTGCATGCCCTGCAGGGGCAATCCAGATGCGAAACTTCGAAAACGAACAGATTCTTGCCCAGGTTCGGGCTGCAACTGCTCACAGGTCCCAGAGTCCTTTCGTTGTGGCTTTCCTCTGCAACTGGTGCAGTTACGCCTGTGCAGACCTGACCGGGATGTCAAGGCTCCATTACCCGACAAACATCAGGGTTATCCGTACTATGTGCTCGGCAAGGGTAAACCCGGAATTCGTGCTTGAAGCTTTAAAAGGCGGAGCCGACGGAGTGCTTGTTGCGGGCTGCAGGATGGACGAGTGTCACTATATCCACGGGAACTTTGACGCAAAACAGAGGATGGATGTCTTAAAGGAAATTATAAAGGAAATCGGACTTGACCCCAGACGGCTGAGGACCCTCTGGATCTCGGCTGCCGAAGGAGAACGGTTCTCAAACACAATTAGCGAGTTTGTAAAGGAACTTGAAGAAGTAGGGCCCATAGGAACCGAACTCAAGCTTGGAGAACCCGAAGCCGAACCTGAGGAGGTGGCATAATGAGCGAGGAACACACCGAACAGGAAGTTCACATCTGCAGAGGCTGCTGCGGGGCCGGAGAAAACGAAGTTACAGAACCTGAAGCCGTTGAGACCGAGGATTTTGAAGCCGAGGACCTCGAAGCTGAAGCTCCGGAGACTGCTGAGGGTGAAGCCCAGGAAAAGATCACAGTTACGACCGGTATGGACCTTCAGGGCTCCCATTTTATTTATACCCAGACAACCGAGAAATCCATCAAAACTCTGGACTATGATTACAAACGCTGCAATGGTTGTGGAATCTGTGCAGAAATTTGCCCAACAAAAGCTCTTGAAATGGGGCCTCTTCATGAGATTGCAACCGGGCTTGATGCACCTGCGGTGATGATGGACCTTGAGAAATGTACCTTCTGCAGGATGTGCTCAAACCTCTGCCCTGTGCATGCTATAACCTTTGAGGCTGTGGGGGAAATTCCTGATGAGAAACGGTATCCGAAGTACGATGCCTTTGTTAAGATCAACGAGAAATGCCTCCCCTGCGCTCTCTGTGAGGGAGCCTGTCCTCAGGATGCAATCGAAGTTGAATTCACCTTCCCGAAAAAAGAGGAGATTGCGCCTTTAAAGGAAGGGGCAGAAGGAGAGATCGAAATTGACACTGAAAAGTGCAATTTCTGCGGAATCTGCGCCCGGTTCTGTGATGCCTTCATCCTGCTCGAGCGTGAGCCCACACCTGATAATCCCGTGCCTTTCGAGCAGATCCTTGTGGACGAGGATAAATGCGATTATTGTGTACTCTGCCAGGACATCTGCCCTGAAGAAGCAATAAAGGTTAAAGGGGAACGCCCATGCGAGGCTCCGAAAGTTGAGGGAAATGTTAAGGTAGACGAGCTGAAGTGTACACAGTGCGCCCGCTGCAAGACCGTCTGTCCGTATGAAGCCATAGACCTGCAAAAACCTATGGAAGGAGGACTGGACCTTATTGAGACAAACCTGAAGGAATGCGATCCCCAGGGCTGTCGCGGCTGTTTCAATGTCTGCCCTTCCAAACTCTGGTATGTGCCCACAGATCCTGAAGACCCGCGAAAAATTGCTTTTGCAGCGGATTTCTGTACCTATTGTGGAGCCTGTGTGAAGGCATGCCACCTTGACGCTATTAAAGTGGAAAGGACCGATGTCCACCACACCGATATTCCTGATGCTCCCTGGGCTGCCCAGTGGAGGGATGCAATCGAGTCCCTGAAAACTGGAGTAAGGAAAGGAGTCGACCGTGCAATACCCAGGGAAACCGAGACCCTTAAAGCCCAGAAGTTCATGGGCATAACACCTCCTGGAGTTGACGAGGAAATGCTTGCAGCCGTGCAGGCGAAGCTTGAGGCTTTAATGCCAGCTCTCAGGAGCGCAAAAGTCAGGAAACTCTGGGAAACGGACTCTCCGAAAAATGCAGCTGCAGCTGTGAAAAAGAAAATAGAAGGTTAAACGGTGAAAGTTGAAGAAAGTAAAAGTGAGAATTGAAGAAAGTAAAAGTGAGAATTGAAGAAAGTAAAAGTGAAAATTGAAGAAAGTAAAAGTGAAAATTGAAGAAAGTAAAAGTGAGAATTGAAGGAAGTAAAAGTTATAATGGCTCTTCGTCACTCCATGTGGATAAGACGATTTTTAATTCGAGACCACATTGGTTTTTATGAAGACATTATGAGGATATCCACACAAAACAAAGAAGAGCCGAAATTCTCACTTTAATATTAAACCATTTTTACTTATTGGAAAAGACCTTTACAGAAAAACCTAATATATTGACCCAACATATTATTTAAGGTCTGCCTATTTGGAATTCATAAACTTATAATTCTGAAAACCGTACTTTCTTTTTAAAATAAAACAGTTATGAGGATGAAATTGGTGAGAAATATGCCAGAGAACATGAACTTAAAAATCGGAGAAGCTGCAGGAGTGTTGTATCACAAGCTAGAAGAAGGTGAATGCAGTTTGAACCAGGTAAAGATTCACCTAAGTGCCAATGGTTTTGATTCTCAAATGGCTTTGATGTCTATTGGCTGGCTTGCTAGAGAAGATAAGATCAATATTGATAAAGAATCCAATCGTTGGTATGTCCGATTGAAATAACCATTCTTGAATTTTTTGATAATATACTCTGTTTTACATCAAAATGGTTCTCCATTATGTTTCTATTAGCTTGCTTTTTCTTCAGACTTGCCTTTTTCTCTTACGACCATAACAGGGACTTTTGAGTGCCGTACAACATTTACGGCAACGCTGCCTAAAAGCAACCGATCAATTCCTGTTCTGCCAAGAGTACCCATGACAATAATATCCATTTTCTCTTCTTCGGCATATCGGATCAGCTCAGTGGCAGGGTGACCTTCAAGCAGGACACACTTGACATTGACATTTTCCATTTCTCCTATTCCTTTTACATAATTAACGGCTTTGCATCCGTCTTTTCTCAAAGCCTCATGCATTCTCTCCCAGTTAAAATCCACAGCCATCGAAGAAAAATACTCCGTTGATATTACATAAACTGCGTAAACCGTCCCTCCACTTAACCTGGCAAGTTCTATCCCTCTATTGGCAGCAAGCCTTGAGCAAACCGAACCGTCAGTTGCAATCATTATTTTGTTAAAAGTAACGTTCTCTATGCAAAATCCCCCAGTTATTCATTCACTTGCAAGAAATATAATAGCATCGGGTTTCATGAAGTGAGGCCAGGAAATCCATTCGAAAATTTTTGATCTTTCAGAAAAGGTATAGTGGTGGAAGAATATATTAAAATTATGAAATTTTCGACAAGAAATACAAGGCAATGCAAACCCCCAACTAATGCAAAGGAATCTGTTATTAATTTGTCGAATTTATCGATGGATTAACCAGATCTCTATTATTTTTGCTTTTTTTCTGTCTAATCAGTACATTTTATGTTATGCAAACTACGCTTACCTTTGTAATGACCAATTAAATAGCCTACACATAAGCCTTTAACAAAACCAATTAAACCAACGCCTACAACAACACCAAAAGCTATTTTTGCAGCTTTTTTGCACATTCTTTTAAACTCGCCCATATACATACCTCTATTATTTTAATTTTTGATTAAGTTTTTCTTTATTTCATTGTACTGCTTTACTTTTATACTACCAAGTGAATATACATTTTGCTATGCTTGGCTCATCGTTGAGATCTATGCGCCAACTATCTTCATTTTTATGAGCTCGTCCCAAAACCAATTTTTTCTCAACCAATAAAAGTTTCAGAACTATTTTCCAAGATAAGAAACTGATTGATCATTCCAAATCCGAGATTCTGAACACAATTTTGGGTTCTGGAATAGGCTCTATATATATTTTTGAATATGAGTTGGGGTGTATACTCAAATAAATTACTTGTGGCCAAATCATCCAATAATCAAGGATTCTGAAATAATTAATGATTCGAAAAAAAGTATGAAATATGGATAGTTTAATGATCTGGTGAAAAAGTTTGTGGCTTATATATAATGTATTAGTAATAGTTTATGGAGTTCAAAAGTACCTTCCAGGTAACCCAAACGCACATCTATCAAATGATGGATGAAGTGGTTGCTATTGATGACCAGACATATTATTATAGAACAAACAGATCTGAAGGAGGGTTAGGGAAAACTGGTTCATTTGACGATGGGACTCCAATTTTTAGTCAACTTACCTCCAAAATAAAAAACAATAGACATGTAGTTAGTCTGATTCCAGGGCATGTTCTAGTCTGTAGAAGATACTCAGATTCTGGCGTTGGACTACACTATTTGAAGATTAATGCTCCACTACCCGTTGGATCGGGGCACCAATTTATAGAAACCTGGGGAGCTGAAACTTGTCATATATATGTGAAGTGAAGAGCTAAAACTCTTCACTTTTTTGGGGTAATTGGTATGAGTAGAATTAACAAGAAAGTTGCTTTTTTTATTGTTTTTCTGATTCTAGTAATAATTGCAGGGTTATTTGTAAAAACACCAGTAGATACGGAAACGCAAGTTAACGATGAGCTTAAGGTAGGTGATATGTATATTCAATTTGAAGATGGAATTTCCGATTCGGAAGTTCAAACCATTCTTGAAAGCTACAACCTTACTATGAACTATAGCATAAAGTACAATATTGATCATGTGGCGGACAAATACTATATAATGTTAGACAAAGACAATTGGGATATAAGACGTGAACTAAGTCAAAAAATGAAAGAGGAAAAAAGAGATTGGATTATATCTTCTCCTTCTCAAGTTATTAGAAAAGGAGATTATCACGTGTTTACGGTATCTGAACAAGCTGTTCAAGATGAAAATTTTCTTGAAATACTCGATAAATATGATATTCAAGTGAAAAAGTTTACCTGGTGTTATATTCGTTTTGAAAAACCTGATGGATCCAGATATTGGATTCCGGAAAAAGATGCAATCAGAATAAAAAGTGAGCTCGAAAAGAACGAAAATATTTTCTCTATATATCTTGATTACCGTTATTAGCTGTATCCTCCTCAAATTGTATGGGTAAAAGTAAATTTCATATATTTACTGAAAATTTAAAAATATCTCCATTTACATCATAAATTTGTTCACATGTAAGAAATATAACGCTATCGGATAATGCCACCAGATTTCAGAAAGTGAAGATATCCGATGTTATTTCTTTTTATTTTGGGATTATTTTTTTTGGAACAGAGTCTTCGAACGAGAAAGTTTAAAAATTTAAATAACCAAAGTATTAACATTTTTTATATTAAATATAAAAGGAAGATATAGGAATAAGATAATGAAAATTAACAAAAAATTGTATCCAACAGTGTTAGCATTAGCAGCTCTGATTTTTCTAATTTTCGTTATATCTACAGCATCGGCAGCAACCGCACAAAATAATTCACCACTGATCACTGAAACCCAGATCAGTACCAGTGGATCAGCACCTGCTATCTACGGGGATAGGATAGTCTGGCAGGATGACCGCAATGGAAACTGGGATATCTACATGTATGATCTTTCCACTAAAAAGGAAAACCGTATTACCACCAGTAAATCAAATCAGATCGACCCCGCTATTTACGGAAATAGAATCGTCTGGGATGATGATCAAAATGGAAACCGGGATATCTACATGTACGATCTCTCCACTAAAAAGGAAAATAAGATTACAACCAGTGGAAAAGCATTGAAACCCCGAATCTATGGCAACAGGATTGTTTGGATGGATGGCCGCAATGGAGGAAGCCTGGACGAAGGAAACTGGGCTGATGGAAACTGGGACATCTATATGTACGACCTTTCTACCTGCACCGAATACCAGATAACAACTAATGAATCAACACAGAAATATCCTGATATATACGAAGATAAAATTGTATGGGAGGACAATCGCAGTATAGATTATAAATTCGATATTTTCATGTACAATCTTTCCACTAAAAAGGAAACTTGCATTTATAATGAGATATGCCAGAATGACAATCCCAAGATTTACGGGGACAGAGTCGTATGTATGCATGAAGATGCCATGGCACACTACTTTATTATTGCGTATAATATCTCCACTTCCACTACACAGGATTTAGGCGAGTATGATTCTTATTCATGTGATCCTGCCATCTATGGTAACAGAATAGTGTGGACGGATGGTCGTAAATACGTGCCAGCAGATAGTGATAACTATGATATTTACATGTACGACCTCTCTACTTCTACGGAAACTCAGATAACTACCGATGAATCATCTCAGGGATCGCCTGCCATCTACGGGGACAGAATAGTGTGGGAGGACTATCGCAGTCCAGGAGGTATTTACATGGCTACTCTCAGTTATGGCCCAAGCCTTCCAGTTGCTGATTTTTCTGCCTCTCCTACTTCAGGAAAAACACCATTAAACGTTAAATTTACTGACACAAGCACTGGCTCCCCAACTTCCTGGTACTGGAACTTTGGAGATGGGTCAAAGTCATACCTCCAGAATCCCACGCATAAGTATTCCAAAGTAGGGAGTTATACTGTTAGCTTAACAGTAAAGAATGCTAAAGGCAGTAACAAGGTAACAAAAACAGATTATATAATAGTGATAACAAAACCTGTTGCGGCATTCTCTGCATCTCCCACCTCAGGAAAAGCACCATTAAAAGTTAAATTTACTGACAAAAGTACAGGAACACCAACTAAATGGAAATGGAATTTTGGGGACGGAACAATTTCAAGAGAAAAGAATCCAACACATCAGTATACACAGAAAGGAAACTATAAGATTACGCTTACAGTAAGCAATGCCGCAGGCAGTAATACTATAACGAAGACAAATTTCATAAAAGTGACAACAGATACAAGACCTGGTATATATTCTGAAAACAAATAAAAGGTTAACATAAAAGGAGTGGGGAACTTTTTATAACGTTTGCCTATGTGAGACTAAATGAAAGGTAGGTGGACGGTTGGAACCAGTACCTTCCAGACTTGAGATAAAACATATCTAATTCTACACCTTTTCTTGCGCGATCTGGCATAGAGTTAGAAAAACAGTAGACAGGATGCATTAAACATTAGGTTTCTTCCATATCAATGTTAAAACTAAATATACAGGATTATGGTTTTCAGTAGACAATCCATATTCAGTTCCAGATTTATCTTCTTCTCAGATCAATAGTCTTTCCCTTGTTTTCTTCAAACCGCCTGCAGTATTCTTCAGGGCACTGTTTTCCAGGGCATCCGCAGATATACTCCATGATATCGCTAAATTTTGCGCTGGCAACTGATACCGATGTATCGGCAGCTCCGTAATAAATGCGGAGTTCATCGTTTACTAAGACCCATCCGCAGGGAAAAACAACGTCATTGACATCTCCACTGCGCTCGTATGGCTCACGAGGCCCGAAAATCCAGCCTTCCGACCTGCGGAGCACTTTTGTGGGATCTTCAAGGTCAAGGAGAGCCAGCCCGAGCCTGTAACTAATTTTTGAGGTAGTCTGGCGTACTCCATGGTACATAATTAGCCAGCCTTCAGGTGTACGGAGCGGCTGCGGGCATAAGCCGATTTTATAAGCATCCCACCATCCACCTTCTCTGGCATACAGAAGAACTTCGGGTTTTTCCCAGGATTTCATATCATACGAAAAGGAGATCCAGATATTAGCCTTCAAAGTGTGAGTAGTAGGCGCAGGCCTGTGTAACATAGCCCATTTGCCGTTAAACCTTACAGGAAAAACGGCAGCATCTTTATTATCAGGTGGCATCAACGGTCCTGCTCGGTCAAAGTTACGAAAATCCTCGGTAAAGGCAAGAGCCGGCAAGGGGCCACTATCCGAAAAAGCCACATATACTATAGCCCACTTTCCCATCTCATCGATGTAAGTTATGCGCGGGTCTTCAATGCCATATATCTCTTCAGGGTAATTTACGGGGTCCGGAAAAAAGGTTGGCTCACTGTCAATTTCCCAGCCATCAATTCCGTTTTCACTCCTTGCAACTGTAAAGTGAGAAAAACCCCTGTGGTCCTCAACCCTGACCAGCAACAGAATTTTACCATCAATTATGGCAGCTTCAGGGTTAAATACTGAATTAGCTCGATAAGGCCAGTCTTCAACCGTAAGTATTGGATTTTTTCTAGACCGTATAAATAGCTCCCCATGGTCTTTCCAGGTCATATTATTCCCCTTCAGCTTATGTTGTTTTCTCATTTATCTTCACAGATGAGAAGCTCATCATATCCATTTCCTGGGATATTGTGCTTAAGACTACCGGGGATATTGTGCTTAAGAGTGGCCTGACCTCAAGCACATCCTCTACATATGCTCTAAAAATTTCTGCAACGCTCCAGGCCTGAGCTATGCACCCGCCTGGAGAGTGAGGATAATCACCATTAAAAACTTCGGAAATAGTGCCAAAACCTGCAGTTTCGAGATGCGTATCAAAGCCCTCCAGAAGAGCCCTCATATCTTCCAGACTCTTTTTGGAATAATTGTGAACCTTCCGGTAAGCTCTCACATAAGCGCCAAGGAGCCAGGGCCAGGCTGTCCCGTTATGATAGGCTGTATCTCGGGTGAATGCATCCCCGTGATACTGTCCTTTGTATAAAGGATGATCACTCGAAAGGCTTCTAAGCCCAAAGGGTGTTAAAAGGTCTTTTTCAACTCTGTCCACAATCGCTTTTTCTTTATCAGGAGGGAGCATGGTGTTAGGAAGAGATACTGCGAAGATTTGATTGGGGCGAATTGCAGGGTCCTTAACCTCGTTTCCAGCTTCATCCTTACATACAAGGTCAAAGAGACAGTTAGTTTCCGGGTTCCAGAAAGTGTTCTCAAAATTTGAGGCAACGCCATCTGCAAGCATCTCATATAAAAAGACCTCTTTTCCAAGAATAGTACCCAGGCTGGAAGCAATTTTCAAGGCATTGTACCAGAGGGCATTGATTTCACAGGATTTACCTGCTCTTGGAGTTACTGCCCGCTCTCCAATTTTAGCGTCCATCCAGGTTAATTGAGGCCCCTGTTGAATAAGATGATCAGAATCCATGCAGATTCCAAAGTTCGTACCCTTACGGTAGTTTTCTATGATAGCCTCTATAGTGTCCCAGATATCTGCGAGGAAAAGAAAGTTGCCCGTATATGCAAAATAGCGGCTAACAGCATGGATAAACCAGAGAGAAGCGTCTACCGTATTATATACTGGCTCTCCTCCAAAAAACGGAAAAGTGTTGGGAATTAAGCCTTTCCTGCAATATTTAGCAAAATTCATGAGAACGGACCTTGCCTCTTCATGACGATAAGGAATTAGGTACAGGCCAGTCAGAGAGATCATGGTATCCCTTCCCCAGTCAGAGTACCAGTGATATCCTGCAATTATAGTATTTTCACCTGAAATAGGATTCTTCACTGTAAAAGTGTCCGTCGCCCTGAGAAGTTTAAGAGCAAAAGGATCTGTAAGCCTGGAATTGAGAATAAGGAGGTTCTGTCGGTTTACTGCCCTTTTATAGAGTTCATCAACTTTTCTGAGGTTAAGAGGAGGAATTTCGTCTGTTGAAGCAAAGATAAAGAAACGAGAAGTTCCAGGTTTGAGCTTGCTTTCGAAATAGCCAGGACTGAAATTATCTTCCTGATAGTTAAGCCCTCTTTGCTTTTCAGCATCATACTCCAGGTTATAGTACCACCTGGGATCAGAATGATATTCAAGGTTGGATGAAAGAGAGAAGGTAAAACCATTGGAACTCTCCAGATCTACTCCCTCTGGATAAGCTTTCTGAGAAAAAGAAAGGTATCCTGAGCGAGCAGTGTAATGGAAGTCTCTTGAGTTTATCAACGGAAATATTTTCAGTAAAGCTTCTTCTGTTCTGGATTCGATATCATAGAGAATACAGGTCGTGTTACTGTTATGGACCATGAAGACTTTTTTCTTCACTGTAAAATCGCCAGGCTGGTAAACCCAGAGCGGAAATGGGTTTTGAATGTATTCGGAAAGACAATTGAAGCCCGTGGGAGAAACAGTATCTGTAAATTTATGGACAGAAAGTTTATAAATTACTTCATCAGTAGAGATTTCCTCATCAAGAGAAGAAAGCAGTACAAACCTTCCTGGTGAGTTTTCTGGAGCAGCCACAAGCAGCCCGTGGTAAGTCCTTGTGCCTGCCCCGATAACGGTAGAGGAAGCATATCCTCCAAGTCCGTTTCCTATAATCCACTCTCTTTTTATTCCTTCTTCGTATGTTGAAAGACAATCCACCCCAAGCCTGATCCCACTCATGTATATTTAATTAGGATTGATTTATTAAATAGCTATACGTTTAGAAAAAAACAAGCTTATCCGGAGCTATTGGCTCTTTTTTGTATGTTTTTCAGCCATCTCGCTTGTATATATTTTAAAATTTATATATTAAGTAATATTTATATTTATACATATATATCTATATTCTATTTACAGTTACACTAATATTTATACTTGGATTTATATCTATATGAGTATTTTGAGAATCTCAAATTAGCTTTTAAAATCTCAAATCTAATTTGATACTCACTTTTTTAAAAGTATCTCCCAAACGAATTCTTATCCTCAACTTTATTTTGCATCTCTGTCAACACCAGTAGTTGATATGCTATGAAACTCAATAGAGAGTAGAGTTTTCTACTCTGATTTCTCACTCTTCTGATATCGAACTTTACTGTACCTTTAATATGTCCATGTATCTTTTCACATTCAGCTCTCTTTTTATACTGATCATCAAAAGTCTCATCTCTAATATTTTGGTTTCTTAGGTACATTCCTACCTGTTCTTTCCTTCCAATTTCATATAGAAATCTGAGTTTGTTTTCCATTGGTGCGTGAATATCTCCACCGAGTTTCCACTTTTTATTCACCCAGTGATCGATTCGTTCCTCTTCACCTTCTTGATTGATTACTGCATTTGAAGCGTAGGAAATAATCGGTTTTGCGTTTAGATGATACCAAATATCAGAATGATTGAGGAATGAATCATAACCTCCGTCAGCAGAATAAAATTCCAGATTAGCGTTCATGTTCTTTAGAGCTTCAATATGGTCGATGAGTTCTGGAGAGTCACCAGAAAGTCCTTTTGTATGAGTCATGAAAATTGGATAAGTTCCAACCATTGTAATATGTGCCTTATCCATTTTGCATTCATAATGAGGATTATAATCAGCATGTTTGTCGTATCTTGAAGCTTCAAGTGGAGTGGAATCAATTTTTGCTTCCTTTTCCTGAGAAAGTTTGAGAATTTTCTCACCTATAAGCATCATTATCTCATTGACTCCTTTTTCTCCAAGTCTATACTTCACAAAATGATGAAGGGTTCCACCTGAAGGAAGTTTAATCTGGCCATTTTCATCATAAAAAGAAAGCAGGATAGCTTCTTCTTCTGTTAAGGAAGAAATGGTTTTATCATATGAGAGTTGCCTGAAACACTTAACAACAAACAGTTTTATCATAGAAGAAACACTGTACTTAAAGTGCCAACTTTTGTTGGTGTAAAAAGTA
The DNA here is from genome assembly GCF_020804205.1 of Methanosarcina sp. DH1. Taxonomy (NCBI): domain Archaea; kingdom Methanobacteriati; phylum Methanobacteriota; class Methanomicrobia; order Methanosarcinales; family Methanosarcinaceae; genus Methanosarcina; species Methanosarcina sp. DH1. The sequence continues at coordinate 19,088 of NZ_WJBJ01000021.1, read as the reverse complement.
CGTTCGACGTGCTTTGCAATATCGTCAATGCAAAGAAAGTACAGGAATTGGCAAATTGAAGTACTTTCTCTGCTCAAATAATTATCGAAGGAGTCCTCGAAGAGGACTCCTTTGTATAACATACTGTTTTTTGACATGAGAAAGACATAGAAGGTATTGTTTTAAGTTGCCACTACCAAACAGAGACAAGTGCTATCAGAGTTAGTGGAAAAAAGAATAAGTTTTTAAGTCAAAATTCTAATTTGAGAGCCTCTAGAAATTATGCTGCAATTACTGGTTTTTCCTCTCTTGCAGCAATTTCGATTTTTGTAATCTCTTCTGCATAGTGCAGGAAAGTGTCAACAGATGCGACAACAACTCTTGCTTCAATAGCCAGTATTTCAATGCCRACAAGTGAGACTCTTGCCCATGTGTCAACAACTATGCCTTTATCGAGAATYCTGTCAAGCACTTCTGCTAGACTGGAACTGTCTGGACTCTGTGATACCATTATTTACTCACYWTCSATACTCTAATTTTTAGCATTTGTTAGTTAGAGCGAAGATTTCATCKCTGATGSAAGYKACATRSTTTKKCMTMWMTTGYACKCAAAWTTMSMTTTTTRTATATCAWMWWMTSCAGTAAGATRMARKMWMRTGTCWMYARATGCKACWACAAMTYTTGCTTCRWTWKYMAKTRWKTMAATCCATAACGGTATACCTTACTATAGTTGCTCTTCTTTATATACTTTAGTATGTAATATATTTTGTTTTAAAAAACAGATTAAATAAATATGCAAATATTATTTGAAAAAATACTCTAAATTTCATACTAGCTTTATTCAAAAAAATATTCTAAATTATTATACAAATTTTATTTCAAAAATAACATTTTTTTCAAATTGTATAAAATCGTTTTCTATGTTTTATGAAATATTAAAACTTAGGTGGTAATTCCCAACATGTAACTTATAACTCTACACTTATAAATAATTATTTATGTGACGTTCACAGCGTTTAATTTTCGCAAGTGGTCAGCTTGGACTAAACAACATCGGTAATTGTTTTTGAGCTCATCCCAAAACCAATTTTATTTCCACATCAGAAAGAGTTTCAAAATTATTATTCAGAGTCTGGAACTCAATTGATAATCCAGAATATGATATTCAGAGAAGCAATTTTGAGTTTTGGGACCAGCTCTTTATTAAGATTCAATTCTCAAACTTGCGCTGTTTAATTGCTCTCCTAAAGTGCAATTTTTTCAGAATCTCCGCGTAAAGCTTTAAGTGCATATTTTTCCAGATCTATTTCTTGTCTCGTACGAAAGCCAAATCTTCTTAGTATAGATACAGGAGGGCACCAGCCCTGCACAGCGTACATGAGCAGGAAGGTTGAAGCCATTGTGGGCAAAATAAGCCATATTTTGCTTCTTTTCAAGCCAAGTATTATTCCAATTAAAGAAACTGTAGATGCGCGAATTTCCATTATGCGTCCTATATCCCATTCCTTATCAAGTTCTTCAATCCTTTTGCCTATTTCATAGTCGGTTTTGCTTGCATAAAACCTGACCATTGCAGCTATCTCTGTATCTATTGCCTGGTTAATCTCAGGAGGTGTATTCGCCCGTACCCTATCTCCTCTTATGAGTTCACTGTAATTGCTCACTTCCATAAAATTCCCCCTCTTAACAATCTTTTTTCAAATAATCAGACCTGAGTTGCTTTATCAGACCTGATTATTCTTTCCTAAAAGGGGTAGAGGTACACGAATATAAAGTTAATCAGAAAAACTTAGTTTTAAGACTTGATTTTGTAAACGAAAAAGAAGTGAACACACTTTTTCCCCGTTTTTGTTTGTTTTCTAAGCTGTTGCAAGAAAAAATGAATTTTTACATATTAAGAAAGGGTTCTTTTTGGGAATCCTCGCATCTCTCCGATTTCATAACTCGATTAGTCCATTGGGGTAATAAATTACCTCTGTTCCTTTAAAATAGATGCCTCCAGGATGTCTGTATCCATTTGACCCACTCCAGTCAAAATTCAGCCAGTACTGAAGCTTCCCATCTTTAAGTTCTCTTCCTGAGTACCAGATATTTTCAGCATAGTAATATCTGCCCTGTAAATACCTGAGGATTTCAGACGCAGTTTCCTTGTCGTCTCCGATGTAAAGTTCAGGATAGGCATGTCCGTAGCTCTCGTTTGTTGCAGTAACGACTCTTGTATTGAACCCCATATTTTTTAAAAGGGCAGACATAACTATGGAATAGTCGTCACAGTCTCCTTTATAACCTTCTTTTATAGTCTGAGAGGCATCAAAGAAAAACTCGCCTTTTATTTCAGAACGATACTTCCAGTGCTTGTTCACGTAATCAAAAACATCACAGGCGTCTTTAATATTGTATCCTGATGTCTTTCCAGTTATATTGAAAACTTCGGATTCGATTTTTTCATTTTCTGACCCAATACCTCTCTGGAGATTCACGGACAATAGCCTGTATTCTCTGGGATAGACGACGTTTGTTTTTTCTTCATGATAAGTAGGAACCTCTGGTATTTCAGAAGACGCCGAATCGACCAGGTATCCAGTGCTCTCATTCTTTTCGGTCTTATTCTGGTCTTCCAATCCTGTCTCATCATACAAAGGGTTATTCGTTCCGTTAGGTGTTAAATTCTGTAAATCCTTTGCCAGATCTTCGGAGTTTAGACCTGCAACAGGAATATTATCGGTAGCGTCAGGATATATACATCCGGAAGTAAATGCAAAAAGAAGAAGCAGACTTAAAACTTTAAAATAGTTCGTCCTGATCACTCTGTCGACTTCCTGGATAAATATAATTGAAATTAAATGCAGTGCAAAGAAGGTATTAATTTATAATGCAGATTTTGTAGCTATAAACCTGCAAAGTATAAATTTGTAAGCTATTTAATTTTTTGAAAAAGCCTTGAAGTATAAACTTCTAAATTATAGATTGTAAATACTTATAAGTCCGAACTTATGCGCTACAAGCTCTTTAAACTTAAAATGTTTGAGATTCTAGTATAAAGACTAATGACAAGTACTTCAACAGCGAAAACCGAAAAAGTTTAGCTTTCTCTAAAAGTTTAGCTTTCTCTTTTCCTTTTCAAAAATATCCCGCATTTACAGTAGTCCAATCCTTCGCAATATTTGCCTCCTTTCTGGAAATGTGGACATGAAGTACAGTATTTGCATTTAGTGTTTATTACAAAGGATAGTATATTCATTTTTACACCCTTCCCCCTATAATATATACATTGTCCAAATATTTAAAGTGTAAAGTTGCCCTGATTTTTCTCTATCCCTAAAATGTTGCCTCAATTTTCAGGCCTTTAAATATTAAGTATCACTACAGTTATCTCCAAACTGGTTATCTTGCGGGTAGGAACGTTCTTGCTACCCTTTTCACGGAGAGCATCACAGCTATCTTCAAGCTGGTTGCCTTGCTGATAAATCCCAAAAACTTTAAGAAATTTAAAAAATAAACTGGCAGAGTCTCAAAAATCAAAAATCTATTTTTTACCCAGTTTCTTTTAGAATTCTTTTCATATATTTCCTCACCGTGATCCAGGCAACCTTGTGGTCAGTCTCTTCTATTGTATTACCGACCCATCTTTCGGAAGGTCTTTATATCCTTCCCAGGCGCTGTTGAACGTTTCCTAGAAATATCCTGTCCGTGCTCCGGCAGTTTTTCCCCACTCGTTTTCGGTAGTTCGGAATTAGTTTTATACGGTGTTTATCCCCCATTTAAATATAGAAAATTATTTTAAAAGGATTTTGTATAAAACCTGGCTGAAGCTCACTTGTCTCTCATGTGTCTTTCACTCAAACAGCATAGACATAGAATTACGAAAAACCAGAATATGTAAAACAGATATTGTACAATTAACTATAATAAAATAAAATAAAATAAAATAAAATAAAATAAAAATATTATATTTAATATAAAGATTATAATGTTCTATTTTTCCCATACTAAAGATTTATAAAATGCAATGAAAATAATACATTTCTTTCAGATTGTGTTTTGACCGGATACAAATTACTTGTTTTCACTGGTTTTTACCTGCAAGTTCATGCTAACATATGGCCATTGAGGACTTATTGATGCTGTTATTCTCTCTGTTATTCCCTGAATTTATTTCAGTTATTTTAAAATATGGCAATCCTTTGATAGCCAGATGAGCCATAGCATCTTCAATATCTAGAGCAGGTTCCTTTATTTTGTCCGGGCTTGCTATGGCGTTGAGCAGCTCTGCAAGGGCAGGACTGTTCGAGCTCCACGTACCATCGCTCCGGGTTTCGGCTTTAAAAATTTGCCATTCGATTTTAACTGACATAGTGCTCCCCCTATCAAATGTGCATTGCCCATTTGGACTGTGCACTTAAAAAAACAAAAGCTATTAATTATCAAATTTAATTATTTTTATAAGCTTTTGCTTATAATGTTATATTACTCTTATATTGACCTTCTATATATAGCTCGACTTTCTAACTAAAAATCCAAACTATTGAGGTGGAATCGAAAGGCAGAAAGCATTTTCCCTTTTAAAAACTTCCAATTTTGCAGATTCAAAACTCAGTTTTTGTGAGCCTTAAACGTGTTTTAAAATTAAACTTGATCTCGCAAGTGAGACCTAACTTATGAATTTAACCGAAAAACGACAGCATTAGTCAAGCCTACCATAAATAAGCAATGTAGTTTATGATTCTGAAATATTGTCTTGAAAATCTTATAGGGTGAGGGTAGAACTGGTTTTGGGGCTAATATATCTGTTAAATGGTTAAGACGTATATTTAAGCCGTAGTTTTTACTGTACTTAATTTTATGTTTTAAGCACTTAGATCTTATAGGTAAAGTACTATTTTTAAGGTCAACATGTGCCCGAATTTCTGAAAAATTACTACCCAGTTTTCAGTTTAATGTTACAAATTATCCAATTTTATAAGTTATTTGAATTTTAATATATAATTTCATCTAATAATTAGGCGTTGTTATTTGTCATTAATGAAAACTTGCCGTTATTTAAAATTAGAGTGATCCTGAAAATTGATAAATTGCCATATAATATAGGAAACATGTTTTAGCAAAGCCGTCTCTTAATCATTATCGACTTTTCAAGTTTGGCACAAATAGTAAGAAAATTGATTGTAGAACGCACTCGTGCAGGCTTAATAAAGGCACGTCAGCAAGGATGATCCTGCGGTCACAAGTATAAAATGACTGTTAAATATGGAGTTCTAAACTGAAGCTATAATACTTGATTTTGGCACTTAATTGCATAAATATATAGTTCGCCAAAAGTATCATATAGAAGGACGCGATATAGATGTTTACCATATGTTGCAAAATAGTTGACCTCTTTTTCGAGGTTTATCTTTGTAAATTTCTTTCTTGGTACCCGAAGATTCTCAAGAAAGAACTTCAAAATTACAAAACATGGTGAGTATGAAAAATATAATAGTAGGGAACAAAATGAGGTGAATATATGTTAAAAAATCGGCTTATAATAGCAGGTTTAATGGCGTGTTTAATCCTGGCAGCGATTCCATCGGTTTTGAGTGCTGCTGATAATCAAGGAATAGTTCCGATAACCAGCAGTATGAAAACAGCCCCGACCTCAGTCCCAGTCTCAGTATCAGACTCTCCAGTCGATACAGCAGCTGTGACCAGCAACATAGCAACCAAGTACTGGCTTGAATTGAAGGCTTATCCTTCCTCCAACACCAGAGCTTTGTGGCTCTATGCAGGTAATGATTGGAGATATTTACCCAGTCCATCCGTAAATATTGAAACCTCTGTACAACAGGCATTTGCTAACCCTGACATCTTCCAGGTTAAGGTCTGGTACTGTGGAAACAAGATCGTCGGATTAGTAGTAAATACTAAATAATCCCATACATCCACCTTCCGCAGTAAAATCTCGTATTTCATAGATCTTCATGCTATCTGTTTTTAATTTAACGTACATTTTTTTAGACTTTTAGCAGGAGATAAAGCAACTATGTGGTGTATTCGAGACCAAAAACAATATCATTCAATTTTCACCAAATTTTATAAAATGTCCAAATTACTTGAATCTGTTCCAAAAATGTTATCATAATAGTATTGATTCTCAAAAAATACTGCAGAATGTGGGTTTAACGGTAGTGTGTCAATTTTTCTGTAAAATCATAAATTTCAATAGGGGATAATTTATGAAAAAGATAAATACAAAAATATTAACATTTATTGGAGTACTCTTTCTAATACTATTGGTAAGTGATACAGTAAGCGCAGATCCTGGGACTGCCCAAGGTCTCAACAAACAAGTAACAATAACAGGGGCAATTACTCCAACTGTAACAGAAACAGGTAAAATTAGCTTATCTGTAGATGGACTCGGTACATTATCTGATACCGGGACCATTCAAGTACAAAAACCGCAAGGTGCAACAGTAAAAGAAGCATATTTAATAGCTGCTTCTACTGGTTTTGGTGGTGATACTCTTGTCGATGGAGATGTCAAAATCAACAATCAGGATGTTAGCTGGACAGATAAGACTCCCAGTGCTATTAGTTCGTATAGCTATTGGGCAGACGTAACATCTATCGTAAAACCAATTGTTGACTCGGCTCCGGCAGGGCTAGTTAATCTAGACATAACAGAGACGAAAACATATGACGATGATGGAGAAATTCTAGCAGTGATTTTTGATGACCCTAACCAGAAAACCGACAACACGATAGTATTACTCTTTGGAGCTCAAGCTACTGAAGGTGACACATTCAACATTAAAACGGCTCAACCTATCGATTTAACCGATCCAAAACTGGCTATTGACATGGGTCTTGGAATTTCATTTGGTTACCAGGAATATGGAGGGGATCAGTACAGCTTAATTGATGTTAATAATAAGCGTCTGACAACCTCTGCTGGTGGGGAAGATGATGGAGACCATGGAAATGGTGCACTTCTGACGGTAGGGGGTATAGGTGACAGTAATGATAACCCCTCCGATCCTAATGCAACACCTACAGACCCACGCTCAGATGATGAACTGTACAACCTCCTCCCATTTGTCTCTCAAGGTGATACAAAAATCTCTGTTTATACACAAAACCCCTCTACGGATGATAATATTTTCTTTGGATATTTTGACTTTAAGTCTACCGGAGCAGTAGTTGGAGAAGGAATTGTTCTCTCACCATTGAGTGCTACTACCTACGTGGGAGCTACGCACAAACTTACCGCAACAGTCCAGGACAACTCTGGAAATCCTGTTATAGGGACGACCGTTACATTTGAGATAACTGACGGCCCCAATAAAGGGAAAAGCAGTACAGCAACAACAGATGCAAACGGTACGGCAACATTTTCATACACTGGAAAGACTGCAGGTACTGATACTATTGTAGCAAGCTTTATAAACAGCCAAGAGACTAAAATAACTTCTAACGAGGTAACAAATACTTGGATAAGTACCCTTCCTGTAGCAAGCTTTTCTGCGAAACCTACCTCAGGAAAAGCACCAATAAATGTCGCCTTTACTGACACCAGCAAAGGAAAACCTACTAAATGGAAATGGACGTTTGGAGACGGAGCAACTTCAACCAAACAGAATCCAATCCATAAGTATTCCAAAGCAGGTAATTATACGGTGGCTTTAACAGCAGCAAATGCCGCCGGCAGTAGCACGGTAACAAAGAAAAATTACATAATAGTATTCTCAAAACCTGCGGCTTCACTCTCTGCATCTCCTACCTCAGGAAAAGCACCATTAACAGTTGCCTTTACTGACAAGAGTTCAGGAAACCCCACTAAGTGGAAATGGAGTTTTGGAGATGGAGCAACTTCAAGAGAAAAGAATCCAAAGCATCAGTATTTACAGGAAGGAAACTATAAGATTACACTTACTGTAAGCAATTCTGCAGGCAGCAGTACTATAACGAAGACAAATTTCATAAAAGTGACAACAAATACAAGACCGGGAATATACTCTCAAGAATGAATAAAACCCTGAATTGAAAAACAAGAGACTTTTTAATATTTTCTGGGGCCTTCAAAATTTAACATTGATTCCGATGACAGTTGGCTGCCATCTTTCAAAAAACCAGAAAATAATAAAAAGTTTCAAAAGACTTTTATTTCAACTGAAACTTTTATTTTGCTATCAAAACAATTTCGTCGGTTTATTTCACCTTCTGAGGCAGGATATGAACTGAATTCATTTAAATCAAAATTGCTTGTTTGATTTATCTGAGTTTATTACGACCTTTTTTCCCTGAGACTTGCATATATTCTGTGGGCGTGCTTTTTAACCAGATAATTAAAACTTTCTTTTGAGATCGGTTTTGATTTCTTGACTATCACTATAGGTTTCTTAGAATGTCTGGCAATCCTCTGTGATAGATTCCCAAGTAAAGAAATCTTAAATCTTTCACTTGAGTCGCCAATGATTATCAGGTCGTTGTTGTTTGAGGCCTCCAGTAGAGCATCTTCTATGGAATATTTCTCCAGTATTTTATAATTAACAGGTATGGAAGTTATTTTCTCAACGAGGCTCTCGAGTTCATCAGTAATTTTCTGCCTGTTTTCCTGGACTTCATCCGGGCTAATGATACTGATAATTTCTATTCCAGCGCCTGTGTTTACAGCCAGTTTTTCTGCGAGATAGAGACCATAGACCGAGTTTTCTTTACCATTATACCCTACTAGGATTTTGTTGATGCTGTCAGGCAGCTGTCCCTTTAATAACGCGATTGGTCTTTTTGAGGACAGGAGAACCTGGTTTGTAACTCCATGTGAGTACTCGAATCTCTTTGGCTCGTGCCATCCCATAATAATCATATCTGCATGCTCAATTTCAGCCTGCTCCAGAATTGAGTTTGATATGCTGTGGTCAAATGCAGCAATATATTCTCTTTTATGCCCGAGAATTGCAGGATAACTCTCAAATTCTTCTTTGAAATGGCAGTCCATTGCTATTTTTTTCTCATGGTAGGCTTCCTGAGCTAATTTTAAGTTTGTTTGATCCGGAACCTCGATAACATGGAGACAAATTATCTCGCTTCCCATAAAATCTGCAAGTTTCAAAAGAGCACTCTCATGTTTCGGGTTGGAGATCGGTACGAGAACTTTAACCAGAGGAACAGGTTTTATTTCCTTTTTTTCGACAGTATTCTCCAGCAGGTCGAATAAGTTATACTCTGGAATGGCTTTACCCCTTCCATAGAACGAGTACCAGCCAATTCCAGCAAAAATCATCATTACGGTGAAAAGAAGAGGTAACCCACCAAGCATGGGAAGCAGTACTATGCTCCCAACTATCCCGAAGATTTGTGTATAGGGGAAAAACGGGTCGCGAAAAGTGGGTTCGTATCCTGGCAGGTTTCTTTTTCTGAGGATTATCACTGCCATATTTAACAGGATAAATATCAAAATATTGAAAGCTCCACCCAGTCTTGCAAGCTCCTCTATGTCGAACAGGAATAAAAGCAAGACCATTAATATTCCTGTTACAAGTATAGCGTTATGGGGAGTTTCAAATTTTTGATGGATAAGGACAAACCATTCAGGCATAAGTGCATCCCTGCTCATGGCAAAAGGAAACCTGGAAGACGATAATATAGCGCCATTGGCTGTGGAAAGTGTAGCAAGCAGCGCACCCAGGGCTATTGCTATTCTCCCGGATTCTCCTGCTATCAGACCTGCAATATCGGCCAGGGGAGTAATCGATTTCTCGGCTCCTTGAAGGTTAGGGAACCCTACAACTACAGCCATTATGCCAACGTAGAAGATGGTTACTACAACGGCTGAAGCAATAAATGCCAGGGGCAGGTTCTTTGATGGGTTTTTTACTTCCTCGGATACTGCGGCAGCTTCTGCGAGCCCGAGATAGGATATAAAAATAACTCCTGCTGTTGTGATTGTCGAGGTTATACCATGAGATGTTGCAGGTGAAAAGTTAGCTGGATTAACCATAAAAGATACTCGGGCTATGAAGAGAGCCAGAATTACCAGCAAAAAGACCACAATAAAGTTCTGCAGTGAACCGCTACTTTTTGCCCCACGGTAGTTAATCACTAACAAGATCATGCCGGTTGCAGCTGCTACGACATATATGGGCAGGGGATAGAAGATCTGAGCGTATTCTGCAAGCCCGATGAGTGCAAATGTGCCTTTGAAGATTAAGGCCAGCCAGGAACCAAGGCCGATTACTGCACCAAGCGCAGCTCCCATCGTCCTGCTGATATAGTAGTAGCTGCCGCCTGCCAGAGGCATGCCGGTTGCCAGTTCTGACATGCTGATGGCTGTGGCTATTGAAATAAGCCCACCAAGCAAAAAAGAGAGTATTGCTCCAGAACCTGCATCTGCTAACGCAATTCCCGGAAGAACGAATATCCCGGCTCCAATCATAGTGCCGGTGCCGATTGCAAAAGTTGAGAAAAAGCCAAGGCTACATCCCAACCTTTCAGTCGTTTCAACTGATGCCATTTTTTTACTCCGTATGTCACAGGGATTTCAAAACGGTAAATCCATCTTATTTAAATCTTTGTATTACCTTTACTTTGACAATACTGAACGTACATTTCACATCATACGTCAGGCATGCAGCAGGTTTTTCAATCCTGTTGCACTGGATCTGCCTTTTGAATGGAATAACTTCAAAGCAAGTGATTTCTTCTGCAGTACGGCTCCAATGTCTTTTTAGTTGAACGGCTCCAATGTCTTTTTAGCTAAACGGCTTCAATGTATTTTTTAGCTAAACGGCTTCAATGTGTCTTCTTAATTAAGCTTTCTTTTTGATTATTTTAAAAAATAATGTATCCTGCTCTTGATTAATGCATTTCAACTCATATTTTAGTGAATTTTGTTTTCGAATAGTACATATATCTATCCGTCGGGAGGTATATTTCTTAGCCTGCGGTTAGCATTTGCTAAAAGTGGTATTAAAAGGAATAAGGGAATAAAGAGAACAGTATAGGAAAATCTGAAAATTAATGAGTAAGTGTTTCAGTTTCTGGTCAGAGAGTTCTATCTGTGAGTATATTAACTAAAAAGACTTTTGAATTGCAGCAACCCCAGGCAGAGAAACGGATAATGAGAGTTTGTTAACATCGGTGCAGTATGATAAAGTGAATATCAAAAAGTTAAAACACATTGATTTATACATAACATTGATCTATATATAGTATTGATTTTATACATAGGATCGATTTATAATAGCGTTTACATAACCAATATTATTGAATTAAGGGGTTAATGCATAGTTATTGGGCGATATAATGCAAAGTAATGATCTTATTAAAGAGCAGATACTACAGTTAAAAATCGAGATCGCGCAATTAGAAGCCGAGATTAACAAATTACAGATTACGATAAACGAAAAAAAATATGCTTTGAATAGATTATCTGAATTATTAGAGATACGAGGAGTAGCTTTAAACGACAATAAATAAATATATAAATAATGTTTACTACTAATTAACAGGATTCTTATATTTTAACCCGACTTATACGAAATTTTCACTAAACTCTAAAACGAATTTAACATAAAAATGCAGCCACCCGCAAGCATTTTCATTGGTTGTATATATTATTCAAAGAATATCATGTTTGTTTTCTTGATTTTTCAACCCCTTCATTTATTTCGTCCAAATGGCCTTTGGTATATGTGGTTTTTCAACGATAACTGTGTCTAAAAGGAGATTAAATCTGTACTGTATCTTCCAATTTTTTTATTTACTGCCATATTGGACTTTATCCTTCTTTCCCTGTTATATTTATTAATTTTAGCTGTATCATACATTGCATCATCTGTTACTTTGGAAGGCTTATTAACAGGCATTCCTATAGGTCTCTTTATATTGAAATTTTTAAGAATGCTTTCTTGAACTAAAATGGAAAGTGTGATGTATTAAAAGAATCAAATTATTATTCAACTATTACTTATATGAAATATTCAATCTAAATCAAATTATTATTCTACTATTATTCACTTATAAAATATCCAAACTAAATCAAATTGTTAGTCTACTATTATTCACTTATAATATATCCAAACTAAATCAAATTGTTAGCCCCCTAATTTAGTCCACTAATTTAACCCACTAATTTAGTCCACTAATTGTTAGTCCACTAATTGTTAGTCTAACTAATTGTTAGTCCACTAGTGTCAAGAAAACTTAGTTATTGATCATCTAGTAAACTTTGAATCGTTGTATTCTGATGAGAATGTACCAAGGATTATGCCCAATAATTAACTTGCCATGACACCAGTACTTATTATGAAAAATAATCATATAAACTGTTAATCGCTTGTGTTAATAAATTGCTTTGTGGAGAACGGAGTATGCTGGATGAGTTAATCTCTACTTATAACCGTACTAACTACGATTTCAGGAATTATGCATTTCCTGGGGATAAATTATCAGATCTATTCAATGAGTGGATTGATTATTATCGCATGAAATATGCAATTGCAAAAATGATCCGTCCAACGTCTATACTGGAAATTGGGGTCCGGTACGGTTATAGTGCGATAACTTTTCTTAAGGCTTCAGAAAATGCAACTTATTTGGGGATAGACAACGATTCGGAAACTTTTGGAGAAAACAAAGGGGAAGGTAACTGGGCCAAAAGAATCACACAAAATTACAAGGCAGAATTTTTGCTGGCCAATAGTCAGTCAATGACTACATTACCTGGAGATTTCTATGACCTTATTCATATTGATGATCATCAGGACGGAGACGGTATATTCCATGATTTAAAACTTGCACTGGAAAAAAGTAAATGGATTCTTGTTGACGGTTATTTCAAGTCTGATGAAAATTTATTGAGTGCAACGTATTTTCTAAATAAATATAAAGATTTTATCGAATTTGCTGTAACAATACCTTCCTATGCAGGTGAACTGCTGATTAAAACCAAAAGCTCGGCTAAGCATATGTTTGTAGAAGGCCTGAGCAAGGAAAATTCAAATTTAGAAGATATTATTGATTCTTATAAAAGGTATAAGGGCAGAGAATTTGAAGATTCTCGTTTAATTTCCATATCCTGTCTTGCTAACCCGAATAAAGACATGAATATACTGGAGGTGGGTTGTGGCCGAGGGGAGATCTCCTATACCTTATCAAAGTCCGGAGCTCATGTAACCGGAATTGACGACTCTTCTTCAGCGATTAAGACAGCTAAAGCCAAATATTTAGCCAATACCTCGATGAAGAATCTGGAATTTATTCAAGACAATTTTTTAAATCATAAGTTTAATAAAAAATATGATCGAATTATTGCAACAGATCTGATTGAGCGCGTTCCAAAAGATAAACTTGAATTAGTTATTCTAAAAATCGCAGAACTCCTTAAAGAAGACGGTTTATTTATTACGTACATTTATCCCAATAAGTTGTACTACCAATATACTTACGAGGAAAAGCGAAAAATCGCAAAGTCAATCGGACTTTATATTCCTGAAAATCCCAGGACGTTTTATGAAGATCTGAGACATATCAATGAGCAAACTCCTCAAAGCCTGTTTCTTAATTTAAATAAATATTTTTCACATATACTTACATGGGTAAACGATTCTCAAGATTTAGCAGGCTCGCTCACTCACTCTTTTAGTTCGGAAGAGTACAATAATGCCAGAACTATCCTTGCTGTAAGCTCTTTTGAAGATCTGGACAGGGACAGGATTGTTCAATTATTATCTCCCAGAAAACTTGACCGCAATGGAGTAAATATAGAAGCTCTGTCGGAAAAAGATTCAATTAACACTTTTTCAAATAAAAAATTCAAGTTGCATATAACTCTTAAGAATAACGGAAAAGAGCGGCTTGTATCTCTACCTCCTTGTCCTGTGAATATCTCGTATCACTGGCTGAAAACTGACGGTACGTATGAAGTTTTTGACGGACTCAGGACTGAAATACTACCTGCTTTAAATCCTAATGAACAGCAGGATCTTCAAGTAGATATCGTCGCTCCTCAAGAGCATGGGGAATATAAGTTGCAAATTGACCTCGTGCAAGAAGGCTGTTTCTGGCTTCAGGAAATTACTAATAAGCCTTTACTTAACATTAGTGCAAAAGTTGAGCAAAACCCGGATGAATGCAGGTCAGAGGAATCAAAAGTGAATACGTTCGAGATTAAAGACGATGAAATCAATGTTGAAGAGATTATGGAAAAAATTCGTGAGAACATAAGGGAAAGAAAAGAAAAAGACGATCCCAAAAATATCGAAGAAGTAGAACATGTATTTTCAGAGGCCTCCTCAAATGTAAGATGTCCCCAGGAATCCGAAGTAATTAATTCGGATTATGATATTCGTAACGACAACTATTCTATCAGTTCTCATCGTCCATTTTTTGGCACATTTTTGATAAAAGGTAGAAAATTAGTGCATGGAGAAATCAGACGTTATGTCGATCCCGTATTCCAGAAGCAAAGCCAACTTAATTATAACCTTGCCGGAGTTCTCAGTGATGCAAAGGAAACAGCAGACTCCTGCTCTAATAAAGTAGAGAAGTTAAAATTAGAAATTGAACAACTTGAGGACGAAAACAAACTACTAAAATCCAAAGTTGAGCAATTAAGCAGTGAAACTGAAAAGTTAAAATCTGAAGTTGTCGACAGTATAAAGAAAGAAGTCGAATCTATAGTTTCTACTGTTAATCTGGACCTTGAAAACAAAGCCTGGCTTAACAGAGTACTTGAGTCCAAAATACAGAAAGGACTCGGAAACCAGGAAACAGATACCTCTGGAAAGGCTAACACCCAGACAAATGCCCCTGGAAAGACTAATGCCCAGATTAATTCTTCTGGAAGAACTAATGCCCAGAATAATTCCTTCGGAAAGGCTAACGCTCAGAATAATTCATCCGGAAAGGCTAACACCCAGATTACTGCCTCTGGAAACACTAATACTCCGGTTACTGCCTCTGGAAACACTGACCCTCAGCTTAACTATTATGTGTTTGAAGAAAAGTTCCGCGGTTCAAGAGAAAATATTCTGCAGCATCATAAAAACTTTATAGGCTATTTTGAGAATTGCACCAATGTGCTTGACATTGGGTGTGGACGGGGAGAGTTTCTGGAACTGGCAAAACAGCAAAACATCAACGCTAGAGGAATTGATGTCGATGAGGATATGATAAACTTCTGTAAATCTAAGGGTCTAAATGTCGAACTAAAAGATGCCATAAAAGCTCTTGAAGAAATCAAGGATAAAAGCCTCGATGGAATTTTCATAAGTCAGGTGGTTGAACACCTCAATCCCAGGTATCTTGTTAATATGTTGAACCTTTGCAATAAAAAAATGAAATACGGTTTTTACATAATTCTCGAGACCGTTAACCCTCTCTCCTTGTTCTCTTTCGCGAACTTTTATGTAGACCTCTCCCACGTAAAACCTGTGCATCCGGAAACTCTAAAATTTTTGGTTAGTACCGCAGGTTTCCGTGATATCGAAACGAAATTTTCATCCCCTATACCTCCTGATATGAAATTGAAAAAGCTTCCGAATCTCGAGGACACGGACCAGAATAAATCAATGATTGAGATCTCTAACCAGAACATAGACATGATAAACGAAGCCTTATATGGGGCCCAGGATTATGCAATAATCGGGAAAAAGTGAACACCGCTAAACTGAAGATTTAGCGGCTTCTCACTCATATGAGGAATTTGAAGGATGCATTAATTATTACTTACAGAACCTCATTTAAGAAGAAAAACGGCTATAAATGGGAAGAAATATGTAGATGTGGATTTTAACTGGGACCGGATTGTTGAAAAATATGTACGGTTTCTTGAAGAGGCTTGAATATGGAAATTCATCAAATATTGCCAACCTTTAGTCCTGGTGATGCAATAGGCAATGAGGTTATTGAGATTAACAAAACTCTTAGAAAATGGGGTTATAACTCAAATATATACGCTGAAAATATCCACCCCGAAATGGATGCTAAAAGACATCTTGAATATAACAAAGTCTCTTCAAAAGACAACGTGTTAATATTTCATTTCTCAATAGGCTCCAACGTATCTCATTATGTAAGAACGTTGCCAGACAAGAAAATAATAAGGTTTCATGGGATTGTGCCCGAAAAATATCTTTATGGAATAAATAATTACATCCAGTATTTACTGGCATGGGGAAGAGAAGAGCTCAATTCATACCCAGAGATAACAAACCTGGCACTGGCAAATTCTCGATATACCCAGCTAGAGTTGAATAGCCTGGGATTTAAAAATACTGAGATTTTTCCACTTTTACTGGACCTCAATATTTACAATAAGAGTCCGAATAAAAGTATCTTGTCGAGATTTGATGATGATTACGTGAATCTTCTTTTTGTTGGAAGAATTATTCCTCAAAAGAATCAGCATCTTATTCTCAAAATTTTCTCATATTATAAGCTTATAAATCCAAAATCGCGTTTGTTTTTGATAGGGAATTATGAAGGTTGCGAAAGTTATCTTGATCAATTGCAGGAGATCATTCGGAAGCTAAAGTTAAAAGACGTTTATATCCCTGGAAAAGTCTCAATGGATGATCTAATTTCTTACTATAAACTGGCTGATGTGTTCCTGTGCGTGAGCGAATGGGAAACCTTTTGTGTTCCTCTTGTTGAGAGCATGTACTTTGACACGCCTATTCTTGCTTATAATTGTACTGCAATCCCGGATACTCTCGGAAACTCGGGAATTCTGATTAACAAACTTAAAAGTGATGAGATTGCAGAAATGATTAATCTTGTAGTACAGGATGAAGTTTTCAGAAATAAAATCATCCGGAAACAAAGAGAAAGACTAAAATATTTTGAAAGACCGACTATGGAAAATTTACTAAAAGAGTATATTCAAAAGGTGATCGAATGAAAATCGCCTTAGTCGTCCAGCGATATGGCCTGGAAGTTAACGGAGGTGCCGAATTCCACTGCAGGCTCGTTGCTGAACATTTGTCAAAATACTTTAAGGTAGAAGTGTTAACTACCTGTGCGGTAGATTACACAACCTGGAAGAATGAATACCCTGCAGGGATCGAAACCTTAAATGGAGTGCGGGTCAGGAGATTTCGTGTTGATTATGAAAGAGATTTACTGGCATTTAATAAATTCTCGGAGAAAATTTTTGGGGATACTCACACCTACGAAGATGAAATTAAATGGATGAAAATGCAGGGCCCGTACTCAACCCATCTTTTAAATTATATAAAAAATGCTAAAGATGATTATACTTGCTTTATCTTTTTTACCTATCTTTACTGTACTACCTTTTTCGGCCTCCCACAGGTGAAAGAAAAAGCTCTGCTTGTTCCTACGGCACATGACGAACCTCCTATCTATTTGTCGATATTTGATTCGCTCTTCAAATCCCCCAGCCGGTTTATTTTTAATACCGAAGAAGAGAAGAATTTTGTCACTTCAAAATTCAGAGTTTCTAATATACCTTCTGATGTTGTGGGTGTAGGTATAGATATTCCGGATAGAACTACTGCAGCTTTGTTTGCCCGAAAATATAACCTGGATAATTTCATTATCTTTGTCGGCAGAGTAGACGAGTCTAAAGGTTGCCATGAACTATTTGAGTATTTTCTTCGATATAAAAAGGAAAAGGAATCTTCTGTTAAACTTGTATTGCTGGGAAAACAAACTATGGAGATCCCTCAAAATCCTGATATCCTTTCCTTAGGTTTTGTCTCTGAGCAGGACAAGTTTGAAGGAATCAAAGCGGCAAAACTATTAGTAATGCCCTCAAAGTACGAAAGTTTGTCCATGGTCCTGCTGGAATCCTGGCTCTGTAAAACTCCTGTACTTGTAAATGGGAAGTGTGACGTGTTAAAAGGTCAGTGTATCAGAGGCAATGCCGGCCTGTACTATGAAAACTATGAGGAATTTAAGGCGTGCCTGGACCTTCTCCTGGCAAGCGATGAAATGAGGAATGCTATGGGTAAAAATGGGATGGAGTTCGTTTTGCAAAATTATTCATGGGAAAATATAGAAAATGAGTATATTTCAATATTGCAGAAAATTGATGATGAAAATTGATCAATTTATAGGCTCTTCGTCATTTCCTATGGATAAGATGATTTTCAATTCAAGACCGCATTGGTTTTTATGAGTACATTATGATAATTCCACACACAACGAAGAGCCTTTATCTTCGCCATTTCCTATGGATTAAGATGATTTTCAATTCAAGACCGCATCTTGTAATGTCAATCCATTTTCATATGCTATGACATAAAGTTCTGTATATTTTAGAGACTTTTCATTATTTTCTGGTTTTTGAATAATAGCTGTCACTGTCAGCAGAATCACTATCAAATTTGAGGATCTCAGAAGATGTTAAAAAGTCTCTATAATTGAGAAAATGTTCATGAGAATTTTTCCTTTTGCTTATTTAAAAGAAATTTAGTTTGTCTTGGCACTGGAACTACTTGCATTAACCAAAAACACCAATGAGAACTTACTAATTCAGCAGAAAATTACGCTTTTTCTATTAAATAAGTTATACCATTAAGGTCTACAAAAGATTCGAAAGCACTGTTAGATAAAATAGAAGAGTATAACAAATAAAAAGAAAATAAAATTTTATAAGTATTAAAAGTTATGGACTCAGTTTCATAATTTAGTGATTTCTCATTTTTTCCGTCCTTAAAACTTCACTTTTCTCTGCTAACTGCTCAAATAAACTGTAATAATCCTTGAGAAATGATTTCTTTGGCAGGAATGCCAAAGAATTATTTTACTCCGTTAATTGTTTCACTGAATTTTTTGACTAAAATCGATACGCTCCGCTACTTAATCCTTAACTCAGCTCTCAAAAATATCTTTTACTAAAGCTTAAATGGAGTAAATAATCTGAACAATTCCAGAAATGACTTTTGTGGTTTCTTGAGCAAATTTAATCTTCTCATTTGAGCAAGTTTGATCTGATTCTCAATTCCTTTATCAGTCCTGAACTGCTTCTTGTTATCCGTTTTTAGACTTTTTGAATAATAACTTTCAATAGGATTATTTGTCGCCGTCGCTCCAGGAAGATAATGGAAAAAAGTAAGATTTATCCAGTGTTTATTGATCATCCACAATCGTTTTTGAACCAA